>SXNL01000136.1 GCA_005777185.1 Myxococcales bacterium
ACTTCTACTCGGGCATCATCTACCGCGCCCTCGGGTTCCCGACGAACATGTTCACCGTCCTCTTCGCGATCGGGCGCCTCCCCGGGTGGATCGCCCACTGGAAGGAGATGATGGAGGACACGACGACGAAGATCGGGCGACCGCGCCAGATCTACACGGGGGCCACGGAGCGCGCGTACGTCGCGATCGAGTCCAGGGGGAAGTAGACCTCAGAAGAACTGGTACACCCCCACGTTCAGACCCACCCTCGGCCTCTCCGCCGGCACGGCCAGGTCGAACCGGAACCCCGTCCCCACGAACTTCGGCACCAGGATCCGGAGCCCCGCCCCCGCCGAGAGCAGCGCGCGGGGCACGTCCTCCCCGGCTGGCCCCTTCGGCGACTCCGACAGCACCGCGTCCGTGAACGCGACCGGCATCAGCGCGATCCACGTGGAGTCGAACGCGACGAACCTCATCTCCCGGTTCGCGAGCGCGTAGCCGCGTGTCCGGACGCGGTTGTCGGCGTAGCCGCGAACGAGGTCGAGCCCACCGACGTAGAGCTCGAGGTGCTCCGGCACGCGGGTGATCGTCGCGAGGCGGGCGCGCGCGGCGAGGTTCCAGCGCGCGCCGATCGCCGCGAAGACGAGCGCCTCGATCGTCGTCTGCGCGTACGTCGACGCGACGGGCGAGGTCGTCGCGCCGATGCCGTGGCGGACCTCGAGGCTCGCCCCCTTCAGGAGAAGCCGCTCCGTGTCGACGCGCCCGATGCGCATCGCCGGCTCGACGAGGAGCGTGCCCGTCGGCGCGGGGAGGCGGGTCGGCGGGTCGAGCGGGGGGAGGAAGCGATCCCAGAACCCGTCGATCCGCGCGCCGAAGCGGAAGAAGTCCTCGTTGCGGAGCGAGAAGACCTCGAGCCGGACGAGCGTGCGCTGATCCGAGAAGCCGGGCCGGGGGCGCACCAACCGCTCGGCCTGCACCGTGGTCTCGAGGCGCTGCCCGAAGGTCCTCGGATCGCGCAGGATCACCTGCCCGCCGTGGAAGCCGTCGAACCACTGGTACTGGGCCTGCACCTCGAGGAACCGCCCGAGGATGTTGTTGTCGGCCGCGCCCACACGGAAGAAGAACGCGTTTCCGCCCGCGCCGTACCCGATGAGCGGGTTCAGGGTCCAGCGATCCTCGAGGACGAACACCGCGCGGACGCGGTCACCGCCCTCGCCGCCACGCACGACGCGAACCTTCACGCGAGCGAAGATGGTCGTGTTCCACAGGCGCGCCACCGCGAGGTCGAGGTCGTGCTCCGTGATCGTGTCCCCCGCCGCGAACCCGATCTCGCGGCGCGGTACGCCGGGCGCGGTACGCGTGAGGCCGATCACGACCACCTCGTCGACCCTGGCGGGGAGCGGCACGAGCGCCTCGCCGGTCTCGGGCGGGGAGGCGCTCTCCCCGGCGGGGGAGGCCTCGGCGCGCGAAAGCGGAAGAGACGAGATGCCGAACGCACATGCCACCGCCAGCGACCGCGCGAGCGCGGCACGACGTGCCCGGACCGGCCTCATCGCGCCGACACGTCGAGCACCGCGCGGAAGAGCGACCGGAAGCCGCGCTTCACGTTCGCGACGCTCACGCGCTCGTCGCGTCCGTGGAAGTACAGGAGCTCCTCCTTCGTGATCTCGAACGGCATGAACCCGTACGCGCGCGTCCCTTTGTTCCGGAGGAACAGCGAGTCGGTGTACCCGGGCGACAGCGCGGGCGCAGCGACGACGTGCGGGCGGCCGTCGACCGCGTGCTTCGCGAGCGCGGCGAAGAAAGGATCGTCCCACGGGCTCTCGTTCCCGCCGTGGGCGTCGAGCACCTCGAAGCTGATGTGCTCGTCGGCCACCGTCTTCTTGATCTCGTGGAACCAGTCCCACGGCGAGGTGCCGGGGAGGACGCGGCAGTCGAGCGTCGCGGAGACCTCGCCCGGGATGACGTTGGGCTCCTTCATGCCCTCGAAGCCGGTCACGTTGATCGTGTTGAACAGGGTCGCTCTCGCCGCGGGGTTCTCGAGGAGCTTGCCGAGGACGAGCATCTCCACGAGGGTGGGGCGCGTGAGGACGAAGCCGGAGAGCCCCCCGGCGTCGTGGCCGGCCCGCGCGGCGAGCTCGAACAGCGCAGGGTGGACGACCGGCTCGTCGACGCGCGCCTTGAGCTTGTTGATCGCGGCGACCAGGCGATCGGGCGCGCGCCCGGGCGCGGGCGTCGAGCCGTGCCCCGCCTCGCCGTGCGCCGTCATCTTGAGCCACAGCGTCCCCTTCTCGGCGACGGAGATCGTGTAGACGGTCTGACCCGGCAGGAGGAGGTCCTTGATCCCGATGCCACCCTCGTTCACCGAGTGTGTGCACCCGAGCTTGTCCCAGTGATGGTCGACCATGTACTGGACGCCGCGCGAGGTCGACTCCTCGTCGGCGACCGCGAGCAGGATCACCGAGCGCCGGAGCGGCACCTTCAAGCGGGCGAGCCAGACCAGGGTCTCGAGCTCGAGGGCGCCGAGGCTCTTCATGTCGAGCGCGCCGCGGCCCCAGATGTAGCCGTCGTGGAGCGCGCCCGAGAGGGGCCCCCGGCCCTTCGGCCACCTGTCGGCCTCGGCCGTGACGACGTCCATGTGAGAGAAGAGGCAGAGGGGCCCCATCGTCGCCTCCCCGGGCGCAGGATCGAGACGCGCGACGAGGTTGCCGCGACCGGGGGCGCTCTCGAATATCTCCGACTTGATCCCCTCGGCGGCGAGGACGCCCGCGAGGTACTGCGCGCCGCGCGTCTCGTTGCCGGGCGGGTTGGTCGTGTCGACGCGCAGGTACTCCTGGAGGCGGAGGACGACCTCGTCGCCAGCCTTCTCCCAGTCCACGGCGTCGTACAGGCGCGCCGCGCCGGGCGGGGAAGCGGCGGTCGGGCGCGCGGGGATGGCGCAGGCCGCGAGCCCGAGCGCCAGCCACGCGACGGCGGCGTGCGCGACGCGTCGCATGGACGTCAGAAGAAGTAGCCCACGCGGGCGCCCATGTAGGGGATCGGGAACTCCCCGAACGTGCGCGCGACCTTCCGCGCGTTCGAGTCCTCCTCGCCCTTCTCCGACGCCCGGCGAAGGCTCGGGAAGAGACCATGGGTCACGCCGAGGTCACCACCCACGGCCAGGCCGCTCGGGAACGTGTGGAGCACGCCCGCGCGCAGCCCGATGTTCGCGCTCGTCACCACGTAGTCGACCTCGCTGCCGAAGTTGGAGGAATCCGTCCTCACGTATTGCCAGCCTGCCTGGGCGCCGACGAACACGAACCTGTAGACGAACCAGCGCGCCTGGACGTCGATCATGTGCCACGAGATGGACGTCTTCGGCGTCGAGAAGAGGAGCGACGGGGGTGTGGACTCGAAGGACGCGCCGAACGCCCAGCTGCCTCTGCGAAGGAGGCCCTCGACGCCGAAGAGCCGCGGAAACCCGCCGCCGAGGACGACGCCGACGTGACGCACGCGCGGCTCGGGCGGGGGCGGCGACGACGTGCCGGGGGGATCGTCGGGCGGCTCCTGGGCACGCGCATCGGGCGCGAAGGAGAGGGCGAAGGCGCCCACCGCCAGCGGGATCATGAACCTGGCGACGCGTCCCACAGGGTGGCGGTATAGCCTGGATTTCAGCGCTTTTCAGCCGAATTCTTCGGTTGCGAGGCGCCGGCCGGGTGCTACCGTGCCGCGAGATGCAAGGCGCTCGCACGCTCTCGCGCGCACCCCTCGCCGCGCTGGCTCTCCTCCTTGCGTGCGATCTGGGCTCGTTCGAGTCGCTCTCGACGGACGAGGCCACCGCCGGGACCGACGAGGTCACGCTCACGGCGCGGAGGTTCTGGAGCGGCTACGCGGCGCCCGAGCCCGAGATCGCGAAGCTGACGGCGGACCTCGAGGCGATCCTCGCGCGCGCCGGCGGTGAGCAGCTGACGGTGGGTGCCCTCGAGAAGGGGGCCAACGCCAACGTGGGGCTCGACAAGACGATCGACGCTTCCGAGGCGGCGGGCATCCTCCTCGTCGCCGAGATCGACTGCAAGCTCGACGAGATCGACAAGCTGGTCATCGCGACGAACCAGCCCGAACTCTACCCGGACGTATACGACGACTACAAGCGGACCTACAGGTCGAGCTACCAGGACTACCTGGCCCGCCGGGCCGAGTCGCTGCGCTGGGAGACCGTGAACACGGTCTCGTACCTGTCGCGACAGTACCGATCCATCCTCAACGGGGGCAGCCGCTACCTGCCGCACGGAGGGCCGGGGGGGAAGCCGGTCATCCTGTCGCGCACCTGGCTCACGGCGCCGCCGGTGCTCCTCAAAGGTAGCGAGTTCGAGTTCAAGCAGGACTACCAGATCGAGGTGTACTACGAGCTCCCGAACGGCAGGACGCGCCACTTCTACGGCGTGTGGCGTGAGCTGCGGATGGGGTCCATCACGGCCGCGTCGTCGCTCTACCAGACCTTCTTCCTCGGCAACCTCTCGGACGCCGACAAGCACGCGGGTGTCGTCTGCAAGTCGGGGACGCCGAAGGCGAAGTTCGATTGATGCGGCGCGCCCTCCCCTGCGTCCTCCTCGCCGCCGCCTGCGGCACGAAGGACGGCGGCTCGACCGACGTGCCCGCGATCGTCGACCCCACCTCGACGCTCGCGAACGAGGCGTTCTTCGATCTGCCCTACCCGTCCGACGCGCGTCTCACCGCCGCGGGCACGCCGGATCTCGCGACGTTCCCGTCGGCGGGCAAGGTCATCTTCGAGAACCTCAAGGGCGGGGCGTCGGTCCGAAACGGGTTCCCGGTGCTGGCGACCGCGAGCTTCCGCTTCTCGGGTACCCTCGCCAAGCGCGACGTCGAGGAGGTCGTGCCGGCGAAGGCGACGTCACCGATCCTCCTCGTCGACGTGGACGAGACCTCGCCGGAGCGGGGGCGCCTGTTCCCCGTCGTGGCCGCGACGCCGGACCCGGACGCGTACGTGCCGGAGGGGTTGCTCACCGTGGGCGCGCGCCCCGGGATCGTGCTCTCGCCGAAGCGCCGGTATGCGTTCGTCGTCACGCGCGCGTTCCTGCCCGACGGCGTGCACCACGCGGCGCCTCCACCCGCGATCGCGAGCCTCGCGCGGGACGCGGCGCCGTCGGGCTCGCGGGGGGCGAGGCTGCTCGAGGTGTACCGCCCGCTGTTCGCGACGCTCGACAAGATCGGTGTGGCGCGAACCGAGGTGGCGACCGCGACCGTGTTCACGACAGGCGACGCCGTGCTCGAGAACCGCGAGATCGCCTTGAAGATCGCGGCGGCGAACAAGGTCACGATCGACGCCCTCGCGCTCGAGAAGGACGCCGACGGGCGCTACCCGCGCTTCTGCCACGTGACCGGCAAGATCGCGTTCCCGCAGTTCCAGCGCGGCGCCCCGCCGTTCTCGAGCGAGGGCCTCTTCGAGTACGGCCCCGACGGGCTGCCGAGGAGGCAGCGCACCGAGACGGCGCAGGTCTCGCTCGCGTTCCCCAAGGAGAAGATGCCCGACGGCGGGTACCCGCTCGTCATCTACTTCCACGGCTCGGGCGGCGTCGCGCGCGAGCTCGTCGACGGTGGCGACAAGGGCACCCCCCAGGACACACTCCAGTGGCCCGCGCACGTGCTCGCGGGGCGCGGGCTCGCGATGGCGGGGAGCTCGCTCCCGGCGAGCCCCGAGCGCTGGCCGGGCGCCGGCCCGTTCGACTACCTCAACGTGAACAACCCCGTCGCGATGCGCGACACGTTCCGGCAGGGCCTCGCCGAGCAGCGGATGTTCTTCGATGCCCTCGAGGCCCTCCGCGTGCCGCCGGACGTGCTCGCCGGCTGCGCGGGGCCCACGCTCGGCGCGGGCGAGGCGGCGTTCCGGTTCTCGTTCGCGCGGCTGTCCGTGCAGGGGCAGTCGATGGGTGGAATGTACACAAACCTCGTCGGCGCGACCGACGAGCGCGTCAAGGCCGCGGTGCCCACCGGCGCGGGCGGGCACTGGCTGTACTTCCTCTTGCGGACGACGAAGGTGAACGCCGGCGGCCTCCTCGGCATCATCCTCGGCACGCCGCAGAAGCTCGACTTCCTGCACCCGATCCTGCAGATCGCCGGCGCCGCGCTCGAGCCCGTCGACCCGCTCGCGAGCACGCCGCGCCTGGCGCGGCGACCGCTGCCCGGCCACCCGGTGCGCCCCATCTACGAGCCGCTCGGAAAGGACGACTCTTTCTTCCCGGTGTCGATCTTCGACGCGATGGTCCTCGGCTACGGGCACCCGCGTGCGGGGGACGACGTGTGGCCCTCGCTGGCCACTGCGCAGGCCCTCCTGTCGCTCGAGGCGAAGGCGTCGTACCCGATACGGTCGAACCTGAAGTCCGAAACGGGTGCGGAGTACACGGGTATAGCGGTGGCCTACGCGCCACCGCCCAGCGAGCCCGACGGCCACCGGATCTACCGGAGCCTCGAAGCCGTGCGATATCAGTACGCCTGTTTTCACTCGACGTTCCGGGAGACGGGCACGGCGGTGATCCCGGCGCCCGGCCCCGAGGGCTCGGCCTGCCCGAAGTGAACCGTCGGGCGTCTCGACTCGGGAACGCCGAGAGCGCGCGACCGCGGCTCTTCGTCCTCACACGCACGTACACACAGTCCCACGCGGGACGCTGCGACGTGCGGAGCCAGGGGGACCATGGTACGTTCGAGAGATGCGCCGGAACGCACCGCCTCGCTCCATCCTTCTCACGATAGGTTGCGTCGCGTCGTTCGTCGCGTGCGCCGTAGGGGACAGCGCAGTCGACGACCTGACCCCGCCGCTCAACGGCCCGACCGTCCAGGACTCGGGATCGAGCGGCACCTCCGGCACGACCTCGCCGCCCACGACGGACAGCGGGGGCTCGTCCGGCAGTCCCGACTCGTCCTCGTCCGCGGACAGCAGCGCGCCCTTCGACGCGGGGAAGGACGCGACCGTCACTGTCGACAGCGGCCCCTTCGACAGCGGCGTCGACACGGGCACCCCGGTCGTCGACGCCGGATCGTGCGTGAAGCCGCCGCCGAGCCTCGTGTGCAACAACGCGCCCCAGTGCGGCTGCGGCGCGGGCCAGACGTGCGAGACCACGAACCCGACCTCGGGCGCGATGGCGTGCATCTCGGCTGGCGCGACCGGCATGGGGCGGGCCTGCACCACGGTCGGGCAGTGCGCGCTCGGCCTCACCTGCTGGGACGGCGCCTGTCGCCCTTTCTGCAACAACCCGGGCGCGAACTGCACCGTCCCGAACACGACCCTGTGCTTCACGCCGGACCAGCCGCCGCCCGCGGTCGCAGGCACGCCGAGCATCAACTACAACGTGTGCGCGATCACCTGCGATCCGCGCGTGCCATCCACGGCGTGCGGGACGAACGCGTGCCTCTGGTTCGCGGGCTCCAAGCTTGGCGACTGCCGCGGCCCGGGGACCCTGCCGCGGGACTCCGTGTGCTCTTCGCTCGGCGCGTGCACGGCGGGGAACATCTGCTTCAACCACCCGCTGTTCGGGTTCGAGTGCGAGAAGTGGTGCCGGATCGGCGCCGCCTACACCGCGGATTGCGCGGGCGGGTTGTTCCCGCCCTACACCTGCAACGACGCGTATGGCGTGAACGCCCCGGTCATCGGCGGCATCAAGCTCGGCCTGTGCCAGTAGCGCGCCCGTCGCACCCGTTAAAGTCCGCCCCCGCGCGTCCGTAACCGGGACGGGACCTCGTTCCCGCACCGGAGGAGAGATGCGCAGTTTCGATCGGGTCGTCGTTCTGGGTAGGGTGGCGGACGAGACCGTCCGAGACATCCGCGCCATCGCCGAGGGGCGGAAGATCCCGGTGGAGCGCTGGAGCGCGGAGACCGACGTGGCCGCGGTCGCTTCCCTCGTCCACCCGCTCGCCGTCGTCGTGGACACGGACGACCCGTTCGCCGTGCTGGCGTCGCTGACGCTGCGGCAGATCCCCGGGCTCGGCACGACGCCGATCATGGGCCTCGCGCGGCGGCGCTGCGGCCAGGACTTCCTCGAGCTGTTCGCGCTCGGCGGCGACGATCTCCTGGACTCGGCGCGCGTTCACCAGCTCGGCCCGCGGCTCGACGCGCTCCTCGACGCGGTGCAGTCGAAGCGAGCGCGCATGCGCGGCAAGGTGGTGCTGGCGTCCACGGAGACGCGGTGGCTCCCTCTGGTCCGCACGATCTTCGCGCGCGCGGGGTACGACGTGGCGGTGGCGGCCGACGCCGACGAGGCGCCGGTGCTCGCGATGAGCTCGGGCGCGCGCGTCATCGTGGTGGGCCCGGATCTGAGCGACGATCCGAGCCTCGGGGAGCGGCTCGCGGGGTCGAGGCTCTCCTGGGTACTCGCCTGCACGGACGCGGTCGCGTCACGGAGGCGGAGGTCCGATCGCGTGCGCGTGGTGGATCGCACCATGCCCCCGGAGACGCTCGTCGCCGCGGCGAACGAGCTCCTCTTCGCGGAGGAGACGAACAAGCGGACGAGCCCGCGTCTGCCCTTCGCGACGCCGATCGCGTTTCGCCCGGCGGGCCAGGGAGAGGACGACGTGGGCTTCTGCCACAACCTGTCGGCCGGTGGCTTCTACGTACGCACGCTGGCGCCGCCGGATCGCGGCGAGGACGTGTGGATCGAGATGCTCGCGCCGACGACGGAGCGGTACGTGCGGCTGCTCGGCACCGTGATGTGGAAGCGCGCGTACTCCCGTGACGACGCGACGGCGCCCTCGGGCTTCGGCGTGCAGCTGCGCGAGGGGCTTGGCGCGGACCTGGAGACCTACGTCGCGTGCTACCAGAAGCTGCTCGCCGAGGCGACGTGCGACCCGGGACCGCTCTCGCAGCGGCTCGCGGTTGGGTCCCCGTAGGGGAGACAGCGGACGGCGGACAGCGAACGGCGGTAGACTGCAACGATGACCGTGCGGCCGCTACGGCGAGAGGAGATCGGGGCCGCGGCGCGGATGCTGGCGGCAGCGTTCGAGGACGATCCCTTGTTCCGCTGGATGCTGCCGGAGCCCGAGCAACGGTCATGCTGGCTGCGGTGGTTTCATGCGCATGCGCTGGAAGAGTCCGTGGGAACGGGCGGGGCCTACACGCTCGAGGGGGGAGCGGAGCTGGGTGCGATCGGGTCGTTTGCTCCAGGGGCGTGGCCGCCGCCGATGTGGCAAAGCCTCGCCGCGATCGAGACGCCGCCGGCGATGCCGACCTGGCGGCTCGTGCGCGCCGGAATCCACGTGGAGCGGCGGATCCGGGCCCTGCACCCGGAGGGCCCACACGTCTACGTGTACGTGCTGGGCATTCACCCCGAGCAGAAGGGGCGCGGGCTCGGAGGGGAGCTGATGCGGCACGCGATCGAGCGTGCGCGGGAGGCCGGCGCGTGCCTGCACCTCGAGACGTCGAACCCGGTGAACCTCCCCTTCTACCGGCGCTTCGGCCTCGAGGTACGCGAGGAGATCGTGTCGCACCGCGGTCCGCCGGTGTGGACGCTGTCGACGGCGGTGCTGGCGCGGTCGGGTGTCCCCTCCGCGCCTTGACGCTCATCCACGCTTGGCCCCTCTCTCGTTGACCGGGCGGAAGGTGCTCCCCGCGCTCGCAGCACGGCGCGACAAGCGCGCAACATGGGGATGTCCCGGACGGGCGTGGGCCTACAGCACCCCGGCGAGCCGCGAGGCGGCGATCCGGCGCAGCTTCAGGTAGCGGTTGGCGTCCGGCGTGCGGCGGCCCGCCCAGGCCCGCGTGTCCGCGGCGCCCTCACGGAACGCGCCGGCAAAGCTCGACGGCCACTCCTGCGCCCAGGCGAGGACGAACGCCCCGACCGCCTCGAGCTCGAAGGGCGCGACGGCGTCCTCGGAGATCCGCACCTGCTCGATGGCGCGCGCCATCTCGGCGGGCGTCGGGGTCGGGCCCGCGGCGCGGAGCGCGAGCGGCAGACCTGCGCGGCGCAGGACTTGAAGTGGGTCCCACATCCTCGTAAGCGTATCACGTGGAGACGCGGTTCGACCGTGACGCGGTTCGCGCGCTCATCGAGGCGGCCGGCGAGCAGCTGACCGGGGAGTGGCTGCTCGTGGGTGGCGCGGTGGCGGCGGTGTGGTTCTCGGCCGACCGCCTCACCGAGGACATCGACCTCGTCGGTCTCGGAGGGACCCTGTCGGAGCGCGACGCGCTCATGGATCTGGCGGCCGCGCGCGGACTCCCGATCGAAGCCGTGAACTCCGCGGCCGACTACTTCGTGCGGCGAATCCCCGGCTTCCGAGCCGAGATCGAGGTGCTCCACGCGGGGTCCCGGGCGACGATCTACCGCCCGTCGGTGTCGCTCTTCCTGTTGCTCAAGGTGGGCCGCCTCTCGGAGAAGGATCTCCTCGACTGCACGGATCTGCTCGCCTACGCGCGCCGCACGGGGCTTGCGCTCGATCCCGCGCGGGTGCTCGGCGCGCTGGACGCGCTCGATGCGACCGAGGACGCCGCGCTCGCCGCGAGGCGCGCGGAGCTCCGGGCGGCCGTTTTGCGCGCCTACCCTCGCTGAGCGGAGGACGCTCAGGGCGTCGCGCAACGGCACGTCGACGCGCGGCGAGCTCGGCCACGAGGTCGCGGACTGCCCTCCGGGGCGCTATGCTTCGTTTGCAGTGCCCCGGGCCTCTCCCTCGTCCTGTCTCCTCGCGCTCGGGCTCGCCCTCGGCGCCCCGACGATGCTCGCGCGCGCGGACGAGCCGGGCTCCGTCGCCCCCGCCAACGGGCCCGCGCTGTCCACCCTGCTCGCGCGCAGCGCGCGCCACGCGCAGGACTTCGAGGAGATGAAGAAGCGGGCGTCGTTCACGATGCGTGGGCGCCTCGAAGAGCTCGATGGAGATGGCAAGGTCGCGGTGACGAAGGAGATGAGCCTCCGGAGCACGGCGACGCCCACCGCACGCGTCAACGAGATCCTCCGCTACGCCGAGGACGGCGCCGACAAGACGGCCGAGTACCGGAGGGAGGCCGAGGCGAAGCGGCGGGCGAGGACCAAGGACAAGAAGAAGGACTGGCACCTCCCGTTCCTCGCGGCGGAGCAGCCCCGTTACACGTTCGCGGTATCCGGACGCGACGCGACACGGGAACACACGAAGATCACCTTCCAGCCCCTCGCCGCCGCCGAGGACACGTTCCGCGGCTCGGCCTGGATCGACGAGCACACGGGCGAGATCCTCACGCTGGCCTTCACGCCGAGCAAGCTGCCCCTGTTCGTCGACCGCCTGGACGTCGACGTGCGCTTCGACCTCAGGACCCCGCTCGGACGAGCGCCCTCGACCATCAGCGTGGACGTGCGGGGAGGTCTGCTCGTCGTGCACAAGCGCTACCGCGGGGCGGCGACGATCACGGATCCCGCTGTGGCGTTCTGACCGGCCCCGCGGTCGAAGATGGAGGAGACCGCACGGATCAGGTGCCCGTACTGTCGCGAGTGGGTGGACATGTACGTGGATCCCGACACCTGCGGGACGTTCGTCGAGGACTGCGCGGTGTGCTGCCGCCCGTGGACGGTGACGGTGGAGAGAGACGAGCGCGGGAGGCTTCGGGTGCAGGCGGCGCGGGCGCAGTGACAGCGTACGGCGGACGGCGGACAGGCGCGCATGGAAGCTGCTTTCACCCTGCGCATGGAGACCCTCGCTGCCGTGCCCGGCGTCCTTCACGCGCCCCCGACCGACACCGCCGCGCGCCCTCGTGACGGCGGGTTCGAGGCGGTTCTCTCGCGGAAATCCGGCGAGGATCGGGAGAAGGCCCGCGCGGACACGGAGGACGATCGGTCCGCGAGCGACTCGCCGCCGGCCGACCTCGAGGCCGCCATGGGGATGACGGCCGCGCCTCCGATCGTCAAGCCGGAGACGCCGCCTCGAGCCTTCGCCCTGGATCTCACCGCCGGTACGGAGGGGCGAGAGGCGCTCGGCGCAGGCGGACGCGCCGCGGCGGGACATCCGGCCGAGCTCACGGACGCAGCGGACATGCTGCGCTCGCTCGAGGACGCGGTGGCGACGCTGCGCCGGCCCGGCGACGAACGCGTGCAAGCTACACATACCGACCTCGTGTCGCTGGCGCAGGTGGATCTCGTGAGGGCCCACGAGGCGGCGGCGCTGGACCGGCAAGCTCGACCGGATGAACCCCGCGCCGACCGGGAGACGGATCTCGCGGAGCCTCGTCTCGATCTGGGCAGCCACGGACGCGCCCACCGGGAAGGAGACGTGCGGACCGCCGGGGCCGCCGCCGCCGCCGCCGCGGACGCGAGGACGGAGGCCACGCCGATGTCGATGGACGCGAGCCCGTCCGACGCGAACCACGGGGGCTCTTCCTCTCCCGATGGCAGCGCCGCGGACTCCGGCACCGAGCGCGATGCGCGCGGTCAACGGCCGGACATGCCAGGCTTGATCGTTCACGGTGGCGGTGCCCCCGACACGCAGGCCGCCGCCGCGTCGGGCGCGACGGCGTCGCCCGCGTCGAGCATGCTCCGGCAAGCGAGCGAGCTCGTCGAGCGGATCGCATCCCAGGCCCGCGAACTCCGTGAGAGCGCGGGCGGGCGCGAGATCTCCTTCGAGGTGCATGGCGAGGCCGACGAGCGCATCCGCGTGCACCTGGCGATCCGCGAGGATCGCACGCTGCGCGTCTCGTTCGACACGACGGACCAGCGCGTGGTCCACGCCCTGCGCGAGCGCGTGGAGGTGCTGCGAGGCCGCCTGCAGGAGTGCGGCTTCGGCGCGACGGAGGTCTCCTTCCGGGGCTGGGACACGAGCGGCGCGTCCGGGCAGACGCCGTCGGATCACCGGCGCGAGCGCGCGACGCACACGGAGGCCGACGACGCGCCGGACCTCCATGCGTCCCCGCCGGCAGCGTCCGCGCGCGCGCCGCGCGAGCCCGTGGCACACGGCCACGTTCCCGCGGGCGAGGGCCGGCTCTCCCTCGTCGCGTGACAAGGACGGGTCGCTCTGCTAGGTTGCGCCTCCTTCGGGAGAGGTGACCGAGTGGCCGAAGGTACCCGCTTGCTAAGCGGGCGCGGGGCTAAAACCCCGCCGCGGGTTCGAATCCCGCCCTCTCCGCTGGGATTCCGCGAACGATGACGGGGGGATGCGCGGAGGGGTCGCCAGCTTAGCCCGCCACTTAGCCCGTCCGGCGCCGATGACGCACGCCGGCAAGGGCGCGAACGGCTCCCCGAGATTCCCGGCGAAGTCCTCCGCTTGCTTCACGTAGCCGAGCGTCGTGGAGATCGTCTCGTGCCCCGCGCGCCGCTGGATCTTCGCGACGTCGAGCCCGCTCAACGCGAGCCAGGTGATCCCGCTGTCCCGCCACGAGCGGAAGTTGGCGCGCACGGTCGTGGCCGTGTCGACGAAGAGAGCGGGGCGAGCGATGCCGGCCGCACGAAGGTGTCCGCGCGTCATCTCCGCAACGTCGTCCTCGGGGGTCGCGGCGAGGAGCGGGACCACGAGGGCGCTCTCGTCGGCGGCGGCCCGCATGCGGGCGAGGAGCGGGGCGAGGCTCGCCGCGATCGGGATCTGGCGAACGCCCGTGCGCGTCTTCGGCGCCTTCTCGTGAAGCTCGCGCGAGTCCCATGCGCGCGTGACGGCGATCAGCCCATGTTCGAGGTCGACGTCGGACCAACGAAGAACGCGGAGCTCCCCGGGCCGCAAGTAGGTGAACGCGGCCACGGCGTGGATCTCCCGCCACGCGAGCGGCACGGCGTCGGCGCGCATGAGACGATCAAATTCGGCAGGGAACACGAAGGGCTCGCTGCTCTTCTCGCCCGACGCGAGCGCGCGCTCGTCCTCCTCGCGGGAACGCCTCTTCGCGAGCGCTCGTTCCCCGGGATCAAGGAGATCGGGATCCATCGCCATCACCGACAAAATGCGGCCTTTCCGGGCGCCACGCAACCCGACGAGGCACGATGCGCCAGGCGATGAGCCAGAACGTCCCTCCCATCCACGTCCCCGAGCCCGCGAGCCAAGTCATGGTCACGAGAGCGCTGCCCGGTGCACGCGCGCCCGTCACGGCACGAGGTCGCAGGTGATCGTGAGACGAACGCGACCGATCCCGGCGGGGCGTGCCCCGCCGACGAGGCGCAGGTTAGGGCCCGCGCATGCCCCGGGTGGCCTGGGTAGGTCGTCGAAGCAGAAGCCCGAGCCGCATCCCTCGCAACCGACAGACGATCGACACGACTGGAGCGCGGCGTCATGCAGCTGGCCGATCTCGCAGACGCGCTGGTGCATGTCGTCGACGCGTGGACGTCGAAGGCCGCGAGTGTCCCTCGGATCGAGCCAGCCTCGGGACGCGTCGCACGTCGAGATCCCCTCCGCGGAGAACGAGATCGAACACGCGGCGTTCCCCGCTGCGTCGCGCGACACCGGCCGAGACGGGCTGAAGCATCCGCCGTCGGCGAACCACTCCGAAACGAGCGGATAGGCCTGGTTCGGATCCTCCGGAGCGGGATCGTCGCATGCCCATGGCAGGATCTCGGCGCGCCGTGCGGCTGCCCACCGGTCGAGACGCGGACGCGTTCCCGGCGCATGGCTGCAGTCCTCGATCAGCGCCAGCTCCGACCCGCGGGAAAAGGATCTCGCGAGGGGCGGTATGACGTAGCCGTCCGGCGCGAGGGGGCTGTCGTCGTCGCGCGAGGAGGCGACGGAGACCCAGATGCGGTTCCACGCCGGAGGCATCGACGCAACGAGCCGGGCTTCGCGGGAGTCGTCTGGTGGTCGTTGTCGCATGAGGAGGCGGTACGCACGGTCGGTCGCGTCGAGGAGCTGATAGGGAGCGGAGGGAGCGGAGGAGGAAGTGTCATCGCGGATCTCGCCGGCGACGTCATCGGCGAGCTGCGCGACGTCTGCGTCCGTCGCCTTGACGGTCGTGAGCGCGAGGCGTGGATCATCCGTCGGTCCTACGAATGCGGCGGCGCCGGACGTCGAGGGATGGACGACGAAGACCCTGAGGTCGAGCGGCCTCCACGCCGCGGGATCACCGTCCGCGTACGATCGCGTCGAGAGCCAACGCAGTGCTCCCGGCAGTCCCTCGATCCAGCGCCTCCGAAGCTCGATCGCGTCCGGGCCCGGGCCGTCGTCGACCGCGACGAGGAGCAGGAGCGGGCCACCGCTCTCGAGCTGGACCTCCTGGACGAACTGGTGGACGGACGGCCCGTCGCCCACGGTGTCGGCGGCAGGTGTCGAAGCGCAGCCAACGAGCGCCATCGTGGCGAGGAGGGCTCCGCGAACGGTCGGCTTCATGCGCCGCATCGAGCAAGAACGGCGCCCGAGCTCGCCTCGTCATTTCACGCTGGTACCGCGCGGACGGACACAACGCGGTTGGCGATGACGCACCAGCGTTGGCAGGCCGCGGGAGACGGGGGCAGACCGCGATAACCTCGCGCCCTGCCCCTCGCGCCGAAGGTCGCGCCGATCGCTCCGGGGCCCGTGGCCGTCCGAAGCGGTCGGCCCAGACGCCGTCTCCCCTGCGACAGTTCGTCCTCTCGTTCCCGCGGCACCCGGAGCTCTGAGCTCAGGAGAGCCGGACGTCGGGCTGCGGCACGCCCGTCTGCGTCAGCACGAGGTGCCGCAGCTGCGACTCGCGCGCGGCGACGGCGCCCGCCGCGCTGAGGAGGTAGAAGCGCCACATGCGCCAGAAGCGCTCGTCGTACTTCTTCCTGTCGAGCGAGCCGTAGCCGGCCTCGAAGTTCCTCCACCACGCGAGCAGGGTGGGCCGGTAGTCGGGGCCGATGTTGTGGAGGTCCTCGGAGGGTGTACGTGTGCGAGAGGACGGACGAGGCGGCGGTGTGACGGCCGGGCGAACGCCCCCATCACCGTGAGGACGACCCCCGCTCCAGATCCCTGATTCGCGCCTCGTGGTCGCGGACCGTCTTGCCCATCTCGCCGATGAGGACGTTGTCCATCCGCGATCCCAGGTCGCGGACGGCGCCGTCGAGGCTGGAGATCGCGATGGACTGACGCTCCAGGAGGGCGTTCGTGGCGCCGAGTTCGTGGACGACGGCGCTCTCGAGGCCCGCGATCGCGTTCGACTGCTGCTCGAGGTGCGCGTTCGTCTCGGCGAGCCCGTGGACGACGGCGCTCTCGAGGCCCGCGATCGCATTCGACTGCCGGTCGAGGCGGGCGTTCGTCTGGTCGAGCTGCGCGTTGGTCTGGTCGAGGCGGGCGTTCGTCTCGCGAGCCTCGTACTCGACGCGGTCGAGGCGGGCGTTCGTCTGCCGCGCCTCGTCCCGGATGTCCTTGATGCCGTCGCGCATCTCCTCGAGGATCTGGATCGTTCGTTCGGTGGAATCCACGAGCGGCTCCTTGCAGTATGGCGTTCGCGTGCAACGAGAGCAACTCGCGGGCCAGGCTGAGCGCGCGCGAAACCCCTGGCGGAAGCACACCCTGGAGGTGGCCGTGGCCACTTCGGGGTCTTCGGGGTGGCCACCGGCCAGGTCCGTCCTCGGCATCGCCGCCATCGCGGCGCGTGCACCACCACCCCGTCTTCCGCGCGCTCGCGCCGCGTCATCCGGTGTTTTCGCGCAGCCCCGGCCCGTGTAAGCTGATCCCGATGCGTGCGCTCTCCCCTGGCCTCCTGCTCCTCGCCGGCATTGCCGTCGGAGGGGTTTCCTGCAGCTCGGACCCCTGTGCCTTCGGCGAGTGCGCCGCGAAGGGGGATGGCGGTGTGGGGAGTGGAGAGGGCGGGATCGCCGTGCCGCCCGGCTGCGACCTCGCGAAGCCGCTCAAGGAGTCGGCGCCGTGCATCGACGACGCGGTGGGCGTGTTCGTGGCGCCGACGGGCGACGACGCGGCGGCGGGCGCGAAGGCGAAGCCGGTGAGGAGCATCGGCAAGGGGCTCGAGCTGGCCGCGGCGCGGAAGGTGCCGCGCGTATACGTGTGCGAGGGGACGTACGACGCGGCGGTGGAGATCAAGGCGCCGGTGGCCGTGTTCGGCGGGCTGACGTGCGCGTGGGCGGCGGCGGAGACGGCGCGGCCGAGGATCGCGCCGCCGAAGGGGATCGCGGTGAGGGTGACGAAGGTGAGCGGGGCGGTGGTGGTGGAGGACGTGGACGTGGTGGGGAGCGCGGACGCGAACGTGCCGGGGGATAGTGCGATCGGAGTGTTCGTCGCGGAGAGCACGGGGGTGGTGCTGCGGAGGGTGAAGGTGGGGGCGGGAGGGGGGACCGCGGGGGGGAAGGGGGCGACGGCGACGAACTACGCAGGCGCCACCGCGACGAAGGGGGGGGCGGCGAGTGGAGGAATAGCCGGAACCGGCGCCTCATGCACCTGCACGGATGGCTCGACGAGCAAGGGGGGAGACGGCGCCGCAGGGAATGGCACCGCAGTCTCAAGCGGTACGTCCGTTCCAGCTGTCGGAGGCTCGAACAGTGGGCTGAGCGGTCAGACGAATTGTACGGACGGTCAGACGGGGGCCTCCGGGGCAAACGGAGCAGCAGGAACGTCGTCGACCTCCGCTGGGACCCTGTCGGCGAACGGCTGGGATAGCAAGGCGAACGGGGCCAACGGAAAGAACGGAAGTCCAGGTCAGGGTGGCGGCGGTGGAGGTGCGAAGACGGACGGGAACGCCGCCGGTGGCGGCGGCGCATGTGGTGGTTGCGGCGGCGGTGGCGGGGGCTCGGGAACAAACGGTGGCGCGAGCCTCGGCCTCGTATCCTTCAACGCCACCGTCGTCATTGAGGGCGGAGCGTTGACAACGGCTTCCGGTGGATCGGCGGGCGCGGGAGGCGAAGGGCAAGACGGACAGGCTGGTGGCACCGTGAGCGTTGGCGCCTGCAACGGCGGACCCGGCGGCCACGGAGCGGGCGGCAGCGGAGGAGGAGGAGGCGCGGGTGGTCACTCCGTGCCCATCATCTTCGCAGGCACCGAGCCCCGCGTGACCGGCGCGACCCTCACGCCCGGCACCAAGGGCGCAGGCGGTGCGGGCGGGAACCCGGGGGCCGGTCCAGGGAACGCTGGCAACGCCGGGGTCGCCGGACCCGAGGGGAAGTCGCAGAACACCCTGGCGCTCT
>SXNL01000137.1 GCA_005777185.1 Myxococcales bacterium
AGCCGCGCGTCGTCGGCGCCGCTGCCGAGGACGTCGGTGTAAAGCTCGCGTCGCTCGAGCGCGCTCCCCGCCTTCTCGGCCCGCGCGAGGTGGTCGTCGGCCCACGCGTTCTCGACCGCGAGGAAGCGCGGGTGCGCGCGGAGGGGGCTCTCCGGCGGCGTGCCAGCGAGCGCCTCGTGAGCGAGGGAGAGATCGCCCGCTGTCATGAGCGTGTACGCCTTCACCAGCACGGCGGGCTCCGCTGGGGCGATCGCGCTCGGAGGCGGGGACGTCGCGAGCGTGGGCTCCGCTCGAGCGGGAGCACGCGCGGCCTCACGGGGCCCGGGTGACAGGGCGCGCATGCCCGCGACGCCCACGATCGCGAGCACCCCCGCGCCAGCGAGCGCGGCGACCACCCACGGTGCCCGCGAGCGTGGACGCGGCGGCTCGGCGCCGGAGCGTGACGTGCTCACCGGCTGCTGCGTCGTGGCGCCACCGAACGTCCCGCGCGGCGCCGGCTGCGATCGCACCTCGAGCGACACGGGCGCGAGCGACCACATGCGGACCTCCGGCGAGGGCGACGCGAACGGCGCGAGCGCCTCCGCGAACGCCGCCATCGACGGGTACCGCGCCGCGGGATCCCGTGACAGCGCGCGGTGGACGGCATCCGACAGGCCAGGGTCGACCCAGGGCGCCGAGTCCTGCAGCGGCGGCACGTCCTCCGTGCAGATGGCGATGATGAGATCCCCGACCGTACCCGCGCGCGCCCACGGCTTCTGGCCGGTGAGCGCCTCGTAGAGCGCCACGCCCTGGCTCCAGACGTCCGTCGAGCGGTCGACCGTCTTCGCGCTCCGCGCCTGCTCGGGGGACATGTACGCGGGCGAGCCGAGGACGCCACCGGTGCGCGTCAGGTCGACCGAGGTCTGGTCGTGCTCGGTCACCGCGATCCGCTTGGCGATGCCGAGGTCGCAGATCTTCACCTCGACCCGGCCATCCGGCTGCTGGTGCAGGAAGATGTTCGCGGGCTTGATGTCTCGGTGGATGATGGCCCGCTCGTGCGCGGCGCCGATGCCCTCGCACGCCTGGAGAAACATGCGCACGACGGGCGCGGGCTCCATGGCCCCGTGCTGCTTCACGAGGTGATCGAGATCCGTCCCCACGAGGAGTTCCATCACGATGAAGGGCAGTCCACGCTCGTCGTCCTCGCCCGCGTCGACGACGCGCACGACGTGCGGCGAGGCGATCTCTCGCGTGGCCTTGGCCTCGCGCACGAACCGGCCGAGGGTGTCCGCGCTGGGCCGGCTCCGATCGTGGAGGAGCACCTTCACCGCGAAGCGCTCGCCCGTCGTCGACACGGCCTCGTACACCGCACCCATGCCGCCCGAGCCGAGGAGGCGCTCCAGGGTGTACGTCTTGCCGAGCGTGACGCCGACGAGCGAGGAGACGGTCGGATCGGGCATCACGGGCGCGCCCGGCATCGTCGCCTCGCTCCCCGCGGCCACGTCGGACCAGGAGGCGACGGCGACGCCGCGAACGGCGCGTCGCTCGCGCGCCCCCGCGGAGAGGCTCGCGAGATCGCCGACCTCCAGGTCCTCGGTGCCACCCGTGAACGGCGCGAGCGCGTCGATCAGCGCCTCGGCGGAGGGGCACCGCTCGGCGGGGATCGAGACGAGGAGCCCGTGGACGACCCGCGCGAGGGCGAGATCGACCCACGGCGCGCGCTCCTGGAGCCACGGGATCGGACGTGTGGAGATCGCGACGAACAGATCGGCGAGGGAAGCGTGGTCGTCGAGCGCGGGCTGGCCCGCGAGCATCGTCCAGAGCGACATCCCGAGGCTCCACAGGTCGCTTCGCGCGTCGATGTGCTTGGAGCTGCGGATCTGCTCGGGGGACATGTAGAGCGGCGAGCCGAGGCGGTGACCCGTGCGGGTGAGCTCCGCCGCGTCGCCAGGGATCCCGGCCTTGGCCATGCCGAAGTCGCACAGCTTGACGCGGACGGCGGCGCGGTCGCCGAGCGCGGGATCACCCTCGCGGTGCAGGAAGACGTTCGCGGGCTTGACGTCCCGGTGGAACACGCGCGACGCGTGGGCGACGCCCAGCCCGCGGGCCATCTGCGTCGCGATGCGGGCTGCAACGCGCGGTTCGATGGGGCCGAGCGACGCGAGGGTGCGCTCGAGGTCGTCGCCCAGGAGGAGCTCCATCGCGATGAACGACGCGCCCGCTCCGCGGTCCACGCCGGTGTCGAGCACGCGCACCAGGTTCGGCGCGGCGAGGCGCGACGCGACCTTCGCCTCCCGCATGAAGCGCGCGAGCGCCTCCGGGTCGTCGCCGCCGAGGAACACCTTGACCGCCGCGCGCTCGCCGTCCGGATCGGTGGCGCGGTAAACGGCGCTCGAGGCGCCCTCGCCGATCACGGCCTCCAGGCGGTAGCGCCCCTCGAGGAGCATGCCGATCCGGCTCGCAGCGGCGGGCGTGGCAGGGGCGGTCATCGGGCGCGACACGATACCACCCGGGGTCCGTCGCGCAATCGCCCCGCGAAAACATCGAGACGACGTCCCCGCCTCGGCGGCGTCACCGATCAAGGCGTTCGCGCGCAGCGAAAGCCCGTCGCGGTGCTCCGGCCGGAGGAGACGTTCAAGCCCCGGGCAGCCGCGCGAAGGGCGGACTCTTCGGACGCGAAGCTGCCGCCGCGCGTGATCCTCGCGCCCTCGTCCCCGACGGAGGCCCCGTCGTCGACGGCACCGCTCGGGTACGTGTCCACGGCGTCCAGCGTCCACTCGCTCACGTTCCCGGCGAGGTCATGGTGACCCGGCGCCGTCTTGCTCTTCCCATCCGGGTGGGTCCCCACCGTGGTGAGGTCGATCAAGGCGCAAGCCAGTCCCGCGTCGGGGAGACAACCGAAGAGCGCGCGGCTCGGAGCTGCGCGCTCGGCGCCCCAGGGGAAGGGATCGTTCGCCGCGCCGTTCGCGGCCGCGCGCTCCCATTCCGCCTCCGTCGGGAGCCGACCGCCGTCCCACACGCAGAACGCGAACGCCTCGTACCAGTTGACGCAGTTCATCGCGATGTCGCCGTAGAGATCCCGCTGGCCCCACGCCGGACGGATGGGCAGCCGTTCGGTGGCGCACCCCTTCTCGAGGAGGGACTCGAACCTGGCGCGGTCCGCGGGGAGCCGCGAGTCCCAGAGGCTGCGCCACCCCGAGCCCGCGATCCTCGGGTGCGCCCCCGCACCCGGGGGAGGCGCCGTGTGGTTCCATCGCTCGACGAAGCGCCGGAACCTCCCCACGGTGACCTCGAAGGCGTCGAGGGAGAACGACGAGACCCGCGCGGGGTGCTCGGGCGTCTCGGAGGACTCGCAGAGCAGGCCGACCGGACACGCATCACCCGCGTCCACGCCGCGGCCCATCGGGAACGTCGCGGCCGGCACGGCGATCCGCTCGCAGCAGCCGCGCCCTTCGGCGCACGCCGCGAGGCCGTCGCAGGACTGGTGTTCCCTCGCGAGCGACCACGTCGCGGCGCACACGCCGCGCTCCCGATCGATGCAGGATGCACCTTCCGAGCAGCACGCCTGGCCGCACTCCTTCGCGGGATCGTCGCACGGGCCGCACCGCCTCGCGAGGCCCTCGGCGCCGAGGCAGAACTGGCCGCGCGCGCAGCACGTGAGCCCGCACGCGGAGAGCCCCTCGGAGCAGCGCGGCACGCAGACCGCCGTCTTCGGGTCGGCGCAGCGGTTCCCGACCGCGCAGCACACCGAGCCGCAGGTCTCCCGCTCCGCGGGGCACGTCCCGCAGAGGGGCCCGGTGCAGCGGCCGACCTCGGCGTAGTCGTCGAGGCCCATGGCAACGGAGCACGCCGCGGTCGCGATCAGGGACGCGACGCCCAGCCAGGCAGCGCGCGAGCGAGCGCGGCCTCTCACGGCGACCTCGCGCACCGTATCCCCCCGCCGTTGGGGCGCAGGTCGGCGGGCGAAGGCGCCCGCGCCGCGGCGCGGAGAACGTCCGGGGGCGAGAACCAGGAGCCACCGCGGCCGTTGCGGAGGCCACCGCGCGCGGTGTTCGCGGCGTCGTGATCGGAGGCCGGGCCGTACTGATCGAACGCGTCGAGGATCCACTCGCTCAGGTTGCCCGCCAGGTCGTGGTGGCCCGCGAGGTTGCGACCGAGCGGCAGGCTGCCGACGGGCGCGATGTCGCCCGCACGGCACCCGGAGATCTTGTCGAAGCCACAGGCGTGCGCGGCGCGCTCGGGAGAGGGAGCGTCGGAGCCCCACGGGTACGGATCGTTCCTGGACCCGTTGGCCGCCGCGAACTCCCACTCGGCTTCGGTGGGGAGCCGCCCGCCATCCCAGAGGCAGAACACGAAGGCCTCGTACCAGGTGACGTTGTTGATCGGCCGATCCTCGCGCCCAGCCGGCAGGTCCGTCCACGTCGCGTCGACGGGCCCGCCCGCCAGGGCCGCCCGCAGATCTTCCCGCGACGGGAGGAGCTGGGTATCCCAGGCGGGTTGCCAGCCGGAGTCAGGGATGTGCGGGTGCGCTCCCGCGTTGCTCGAGGGCGGCCTGTACGACCAGGTGTCCGCGAACCGGCGGAAGCGTCCGACGGTGACCTCGAAGGTCTCGAGCACGAAGGGGGAGACCCTGCGCGCACGCTCGGGGGCCTCGTCCTGGAAGCACGTCATGCCGGCGGGGCACCGGTCTGTCCCGGTGTCGCTGCGGCCCATCGGGAAGGCGCCGCCCGCGAGTGGGATCGCGTCGCAGCAGCTCTTGCCCCCTGCGCACGGGGACAGGCCCGCGCAGGACTGATGAAGGCGCGCCTCGCGCCACGCCGACGCGCACACGCCGCGGTCGGGGTCGATGCACGCTTCGCCGGCACCGCAGCATCGTCCTCCGCACTCGAGGGTGGGATCCTCGCACTGGCCGCAGCGCCTCGAGGAGCCCGCACCCACGCAGAACTGCGCCGGGCTGCAGCACGCGAGGCCGCACTCCGCGAAGCTCTGCGCGCAACGGGGGACGCAGAGCTTGATCTCCGCAGTCACGCAGCGCTCGCTCGACGCGCAGCACGTGTCTCCACACGCGTCGTGGCCGGCGGCGCAGACTCCGCAGAGCGGGCCCGTGCAGCGCGGGACGTCGCGGTAGTCGCTCGCGCCCATCAGGACGTTGCAGGCCGCGAGCGACGCGACCAGAGCGGCGACGCCGAACGACGTCGTCGCCCTCAAAACGTCCCCACGAGGACGGCCCCGGCGGGCGCGATCGGCACCACCGCGTACGACGTCGACCCGGCCTTGCGCACCTTGCCGGGGCGGGCCGTGACGAGGCCGTAGACCCCGAGGCTCACGCCGGCCACGCCCACGGCGAATCCGATCGTGGAGGCCGTGGCCCACGACCGCGCGGAGGAGAGATCCCCCTGACCCGCAGGCCCGCACTCCTTTGCGACGTTGTCGCACTGTGCCTTCGCCTTCGAGAAGGTCGACAGCGCGAGGATGCCCATGGCGGTGCCCGCCGCCACGCCCGCACCGCCGACGCCGAAGCCGAAGTACGCGAGCCCGTAGCTCGGCGCGCGCTCGAGCGAGAAGGCGAGGTCGGCCTGGACGCCGGGTTCGACCGTCACGGTGCGGCTCTCCGCGACGTGTCCGCGCGCACGGACGGCGACGACGTGCGATCCGCGATCGATGCGCATCTTCAGGGGTGCCGGACCGGCGGGCTTGCCGTCGACGAGCACCTCGGCTGCGGCGACCGAGCTCTCGACCGCGAGCGTGCCCGTGAAGTCGACGCGTTCGAGCCGGGCGACGACGACCTGCGACGCGCCGCCGGCGAGCGAGAGGTCGAGGGTGAACGGGCGAAAGCCGTCTGCGAGGACCTCGACGCGGGCGGCTCCGGCGTTCACCGCCACGGGTCCGAGCGGCGTCGTGCCGACGGCCTGCTCGCGGACGAGGACGCGCGCGCCGGGGACGTCGCAGCGGATCTCGAGCCGCGCGACCTTGCCCTTGATCTCGTCGAGGAGGACGAGGAGCTTCGACTGCTGGGCCTCGTTGAGGATGCCGGGCGGCGCCTGAAGGAGGAAGGCCTGGTACGCGGCGAGCGCCTCGGGGTACCGCTCGAGCGCGGCCAGGGCCTGGGCGATGTTGTAGTGCAGTCTCGGATCCCGGCCGAGCGCGAGCGCCGCCTGGTACTCGACGAGGGCGTCGCCGAACCGGCGGCTGTCGAACGCCTCGTGCCCGCGCGCCTTGCGAAGGCCGGCGTCGGCGATCCCGTCATCGCCCGCGGCGGAGGCGGTCACGAGGAGGGCCGCGCCCCCGAGGAGGGCACGGAGCACACTGGGGAGGGGCCGCGGCATGGAGTCAGGATACACGTGGGGCCGCAGCGGGCACGCCACGGGGAGGATCTACAACGATCGCACCCGCGCGCCGGGTCTCGCGGGTAGAATCAAGCCACATGGACGAGACCGTGGACGCATACGACTTCGGCCCCGACGACCAGGGGGTCGGTGTGCTGCTCGCCCACCTCGTCGTGCGGCGGTCGGGCGGGAGCGAGGTGGTCGACGTGCCGGACGGCTCCGAGATCACGATCGGCCGCTCCCTCTCCTCCGTCGTGCTCGTCGACGACTCGCGCGTCTCGCGCGATCACGCGCGGATCCGGCGATCGGGCGGCGAGCTATGGCTGCGCGATCTCGGCAGCCGGAACGGGACGAGGGTGGGCTCGGGCACCGTCCTGAACGAGGAGCGCCGGATCGCGGCCGGCGACGTCATCCGCCTGGGCGACGTGGAGATCATCGTCGCCGCCGCGTGGCGTCCCACCCCGCGCGAAGCGCCGGGTTCGAAGGGGGCGCCGGCGCGAGGGGCGCCGGCGCCCACCGCCCTTCCCGCGCCCGAGGGCCTCTCGGAGGGCGTCGTCGTCGCCGATCGCGCGATGGTCGACGTCTACCACCTCGCGCGCCGCGTCGCGCGCACGGCCACGTCCGTGCTCATCACGGGCGAGACGGGCGCGGGCAAGGAGATCGTCGCGGGTCAGATTCACCACCTGAGCCCGCGCGCGTCCCGACCGTTCGTGCGCCTGAGCTGCGCGTCCCTCTCGGCGTCGCTCGTCGAGAGCGAGCTGTTGGGCACG
>SXNL01000138.1 GCA_005777185.1 Myxococcales bacterium
ACGGCGAGATCATCGGCGGCTCGCAGCGCGAGGAGCGGCTCGATCTCCTGCTCGGGCGCATGGAGAAGATGAACGTGCCGGCCTCGGCCTACCCGTGGTACCTCGACCTGCGGCGCTACGGCACCGTGCCGCACGCCGGCTTCGGGCTCGGGTTCGAGCGCCTCGTCGTGTACGTGTGCGGGCTCTCGAACATCCGCGACGCGATCCCCTCCCCGCGGGCGCCGCGGACGGCGGAGTACTGAGGGATCAGTCCGCCGGGGTCGCGTCGCCCGCGCCGACGTCGTCGCCTCCGTCGGCGGCGGGCTCGTCGGCCGGCTCGTCCGCGATCGCGCCCATCCGCACGTCCAGGGTCACCGTCTCGCCCGCGACGACGGTCACCGCCCTGCGCTCCGCCTCCGCGCGGGGGTGGCGCAACGTCACGTGGTGCGTGCCCGGCGGCAGCGCGATCGCGCGCGCGAAGGGGGTCGTCTCGACGTGCTCGCCGTCGATCCACACCTCGGCCCACGGGGCGGCCATGACGCGGAGAAAGCCCGGTGATCTCGGGGCGAGCGGGAGACCCGCGGCGGCCGCGGAGGCGCGGTCCGAGCGCTGAGGCAGGCCGCGCTCGTTCCACGCGAAGAGAGCCACGGCCGCGGCGCCGATCCCGAGGAAGCCGAGCGCGGTCTTGATCTCCGGCCGAATCCACGCCCGCGCGGCCGGCCGCGACTTCGTGGCCGCGCGGCGCGTGTCCTTCACGAGGCCTGCGTCGTGGAGGGCACGACGGACGACGCGGCGCCGCTCGGTCGTCGTCCGGGCGCTGACGAACCCGGCGAGGTCGGCGGCGGCGTCCTCCACCCGCTGGATGCGGTCGCGCGGCGTTCGCTCCAGCATGCGATGCACGACATGCTCGAGGGCGCGGGGCACGTCGTGGGCGCGCTCGCGGAGCGGAACCAGGGTGTCTCGCTGCAGCCGGACGACGCGGCCGCGCTCCCGCCCGCCGTCCTTGCCCGGGCGCGCGTCGAACGGGAGCTGGCCCGTGAGCATCTCGTACAGGAGGACCCCCAGCGAGAAGAGATCGCTGCGTCCGTCGAGCTCGTCGCCGAGGATCTGTTCCGGCGACATGTACGCGGGCGTCCCGAAACCCTCCGCCATCGCCAGGGCGCCGCGCTCGTCCACCGGGAGGATCGCCGTGGCCTCCTTCGCGCGGGCCCGCGTCGCGATGCCGAAGTCGATGAGCTTCACCTCGCCGCCGCGGGCGAGGAGCACGTTGTCGGGCTTCACGTCCTTGTGCACGAAGCCTCGTGCGTGGACGTGCTCGAGCGCGTCGGCGAGCTCGCACGCGATCGCGCACGCGACCTCGGGATCGAGGCACTTCTCCTTCGCGAGGAGCGCGCGGAGGCTCGTGCCCTCGACCCACTCGATCACGATGAACGGACGGTCGGGCCCGTCGCGCACGCCCGGCCCCGCGTCCACGAGGAGGACCACGTTCGGGTGGGCGAGCGCCGCGAGCGTGCGCTTCTCGCGGTCGAGCTGCGCCGCGAAGGGCGAGTCGTGCGCGATCGTGGGCTTCAGAGACTTCAGGACGACGACGCGGCCGGTCGACTCCTGGACCGCTTTGTACAACGTGGATATCGCGCCGCCCGCGAGCGGTTCGAGCACCCGGTAGCCCGGGAACCGGGGCTCCGTCATGCGGGTCCGACGAGGAGGGAGCGCCCCGTCATGGCGTGCGGGACGGGGATCCCCATGAGCTCGAGCATCGTGGGCGCGACGTCGCAGATGCGCCCGCCGGGGCGGACGTGCGCCGCCGTGTCGGCGTCGTTCACGTACACGAGCGGCACGGGGAAGGTCGTGTGCGCCGTGTGCGGGCGCCCGGTCGCCGGGTCCTTCATGAGCTCGCAGTTGCCGTGGTCCGCGGTGACGATCACGGCCCCGCCCTGGGCGCGCGCCGCGTCGACGATGCGCCCGAGCCCCTCGTCGACCACCTCGACCGCGCGGATGGCGGCCTCGAGGACGCCGGTGTGCCCGAGCATGTCGGGGTTCGCGAAGTTCACGAGGACGAAGTCGAACCGGCCCGCCTCGATCGCGCGGACGACCGCGTCCGCGACGCCGCGCGCGCTCATCTCGGGCTTCTCGTCATAGGTCGCGACGTCGCGCGGCGAGGGGATCATCTGGCGCTCCTCGCCCGGGAACGCCTCCTCCCGACCGCCGTTGAAGAAGTACGTGACGTGCGCGTACTTCTCGGTCTCGGCGCAGCGGAACTGGGTCCTGTTCGCGCGGGCGAGGACCTCGGGGAAGATGTCGGGGAAGCCCTCCTTGGGGAAGGCGACGGGGAGGCCGAGCGAGGCGTCGTAGAGGGTCATGCACGCGTAGGCCGAGAAAGGCGGCGCGGGCGCCTCGCGCGCGAACCCCGTGTGGTCGGTGCACGCGAGCGCGCGCGAGAGTTCGCGCGCGCGATCGGGCCGGAAGTTGAAGTGAAGACCGGCGTCCCTCGCGGGATCGACGCCGGCATACCCGGCGACGACGAAGGGCTCGACGAACTCGTCCAACTTGCCGGCCTCGGCGCTCGCGGCGATGCCGAGCGCGGCGGTCGCGTGACGCGGGCCACGCCCGTGGACGATCGCGTCGTAGGCGCGCGCGACGCGGTCCCAGCGGTTGTCGCGATCCATGGCCCAGTAACGCCCGCTCACGGTCCCGACCGTCCCCTTGCTCCCCGCGCCGAGGTGGGCCTCGAGCGTAGCGACATAGCCCGGCGCCGTCCCTGGCTGGACGTCGCGGCCGTCCAGGAACGCGTGCACCACGACGGGGACGCCCCGCGCGCTGGCCGCGTCCACGAGCGCGAGGAGATGGCCGAGCATGCTGTGAACACCCCCGTCCGACACGAGGCCGAACAGGTGGAGGCGACCTCCCCTCTCGGCGGCCTGATCGATGACGCGGGCGATCACGGGGTTCGTCGCGAGCGCCCCGTCGTGGACCGCGCCGTCGATGCGCGACATATCCATGAGCGCGATGCGGCCCGCGCCGAAGTTGAGGTGGCCCACCTCACTGTTGCCCATCTGTCCTGGCGGGAGCCCGACGTCCGGCCCGCTCGTTCCGATGAGGCCGTGCGGGTACCGCGCGAGGAGGGCGTCGAAGCGCGGCGTCCTCGCCATCCGGACGGCGTTGTCGGCCACCTCGGCGCGCTCGCCGAAGCCGTCGAGGATGACCAGCACGACGGGACGAGGGCTCGGGGTGGCCATGGCGTCCGTGTAGCAAATCCGCGGGGTTCTTGCCGAAATTCGGGGCGCACACCCTGCGCCGTACGAACCCCGTGCGTGCGGCCCGCCGGCTCGTGCGCGTTTCCGTCGCCCCCTTCCCGCGCGCACCCGGTGGTATGCGCCGTGCACGGGCGGAGCGTCGTTGAGCAAGGAAAGGATCCGACCCATGAGAGTCACCTCGTTTGGGATGGGCGCGACGGGCCTGGTGGCCGCGCTGGCCCTCCTCGGTTGCGACAAGGAGTCGACGACGTCCACGACGTCCACGAACGTCGCGGCGACGGCGACCGCGACGGCGGCCACGCCCGCGCCGGAGAAGACCGCCGAGAACAAGGTGCCAACCGATCCGAACAACATCGTCAACATCGCAGGTGGCTCGAAGGACCACACGACGCTGGTGGCCGCGCTCAAGGCGGCCGACTACGTGGACTCGGTCTCCAACCCGGGCCCGATCACGGTGTTCGCGCCCACGAACGCCGCGTTCGAGAAGCTGCCGAAGGGCACCGTGGAGGGGCTCCTGAAGCCCGAGAAGGTCGATGACCTGAAGACCATCCTCAAGCACCACGTGGTGCCGTCCACGTACGATGCGAAGGACCTCAAGGACGGGATGGTCCTCGGCATGGTGAGCGGCAAGGTGACCGTGCACGTGAAGGACGGGAAGATCAAGGTGGACGACGCGAACGTCGTGGCCTCGATCAAGGCGTCGAACGGCATCGTCCACGTCATCGACGCGGTGCTCGTCCCTCAGAAGTGAAGGGTCGCACCGCGTCAGGTGCGTCCGGCGGGGTTATACGGTACCCTCGGCCCGTGCCCTGGGTGAGAGCACGCCTTCGCGGTCAGCTCGTGTTCGCGCGCGCGAACGACGACGGGGGGTTCCGCGCCGCGTCGGGCAAGGTCGAGATCCGGTACAAGGCCGACGACGGGCGCATGTACAACGCGAACGCGGGCAACCTCGCGCGCGTCGGCACGGAGGTCCTGCCCGACGACGCCTGCGGCCCCGCGGAGAGCGCTCCGAAGGCGCAGGGCAAGGGCGGCAAGGGCGAGACCGCGAGGCGCGAGGCGCAGAAGGTGTCCATCCCGAAGGTGTCCGCCGAGTTCTTCATCGCCTACGCGGACGGCGCATGCTCGGGCAACCCGGGCCCCGCGGGCCTGGGCGTCGTGGTCGTCGCACCCGACGGGAAGGTCGCGGAGGGCTACGAGTACCTGGGCAGCGCGACGAACAACGTCGGCGAGCTGATGGCGATCCTCCGCGCCCTCGAGGCCGTGCCGAGGGACGCGCCGCTCGCGGTGCACACCGACAGCCAGTACTCGATCGGCGTGCTCACGAAGGGATGGAAGGCGAAGGCCAACCAGGAGCTCATCCTGCGGGTGAAGGCCGCCATCAAGGCCCACGCGGGGCCGTTCAGCCTGATCTACGTGCCGGGACACGCGGGCGTGCCCCTCAACGAGCGCGCGGACGAGCTCGCGCGCGAGGCGGTGTCGACGCGGGGATCGCGGAGCCTCAAGGCGCCGGGGTAGGCGGAGCCGAGATCTCCGTGCCGGGGACCCGCCCCTCCGCCCGCTCGGGCCGCCCCCCTCCACGTGCCCCGCGCGACTCGGCCACGGCCTTCAGCCACGCCCCGCAGTCGAACCGCGCCGCCCCGCCCCGCTGCGCGGACACCCTGCAGGCGTCGCCGTCCGGCGCCCACACGATCGCGACGACGTCGTCGCGCCGCGCGAGCCTCGCCGCGAGCGCGCGGATCTCCCCCGCGTCGCCTCGCTCGCGGCGGATGCACACCACCGTCGTCCCGCCGGGGTCGCGCGGCGTGCGCGCGAGGATCTCGTCCGCGAGCAGCCCTACCAGCTCACCCCTCGCGTGGCCCATCGCGTCACGCGCCGCCTCGAGCTCCCCGCGCAGCTTCGCGATCGCGGCCGGCACGTCCGGAACGCCGCAGCTGAACCCTCGCGCGAGCTCCGCGAGCACGCGGTGCTGCGCGCGGGCGTCATCGAGCGCGCGGCGGCCCGCCTGGAAGGTCAGGCGGATCTTCCCCTTGTAGCGCTCGACGCCCACGAAGCGCACGCTGCCCACCTGGCCGGAGCGCACGCAGTGCGTGCCGCCGCACGGAGTCCGATCGAAGCCGTCGATCTCGATGACGCGCACGTTCGTCGTCACCTTGGGCGTTCGCCGGAGGTCCATGGCGCGGAGCTCGTCCGCGGTCGGGAACAGAGCTCGGACGGGGACGTCCTCCATCGCGATCGCGTTGACGAGATCCTCCGCGCGCGCGAGGTCCGCGTCGGCGACGGCGGAGACGTCGAGGTCGATCGTCGAGCTGGTCTGCCCGAGGCGCGCCGACACCGTGGGCGCCCGCGCGACGTCCAGCAGCGCCCGCGAGAGCGCGTGCTGCGCCGTGTGCTGGGCCATCTGATCGCGGCGCCGCTCCCGGTCGAGCGTCCCGTGCGCCGGGCCGTCGAGTGTGTCCGCGACGATCGCCTCGGGGAGCACGTGGTGAATCACGCCGGCCTCGTCGATCTGGGTGTCGACGATCGCGAGCGACCGGCCACCCACGACGAGGGTGCCCGTGTCGCCGAGCTGACCCCCGGCCTCGGGGTAGAACAGCGTCTTCTCGAGGACGACCGACGCCTTGCCGCCGTGCTCGGCCAGCCGTGCGACGGTCGCATCGAACGACGTGGCGAACGGATCGGCCCAGTAGAGCTTCTCCGTGGGCTCCTGCTGCGTCCCGGAGGTCATCCGCCCTCCCTCGCCGCCCGTCGCCGCCGCCACCCCTGGATCGCGAACCCCAGCGCCGCGAGCACCCCCACCACCGTCATCGCCATCCCCACCGTGAGCGTCCGGGGCCAGTACCGCGCGCGGATCACGTGGTCCCCGGTGGGGAACTCGACGGCCACCAGCTCCTGGTCCTCAACGACCTTGCCCACGCTGGTCACCCACCCGCGATCGTGCGCCGTGTTGAACGCGATCCGGCCCGGCGAGATCGCATGGACCTCCGCGGTGAACGTGTTGTGCGTGCGTGACACCCTCACGATCTGCGCGTCGCCCGAGACGATCTTCCCCTGCGGCACGTCGCCCTCCCACACCGGCGCGCCCGTGTGGGACGGCCACTCGTACGAGCGGCATCCGAGCCAGGCGCGGTTCTGGCGCGGCTGGTCGAGGAACTCCCCGAGGCCCGGGCCACCGAAGTGGAAGTTTCGCGAGGTGACCACCTTCTCCGTCGGTGGGTTCACGTAGCGGAGGCCCACGATCTCGGCGCCGACCCCCAGCATGTCCCCCACGCCCACGAGCGCCATCCCGAGGAGCACGACGCGGAGCGCGCCCTGCCAGTTGCGGGGGAGGATGCGACCGTACGTACGCGGGAACCGGTCGATCGCGAGCCCGACGAACGAGGCGATGTACATCGCCAGCGGGATGCGGAACCTCGTGGGCACGCGCAGCCCCTTGAACGGCGGCACGTAGGCGCGGAGGATCGACCACGGCGCGTACGCGAAGAAGTGTCCCAGCATGAGGACGAAGAGGAGGCACGCGACGACGACCAGCATGGTCTGTTCGCGGATCGCCACCGTGATCCCGACGGCCGCGACGAAGAGCACGAGGTACCCGACGTACGCGTTGTACTCGTGCCAGGTGTACTCCTGCCCCGGCAGGCGCTGGTACCAGAGCGGCTGGCGCAGCGTGTACATGTGGTACAGGGAGTTCCAGCGCGCGACGTGGTCCGCCTCCGGGGGCATCGCACGTCGGTGGGCGGCCATCTGGTCGAGGAGCGGGAGGATGCGCGCGCCGCCCAGCGTGAGCGCGAAGAAGCTCGTGACGACGCTCGCGCGGAGGATCTTCTTCAGGCGCCGCGGCGGCCACACCCGCACGAGGGCGTCGAGCGCGAGGAGGCAGAGGCAGAAAGGGAGCGGGTACGTCGCGCCCTCGTACAGCATGAACGCGAGGAGCGCGCCGAGGGCGACGCCCGCCCACGACTCCTCCTCGGCCCTGCGCCACAGGTGGACGAGGAGCGGCGCGAGGTAGAACGTGAGGAACGTGGAGTGCGCGCCGATGTACTGCATCGTGTGCGACTCGTTGAAGGTCCACACGCCGGAGGCCGCGAACGCCGCCGCACGCGACAGCTTGAGGTCGCTGCGGGCGAAGACCCACATGCTGGCGAAGCCCATCGCGGTGTGGACGAGCTCCCAGAGGAAGTACGTGATCTGCCCGTTGAAGGGCGTGAGGAGGAGCAGGATGGGCGACGCCGTCATCGACTCCGGGTGGTCCCAGTTGGGGATGCCGCGGCAGTCGAACGCATTCCAGAGGGGAAGCTCGTGGTAGTAGCGGAGCGCCGCTTTCCCCATCTCGATCTGGTGGAAGACGAAGCGCCCGTCTCCGTCGGGCGTCTTCGGGTACGCGAGGAGCTCCGGCAGGAGGAGCACGAACGCGAGCGCGAACGAGACGAGGCCGAGCGCGAGCCAGCGCAGGTACCAGGGGGAGAGCTTCGGCTCGGCCAGGGCCATGGAGGCCGGCCAGGTTAGCACCTACGAGGCGCGTCTTGCCCGGGGAAGGCACGTGTCAGAATCGGAGATCCCCGCGGCACGCCACCCCCACGGCGCGCGCCTCGTGGGCGTCGGCCTCCAGGTCGAGGTGGACCACACGCTCCATCTGCCCCAGCCGGCGCCACGCACACGGGCGGCGGCTGCCGTAGCGCTCGGCCTCCTCGCGCATCAACGTCACGCGATCGCGACCGGGCGGCTCCCACACCGAGGTGAAGGCGCGCACCTGGTTGTCGGCGAGCGCGGTCGGCAGGCCGGTCTCGTCGAGGGCGGGGCGGAGGCCACCGAGGGCCGCCGCGGCGAGGACGACGAGGCGCGGGCCGTAGATCTTCCACGGCTCGCGCAGGACGAGCACGCCGACGTAGAGCGGGATCGCGACCGTCGCGCACACGATCACCCAGAAGGGCCAGTACCCCTTCACGCCGAACCACTCGAGGACGTGGTGGGGCACGAAGCCCATGCGCACGAGCGGGACGACGAACTGCTTCAGCGGGCGCTGGATCTCCTCGGGCGGGAGCGTGTTGTAGGTGACGCCCACCAGGCCCACGGACAGCACGCTCGCGAGGGCGAGGCCCGACGCGACGCCCCGCGTGATCCCGCGGAGGAACCGTCCTCGCTGGGCGAGCCACTCGAGGGCGCACAGCGCGCCGTAGCCGAGGAACGGCGGGAGGCCGCCGAGGAGGCGGGGGCCGATCGTCCAGCCACCGCGCCACATGTAGTAGCCGCTGATGCTGAGCGTGAGCCCGCTGACCGCGACGATCCACACGACCGTCGCCGCCCGCCGCCGCGGGCGAACGGACGGCGTGCCGACGACCTTCACGAGCGCGAACGGGAACGCGAGGAACGCGAGCGTGAGGAACGGCGACAGCCCGAACAGGCCGTATTCGGGGCTCCAGAGGAGACCCTTGAGGGCGTTCATGTCGGGCGCCTGCACGCCGAAGATCCCCTTGTCGTGGCCGGCGGCGAAGACCGCGCTCTCGACGAACTTGTGGCCGGGCGTGAAGGGGTTGTAGTAGGCGCGCCACTGGAACAGCATCACCATCGCGATCGGCACGAGGCCTCCGGCCGCGTACGCGAGGAGCCGCCGCGGGCTGCGGAACACGACGAGCCCGAACAGGCCGATCGCGACCGACAGCGGGAGGCTCTGGTACTCGAGCGCGGTCGCCCAGCCGATCGCCATGCCCGCGAGGAAGGCCGCCCCCGGGCTCCTCGCGCGCGCGTTCCCGGGGAGTCGCACGAGCTCCGCGTCCGCGAGGCCGAACGCGAGGAACGCCGTCACGCCGACGAGGGTGTGGCTCACGAACATGAGCGCGTACGCGAGGTAGTTCGTGCCGAGCCCGACGGCCGTCACGGTCGCGAGCCGGAGGACGGCGTCCGGGGATACGCGGCGCAGGTGTCGCTCGAACCAGATCAGGAAGAGGAAGGACGGGAGCTGGATCGTGGTCAACCTGAGCGCCCACGTCACGAACCGGAGCCAGCGCGCCTTCTCCTCGGGGGGGGAGCGGACGGTCGGCTTCGCGAGGCCGACGCGCGGGGCGATCTTCTCGAAGCCCCAGTAGACGGGCACGCCCACGAGGCTCACCGCGGGGGCCTTCACCGACGTGTAGTAGAAGGTGCCGGGCGCCTCGCGCGACGGCACGCGCGCCATGTCGTTCACCCAGCCGTAGCGCTCGACCATGGGATCGATGCGCAGCGAGCCCGTCTCGACGATCGCCATCGTCATGTACAGGCGCACGTTCTCGTTCGGGTTGTTGACCGCGCCGATGTAAGGGAACGCCCCGAAGAAGGGGAGCGCCGCGAGGAGGAAGAACGTGAGGAGGGCGCTCCTCGGCGGTCCTTTCCGGGGCCCGATCACGGCGGGAAAAGGGTTAGCAGAAGGGCGCTTGCGCGATCTATCTTTCTCGCATGATCGGGCCTGCGGGCGGCAAGGCGCGATGACGGCGTGAGACGCGTCGTCGACCGGATCGTGGACCTCGGGGGCCGGCGACCGCTCGCGGTGCTCGCAACAGCCCTCGCGGTGATGGTGCTGTCGTGGGCGTGCGCGTCGCGGCTCGAGCTGCGCCCCGACTTCATGGAGCTCCTCCCCCGGGACAGCCCGGGCTTCCGGGCGTTCGAACGGCAGCTCGATCGCGTGGGCGGGCGGGCCACGGTGCTGGTCCTCGCGGAATCGCCCGACCGGAGCGCGAACCAGCGCTTCCTGACGCGGCTGGCCGACCTGCTCGAGGCCGATCCCGACGGGATCCACCACGTGGAGCGCGGCACCGGGGACGCGCGCCGGTTCTTCGACGCGAACAGGTGGCTGTACGCCACGGTCGACGATCTGGAGGAGATCGATCGCACCCTCGACCGGCAGATCGCCCTCCGGAGCGGCCTCGTCGTGGACCTCGATCCGACGCCGCGCGACGCGTCCCTCGGCCTCGACGCCAGGCGCGCGACGTGGGAGGCCGAGGCGAGGAAGCACGACGCCTTCCCCAGCGGGTGGTTCGCCGACGATCCAGGCACGACGATCGGGCTCCGGGTCGTGTCCACGTCGACGGGCATGGCCGACGCGCAGGGCGACCGGCTCCTCGCGCGCGTGAAGGCGCTCTCCGTTTGCGCCGCCCCGACGTCGTTCCACCCCGACATGGTCGTCGGGTTCGCCGGGGATCTGCCGCGCGCCGCCGCGGAGAAGCAGTCCCTGCTCGAGTCCGCCGCGCTCGCGACCGGTGTGGCGCTCGCGCTCATTTTCGCCGGCATCGCCTGGTTCTACCGCTCGCCCTGGGCCATCCCGATCGTCGCCGTCCCGCCGCTCCTCGGCGCGGGGTGCGCGTTCGCGTTCGCGAAGCTGGCGTACGGCTACGTCAACGCCTAGGGCGCGTTCCTCGGCGCGATCATCCTGGGCAACGGCGTGAACTTCCCGATCGTGCTCCTCTCGCGGTACCGGGAGTTCCGCGCGCGCGGCATGGCGCCCGAGAGCGCGCGACGCGACGCCGTGTGGAACGCCTTCCGCGCCGAGCTCGTGGGCGCGAGCGTCGCGGCGATCGCCTACGGATCGCTGACGATCACGCGCTTCCGGGGCTTCGCGCAGTTCGGCCTCATCGGGCTCGTGGGGATGATGCTCGTGTGGATCTCGATGATCCCCTGCGTCCCGGCCATGATCGCGGCGGTGGAGCGGCTCGAGGGCGCGCTCCCGCGACGCCTGCGGCAGGCGCCCGCGCGGGTGGAACCCGACGGGAGCCGCGGGCCGCTCTCGCGCCTCGTGGGCGACATCACCGAGCGTCGGCCGCGCCTCGTCCTCGCGATCGCGGGCGCGATCACGATCGTGGCCGTCTGGCGGCTGCCCGCGTTCCTCCGTGATCCGTGGGAGTACGACTTCGACAAGCTCGGCTCGTCCGCCGCGCGCGCCGGGATGGACGCGTGGACCCGAAAGGCCGAGCGCGTCTTCGGCGGCCGGGCGGGCCTCGGCGGCGCCATGATGATCGCGGACACGGCCGCGCAGGTGCCCGCGCTGAAGGCGCGCATCCTGGCGAACGATGCGGCCGATCCGGAGGGGAGGCTGATCGAGGAGATCACGACGCTCGACGACGTCCTGCCCGGGAGCGAGGCCGAGCAGCGACGGAAGCTCGGGGTGATCGCCCGCATCCAGGGCCGCCTGACGCCCGCCGTGCTCGCCGCGCTGCCGGAGGCCGAGCGGCGGCGCGTCGAGGAGGAGCGCCCACCCGCCGGCCTGCGGGTGGTGGGGCCGGGCGACCTGCCCCCGGTCCTCCGCCACCGCTTCGAGGAGGCGAGCGGCGCGATCGGCGCGGTCTTCCACGTGCGCTTCCGCGACGTGTCGCTCACGGACGGGCACAACCTCCTCCGCATCGCGCGCACGACCGACGACGTCGCGCTCCCGGACGGCCAGCGGGTGGCCACGGCGAGCCGGTCGACGGTGTTCGCCGAGATGATCCGCTCGATGCAGCGCGACGCCCCGCTCGCGACCCTGGTGGCCCTCTCGCTGGTGGTTCTCGTCGTCGCTGCCGCGACGCGCGATCGGCGCGGGACGGTCGCGGTGCTCCTCGCGCTCCTCCTGGGCGTCGCGTGGATGCTCGGCGGCGCGGCGTGGCGTGGCGAGAGGATCAACTTCGTCGACTTCATCGCGCTGCCGATCACGTTCGGGATCGGGGCGGAGTACCCGTTCAACATCTACGACCGCTCGCGCCTGCTCGCCGGGGACGTGACGCGTGCGGTGAAGCTCCACGCCGGCGCCGTCGCGCTGTGCAGCTACACCACGGTGATCGGGTACGGATCGCTCGTCGGCGCGGACAACCTCGCGCTGCGATCGTTCGGCAGGATGGCAGTGGCGGGCGAGATCGCGTGTCTGTTCGCGGCGCTGGTGTTCCTGCCGGCGCTCCTGCACGCGACGCGGCCCGCCCGCGCGAAGGAGCCCTGACCGCGCTCCGCCTTCCGCCGCTCCGCTGACCGCCTTTCGCCGTCCGCCGTCCGCGAACCCTCAGTTCCTCCGCGTGCTGCGCGTCGTCGGGGGCGCGGCCGTGGGGGTCGGCGTCCGTTCCCCGGCGCACGACCCCTCCCGCAGGTCCTGCACGTACCACCGCTCGCCCCGCCTGAAGCACACCGTGACCTTCCGCTGGGTGTGGTTGCTCTCCACCTGGAACTGGAAGTCGTCGAGGCTCGCGGTTCCCTCCGCCTGCTCGAGGCGTCCCGCGCACTGGAACGCCTCGTGGCGATGCCCCTGCTCCGCCTTGTACCCGTTCCGCAGCACGTACATCTCGGCGAGCCCGCAGGCCGTCGCGTGATCGAGCGCCGGCGCGGTCACCATCCCCGACGTCTGGCGCTCGAGGAGCGTCGCACGAGCGTCGGCCTCCGATCGGAGCTGGCTGTCCCGGATCATCGCCCACGCCATGAACGCGGTGAACATCGCGATCGACAGGATGCTCGTCGCGAGGCCCGCCGTGGCCCTCGCGGGCACGGAGGTCGCCAGCTCCCTCGCGAGGGCGCGGGCGCGGAAGTACATCGCGACGGAGATCGCCTGGAACACGGGCGGACAGCAGATGACCACGGACACGATGCCCATCGCGAGCGACGTCGTGGCCGCCGACTCCATGCGCGCGATCTTCGCGCCGCGCTCGAGGTGCGAGGCCTGGGCGCTGTACGCGGCCGCCTGCGCCGCGTGCGCCTGATGCCACTCGGCCCGTCGCCGCTCCTCGGCCTCGTGCGCCGCCGCGCCCGGGGTGGGAACCTGACAGTAGGGGCAGACGAGAGCGCCCGGCGCGAGGCCAGCGCCGCACTGCGCGCACTTCGTGGACATCGGCCCATTGTCTCGCGCCTCGCCGGGAGTGTCCAGGCTCGCCCGGTCGCGTCACCCGTCGACGTGGCCGGGGGAAGGCGGCCCCGATCCTGGACAGCGCGTCAGTGTCGCGGGACGCACTCCGCGATCATCTCGTCCGTCATCGCATCGACCACGTTCTTCCCGCCCGTGAGCGTGTTCGCCGCGTCGTAGATGGACTCCACAGCGCAGCTCGGAGAGCAGAACACCTTCGGCTTCGGCGTGACGCGCCCGAGGAAGAACGCGCCGCCGCCGGTCGTGCCGTTGGGCCGCTGCGCGCAGAACCAGCCGCTCAGGTGGGTCTTCGGGTAGTCGAAGTCGCCGTCGTTCCACGCCGAGCTGTCGTCGCGCAGGCGCGTGAGATCCGCGTCGGTGACGCCCGGCGTGCCGCACGTGGTCGTGCCCGCCCATGTGTCGATCGTCGGGCCCGGCAGCGGGAGCACGGGGCTCGCGATCTCCGGACAGAGCGCCGGGACGCTCGCGCAACCGTCCTTGGTCGATCCGCACCCGCAGTCCATCCGCCCGAACGGAGGACCCTGCGTGAGCACGGCGTGGTCGAGGATGCCCTCGAGCCCGTACGTCGCGAGCGCGTACGACACCGCGCCCGCCCCGCCGCTCTGACCCTGCGCGCAGAAGCCGAGCGTGCGCGACTTCGCGTGCACGACGTCGAACACCCAGCGGAAGGCCGTCGCGGGGCGGCACGCGGCCGCCTTGATGCTGCGGGTCCCGGACGTGATCTCCTCCCAGGGCTTGGCCCAGGAGATGGCCGCGATGCGGAACCCCGCCGCCTGGTACCGCGCGATCACCGGCTGCTGGAACAGGAAACCCGTCCCGCCTCCGCCGATGTGGGTCACTATCGTGCCCTTGAGGGCGACACCCGCCGGATCCGCGACGGCCACGACGCCGTCGATGTCCTCTGCCCCCGGGCAGGTCACCCGGATCCCTCGGCAGAGGGTGCCGCGCGGGCACGCGGACCCGGGCGCGATCTCCGCGACCGTCCCGAGCGGGCGGCTCGTGCCGCTGTCGTGGGTGGCCGAGGCGTCGGCGGTGGCGCTGTCGGGCCCGGCGCTCCCATCCTCGCCCGGGACAACGCTCCCGTCGTCTTGCGACGGGGTCGCGGCGTCTGCGGGCGCGACGAGGTCCGGGGCAACACTCGATCCGGAGCATCCGTAGGCCGCGAGGAGCGGCGCACCGGAGACCACGAGGGCGAGGGCCACGAGGGCGGTGAAGCGGCGCATGCGCGTTCTCCTTACACGCAACGTACCAGCGCGTCGGCACGAAGATTCATCGAGGATCGCGCGCTCCGGAGGGGTCCGGACAGGTCCAGTGGACCGCGCGTGGTCCACCCGTCGTGGTGATACGCTGGGCCGAGTCCCGCTCCCGTGCCTCCCCTCCTCCACGCCCTCACCGCCCTGTCGGCCCTCGCCGTCGTGGCCCTCCTCGTCGCCGAGCGCCAGGACTCGGTCCGGGGGCGGTGGCTCACCAAGCCGGTCGCGTCCCTCGCGTTCCTGGGTGCAGGGATCGCGGCTGGCGGCACCTCTTCTCGACCCGCGCAAGCGATCGTGGCGGCGCTCGCGCTCTCGGTCGTTGGCGACCTGTGCCTCGTCCCGCGCGGCGTGGCGATGTTCCGCGCCGGCCTCGTCGCCTTTCTCATGGGCCACGTCGGCTTCGGAGTCTCGTTCCTTCTCCGCGGCGTCGACCCGCGGGCGACGGGCCTCGCCGTCGCAGTGCTCGTCGTCCCCGTGGTGCTGATCGCGCGCTACTTCGTCCCGAAGGCGCCGCCGGAGCTCCGGGGTGCCGTCGTGGCGTACATCGTCGTGATCACGGGGATGGTCGCGCTCGCGGCCGGCACGGTCGCGGCGCACGGGCACCCCATCCTCCTCGCGGCGGCGGTCGTGTTCTTCGTGTCCGACCTCACGGTCGCGCGCGACGTCTTCGTGGGGCGCGCGTTCGTGAACCGGCTCGTGGGGCTGCCGCTGTATTACGGCGCGCAGCTCCTGTTCGCGTGGAGCCTTGCCGGGTGACGCTCACATCCCCTTCAGCGCCTCGCGAACCCCCTCCCACATGGCCCTGGCCTCCGTGCAGTCGATCCCGAACCGTTCGGCGCCCGCGATGAAGCGCCGCAGCATCACGACGGTGCCGAGGGCGGCGTCCACGTCGCGCGTCGAGGTGAGCCGTCGCTCGGCGTCCGCGAGCGCCTCCATCATCTCGGTGTAGCCGACCAGGTCGGGCATCTCCCTCACCTCGATGTGCAGGCCAGCGGGCAGGAAGTCCAGCTCCGGCTGGACCGTGCGCGGCTCGAACACGAAGTCGTGGCGACTCACGATGCCCCGCGTGGGCTGGCCATCGAGTTCCACGAGCAGGAGAGCGGCCCGGTCGCCGAACGGGTCCACGATCGCCTCCGCGCGCAGCACGCTGGACGCCGTGATCGACACCTCGACGACGCCGGGGACGACGAGCCTCACGGCGTCCGCCGTGAAGACGCAGCGCACGTTGGGTACTTCGGCGAGCACACGCGCGAGATCGCTCATGCTCTCGATGGTGGACCCGCCGCGCCGCCGAACGGCGGCACCGAATGGGGGCGGCTGACCGAACGTTCAGTCGGAAAAGGCATTCGTTGGAGCGAGGGTGCCCCCACCCGTCGCGCTTCGCGCGCGAAGAGGTTCCGTGGAGGCGGTGGGGCGCGCGCAGACCTCACCCCCCGTCCCCCTCTCCCTGAAGGGAGAGGGGGCATGTGAACGGGAGAATCGCCTCTCGCACGGTCTCCCGGTTCCGTCGTCCGTTCTCGAGGCGAACGACGCGGACGCCACGGCGCGCGAGGATCGTCGTGCGCCTCGCATCCCGTTCGGGCCGCTCCGCGTCGTCGTGGACGGCGCCGTCGATCTCGACGACGAGCCTGAGCGCGGCGCAGTGGAAGTCCACCACGTAGCCGCAGAGCACTTGCTG
>SXNL01000139.1 GCA_005777185.1 Myxococcales bacterium
CAGCAAGTGCTCTGCGGCTACGTGGTGGACTTCCACTGCGCCGCGCTCAGGCTCGTCGTCGAGATCGACGGCGCCGTCCACGACGACGCGGAGCGGCCCGAACGGGATGCGAGGCGCACGACGATCCTCGCGCGCCGTGGCCTCCGCTCGTTCGCCTCGAGAACGCACGACTGAACCGGGAGACCCTGCGAGAGGCGATTCTCCCGTTCACATGCCCCCTCTCCCTTCAGGGAGAGGGGGACGGGGGGTGAGGTCTGCGCCGGCGCGCCACCGCCTCCACGGAACCTCTTCGCGCGCGAAGCGCGACGGGGGGGGCACCCTCGCTCGAACGAATGCCTTATCCGAACGGCATTGCGCTAGAGCTCAGCGCCGCTTCGCGGCCGCCTTCTTCTCCTCCGCCGAGGCGACGCCGAGCGCGCGGCGCGCGGCGCCGGCGATCGAGCTGAACACGGCGCCCGGCAGGTTGTCCGCGAGCTTCTCGAGGTCGATGGGACCGTCCGTGTTCGGCACCATGTCCGCGTACAGCGCGGCGAAGCGCTCGTACTTGGCGAGGAGCGATCCGAGCTTGTCGCGGAGCGCGTCGGCCTCCGGCCCCGTGGCGTCCCCGAGCTGATCGAGCGAGCGCCGGCACAGGGCGCACTTGTCGAGCACGACGCGCCGCAGCCGCGCGATGTACGCGCCGACGACGACGTCCGGGTACTTGCCTCGCAGCGCGAACGTGTCGTGCCGGAGGCCCGCCGCTCGCTGCCGCTCGACGATGCCCGCGCCCTCGAGGGCGCGCAGGTTCGCGAAGATGTTGCTCTTCGAGCGCCCGAGCTCGAGAGAGAGGTCGTCCATCGAGAGCGCGCCATCCGTGAGGTAGAGCGCCGCGACGATCTGACCTCCGAGCCGCGTGATGCCCGGGAAGCTCGACGCGATCTCGCGCCCCACACCCTCGAGGAGGGTCTGCCGCGCGCGCCCGACGCGATCGTCCGCCTTTGCCGTGGATCTCGTCATTGTGGAATGTTCGGAAAAAATAACACGGATCGGGTCGCTCGGCCGAGCCTAACGTTGCATGCGCATGCCCAACCGCCTGGCCGGTGAGGCCTCCCCCTACCTCCTGCAGCACGCACGGAACCCGGTGGACTGGTACCCTTGGGGCGACGAGGCGCTCGCGCGCGCCGCCCGGGAAGATCGGCCGATCCTCCTGTCCGTGGGGTACTCCGCCTGCCACTGGTGCCACGTCATGGAGCGCGAGAGCTTCGAGGATCCCGCCATCGCAGCGCGGATGAACGCGAGCTTCGTCTGCGTCCAGGTCGATCGCGAGGAGCGGCCCGACATCGATCACGTGTACCAGACTGTGGTCCAGCTCATGGGCCGGAGCGGCGGCTGGCCGCTCACGGTGTTCCTCACCCCCGACCGCCGCCCCTTCTTCGGTGGCACCTACTTCCCGCCGGAGCCCCGTCACGGGCTCCCCGGTTTCCCCACGGTCCTCGACGCGGTCGCGGAGGCGTTCCGCGAGAAGCGCGGCGAGATCGACGCGCAGGCCGGCGAGATGGCCGACGCGATCCGGGAGGTCCTCGCGCGGCCGCACCCGCCGGTCGAGGCGCGAGAGGCGTCGGCGCCTGCGGATCTCCTCGAGCACGCGGTCGAGAAGCTCACGCTGCGCTTCGACGACGCGTGTGCCGGCTTCGGTCGGCGGCCCAAGTTCCCGAACACGTTGCCCCTCGCGCTCCTCTTGCGTCGCGGCGCGCTCGACGGCGACGAGGCGGCGGCCGGTCGCGTGCGGCGCGCCCTCGACGCCATGCGGCGCGGCGGCGTTCACGATCAGCTGGGCGGCGGCTTCCACCGCTACTCGACGGACGCCGAGTGGCTCGTGCCGCACTTCGAGAAGATGCTGTACGATAACGCGCTCCTCTTGCGGAGCTACGTCGACGGCTTCCGCGCGCTCGGCGTCGCCGCCTTTGCGCAGGTCGCGCGGGAGATCGACGTCTGGGCCGGACGCGAGATGACGTCGGCGGGGGGCGCCTTCTTCGCGAGCCAGGACGCCGACAGCGAGGGCGAGGAGGGGCGGTTCTTCGTGTGGGGGCCCGCCGACCTCGAAGGGATCGGCCCCGACGACCGGATCCGCGAGGCGGCGCGCCTCGCATGGGGCATCACCGAGCGGGGCAACTTCGAGGACACAGGGAAGACGGTGCTGTCGGTCGCGAGGACGGAGGCGGAGGTGGCGAACACGCTCGGCGTCCCGGAGGACGAGGTCGGCGCCGCGCTCGCACGAGCCAGGGAGGTCATGCTGCGCGTGCGCGACGGGCGCCCGAAGCCCTTCCGCGACGAGAAGATCCTGACGAGCTGGAACGCCCTGTACCTCGGCGCGCTCGCCGAGGCCGCGCGTCCGCTCGGGTGCCCGGCGATGCTGGACCGCGCGCGGCGCGCCTTCTCCTTCGTCTGGGACCGGCTCGTGGACGAAGAAACGTGCACTGTGCACAGGCTCGTCAAGGAAGGCCACGCGGGCGCGCCGCGGCCCGGCTTCCTGGACGACTACGCGTTCCTGACCGATGCGGCCATCGACCTGTACGAGGTGACGGGCGACCCAGCGTACCTCTCCCGCGCGCGCCGGGTGGCCGACGAGATGGTGCGCCGCTTCTTCACGGAGGGCGTCGGGTTCTACTTCACCGAGCACCACGGGGAACCGCTCGTGGTCCGCGCGATGGACGCGCACGACGGCGCGATCCCGAGCGGGACGTCCGTCGCGATCCGCGCATGCCTCCGCCTCGGCGCGCGCTTCGAGGGGAGGCTGGAGCAGATCGGTCACGCGGCGTCGATGGCGCTCCTGTCCCGGGCCGCGGAGAACCCGCTCGCGTTCGCGGGCACGATCGCGGAGCTCGACACGCTCGTGCGCGGCCGCGTGGACGTGGTGCTCGTGGGCGCCCGCGAGGACGCGCGCACGCAGGCGCTCGCCGACACGGTCTTCGCGCGGTACCTGCCACACCGGAACCTCGTGTGGCTCGATCCCGGAGACGAGGCGTCGCGCGAGGCATGCGGCGTGCTGGCCGAGGGCAAGGTGGCGGGCGCGGAGCCCGTGGCGTACGTGTGCAGCGGGCAGACATGCTCGCTACCGCTGAGCAACCTCGACGACTGGGCGGCGGGTCAGCTCGCGAGCCTCGGGTCGGCGCGCGGTGCCGTTGCCCCGAACATTCTTCCATGACAGAGTCCGCCGGATGGAAGCGTCTCCCGAGCTCCTCGCGCTCCGCCAGAAGGTCGAGAAATACCTCCGCCACGGCCTCTCGCGCGTCGAGGCTCACGGTGAGCGCTACCTCGTGCGAGCGGGCTCGGCCGCGGTCCTCGTCCACCCCTTCCAGCTCGCCGCCGGGACCACGCTCGTGCGGCTCCTCGTGCCCGCGCTCGAAGGCGTCGCGGCGGCGGGGAACGAGGGGATGTTCCGGGAGTTCTCGCGCTTGAACGACGAGCTCCTCTTCGGGAAGATCTACTGGGCCCCGAAGGCGACCGACGACGACACGGTCGGGACCATCTACCTCGAGCACGTTCTCCTGGGTGAGTACCTCGACGCGGAGGAGCTGCTGAGCGCGCTCACCGCGCTGGCGCTCGCCGCGGACCGCATCGACGACGATCTCCAGGCGAAGTACGGCGGCGAGCGCTGGACCGATCCTCCCGGCACGACCTGAACAGGCTCGGGAGGGGTGGTGGTGTTCCGGGGGACCCGACGCGTCCGGTCACGGGAGCGTGCCGATTCCGCTCCCCTTGATCGTGAAGCTCCCGCTCCCGTTCACGTTGCCGAAGCCCGCCGTCGCCTTGTCCATGGCGACGTCGCGGATGGTGAAGCGGAAGGTCGAGCCGCTCATCGAGTCGATCGTGACCGTCCCCGTCGGCGCAGGGAGGAGCGAGCTCCAGAGCCTGCTCGTGGGCTCGCCGTACGCGATGTACGTGCCGCCCGTCATCGGGAAGGTGGCGCCAGCCGTGATGGCGCCGGCGAGCTTGATCCCCACGCTCCGCTGGCTTGCTCCCGAGCTCAGCTGGAAGAGCGTCGAGCCGGAGGGTGCGTCGAACCTGAGGCTTCCCCCCGCGTGGAAGGGCGTGGTCGTGGCGTTCGTCGCGCTCGGGTTCACGATCTCGACGTCGAGCTCGGCCGTCCCGGGCTTCGGCGGGGGCCCCGCGTCGAGGGGGGCGCCGCCGTCGCCTGAAGTCGCTGCGTCCCCCGTCGTCGGCGCGTCCGCGCTCGCGTCCAGGTTCGGGTCGGCGGGATCGCGCAGCCCACCGTCGCCACCGCCATCCGCCGCGCCCCGATCGGCGGCGCCCTCCGACGTGGAGCAGCCTGCGAGGACGACGATGGAGAGAGCGGCAAGGACGACACGACGCATCGATCCTCATGGATACCTGACCGGCGCGCGGCGGGCGAGATCCTGCGCCCGCATCCTGGCGGCCGGGCGTTCCATCTCCCCCCCATCGGCCCGGGGACGCTCCGGGTTGCGCCCGTCGGCTCGGAGAGCTCCCTGGCTGGAGGCCAGAAGGAGGGGATGCGCGCGTGGATGAAGGAGAGCCGCGTGTGATAGGAACGTGGACATGGACGCCTTCGCCGCGATCACACGCATGAAGCTCACCCTCTCGAACGTCACGCGCTGGCTCGACAAGGCCGAGGCGCACGGCCAGGCCCGAGCGTTCGATCCGGGGACGCTGCTCGTCGCCCGCCTGGCGCCGGATCAGTACCCGCTGATCCGTCAGATCCAGTCGGCGTGCGACAGCGCCAAGTTCGCGGCGGCGCGGCTCTCCGGCAAGGAGGCGCCACGGAACCCGGACACCGAGACCACGCTCGCGGAGATCCGCGCGCGCATCGACGCGACGGTCGCGTACCTCGAGACGTTCTCCGAGAGCGACTTCGCGGGCGCCGAGAAGCGTGTGGTGCCCCTGTCGTTCATGCCGGGCAAGGGGCTGCGCGCGAAGGACTACCTCTGGGAGATGTCCGTGCCGAACTTCTTCTTCCACGTGTCGCACGCGTACGCGATCCTGCGCCACAACGGCGTCGACGTGGGGAAGGCCGACTTCGTCGCCCCGATGACGATCCTCGACCTGTGAGGCGCGAGTGACCGCGCGGGGCGACACCTCGGCGGACCACCCCTTGTACGTCGATTTCCTCCCGGCCGGGGTCGTCTCGCCCGGCCGCATCGGGATGACGATCGCCCCAGGCAAGAAGGGGAGCGGGATCGGTCGACGGTGGGATCGGGATCTCGACCTCGACCTCACGCACCTGCGCGACGCCTACCAGACCGCTCTCCTGGTGTGCCTCCTCGAGCCCGACGAGCTGACGAGGCTCGGGATCGAGGCGCTGCCCGCGAGGGCGCGCGAGCGCGGGATGAAGTTCGCCGAGCTGGCCATCCGCGACGGCGGCGTTCCGGTCGACCGACGTCCGGTGCGTGCCCTCGTGCTCGACATCCTCTCGAGCGTCGCGAGAGGCGAGACGGTCGTGGTCCACTGCCGTGGCGGGCTCGGCCGTACCGGGATCCTGGTGGCGTGCTGCGTGATGGAACACCGTCGCGCAGGCGGGCATGCCGTCGACGCGGACGAGGTCATGCGGGTCGTCCGCGCGGCGCGCCGCGGCGCGATCGAGAACGCTGCGCAGGAGGCGTGGATCCGGGGATTCCTGGCCGGTCTCTGACGGCCCAGGGACGACCGACCCTACCGCCCCCGCGGCCGCCGCCTCGCCCGCTTCTTCTCCACCGGCCCCCCCGCCGCCATCACCTCCGCCCGCATCGCCGCCACCGCGTCCGTCTTCGTCCCGCGCGCGATCGCCTCGATCTCGAGCACGTCCAGCGCCTGGAGCACGATGTCGCTCTTCGCGAGCCGCGCGACCTTGCCCTGGCGCAGCCTGGGCAGCGCCGCGGCGATGCGCCCGATCCCGTCGCTGATCCGCCGCGGCATCGCCACCCGGGCCACGATCGGCGCGAGGAACTCGTGCGCCGCGACCAGGACGTCCTTTGCGCCTTCCGTCGCCTCGCCGAGCGGCTCCGCGAGCACGGCCGACCAGATCACGAGATCGTCGAGTGGCTTGCCGAGGCGCGACGTGAGCCGATCGATGGCGCTCATCCGACGGTAGAAGACCTCGGCACCCCCGCCGATCGCCTCGTCGTCGTCGAGGTAGCTCGCGAGCTCCGGCAGCAGCACCGCCATGGCGCCGACCTCCCAGAACAACCACATCGCGCGGTGCGTCGCCTGTCCGCGCGCCAGCCGAGACATCTCCTCGAACAGCCGCGGCCGCGCGGCGCGCGACAGCTCCTGCCGGCTGAACACCATGGCGTCGTAGACGGCGGGCGTGATGCCGAGGTCGAGCCGCGCGGCGAACTTCACCGCGCGCAGGATGCGCACCGGATCCTCGCGGAAGCGGACCTCGGGCTCCCCGATCGTATCGACGGTGCGCCCCTCGATGTCCTTCATGCCACCGCACCAGTCGAGGACCTCCCGCCGATCGATGTCGTAGAACAGCGCGTTGATCGTGAAGTCGCGCCGGAGCGCGTCCTCGTGCGCGTCGCCGAAGACGTTGTCGCTGCGGATCAAGAGGTCGTCGAGCGCCTCGGCGTCCTCCTCCGGCAGCTCGTTCTGCGGGCTCTTGCGGAAGGTCGCGACCTCGACGACCTTGCCGCCACCGAAGAGCACGTGGGCGAGCCGGAAGCGCCGCCCGATCACCCGGCAGTTGCGGAACAGCCCCCGCACGTCGTCGGGCCTCGCGGACGTGGCGATGTCGAAGTCCTTCGGCTTGCCGCCGAGGAGCAGATCCCGCACGCACCCGCCCACCAGGTACGCCTGGAAGCCCGCTCGCTCGAGCCGGCGTACGACCTTCGCCGCGTCCGCGTCGATCTTGGCCTCGTCGAGCGAGACGGTGTGCCGGACGAGGCCCGTCCCTTGGTGCCGGTCGGCGGCGGGGGGGCTTGGCTCGGCGGGCCCCTCCATCGTGAACGAGGGCAGGTCGGGCGGCGGCGGCATGTCGCGGCGGGGTCGTCGCATCGTGGGAGGCTCTCGCCCGCGGCTCGATTACCAAACCTGGCCCCGCCCCACCACCACGATTCCATCCCGCGAGCCCGGACGGCCCGATGGTGCGGCAGAAACACGATCCGTGCCGGACCGGTTGACGCGGGGGTTCCGCTGATTAGGTTGCCGGTGTCCTCGAGGCCTCCCGAGAGAGGCCAACTGCACGGCAAATCAAGAGAAATATGCCGTTGCCGCCTCCTCGGGGGGCATGGTATGGCGACCCGTCCCACAGCGACCTCGCGGGACGGCTCACAGGCAAGTCACGCGCAAGCATCCGAGACACGTCACGCGCACAGGAGCGGAATCATGGGCAAGATCATCGGCATCGACCTTGGAACCACGAACAGCGTGGTCGCGATCATGGAAGGCCGCGAGCCCAAGGTGATCGTGAACGAGGAGGGGTCGCGCATCACGCCGAGCGTGGTCGCCTGGGACGACAAGGGCGAGATCCTCGTCGGCCAGATCGCGAAGCGCCAGGCCGTGACCAACCCCGAGAACACCATCTTCAGCGCCAAGCGCTTCATCGGCCGGCGGTTCGAGGAATCGAACAAGGAGCTCGAGCGCGTCCCCTACAAGGTCGTGAAGAGCGGCAACGGCGACGGCGCGTTCGACGTCCGCGGCAAGAAGGTGTCTCCGCCCGAGGTCTCGGCCAAGGTCCTCCAGAAGCTCAAGAAGGCGGCAGAGGACTACCTCGGCGAGAAGG
>SXNL01000020.1 GCA_005777185.1 Myxococcales bacterium
CTTCCGCGATGTTGAGGGGGATCGAGGCGACAGCTCGCCGAAGTTGATCGCTGAGGTAGGCGCGGCCCCTCGGAAAGCGGTCCGCGAGCTGGTCCGCCCCCGCCACCCGCTCGATGCTCGCACGGTAGACGTCGAGTCGCACGTCGAGTCGCTCATGTTCGAACCCGTCCATGCCCGCCAGTCGGCACGAACCGCGGGTTCGTTGCGCAGGAATCGGGCTCGGGCTCGGGCTCGGGTTCGCTCGTCCGCTCGTCAGTGTCCGCCGCTCATCGAGGCAGAGGCTTGCGCGCCCCCCGCCTTCGGGGTGACGACGAACTCGCCCATCATGCCCAGCTCCGCGTGCTCGAGAATGTGGCAGTGAGCCATCCAGCGGCCCGGATTGTCGAGGTACGCCTTGATCTTGACCGAGGAGCTCGACGGCACGAGGACGGTATCCTTGAGGCCCGGCTGGTTCGGATCGAGGATCTCGAAGAACTGACCGTGAAGGTGGAACGGGTGCTCGGTCGCGATCCTGTTGATGACGGTGAGCTCGACGGTCGCGCCCTCGGGCCACGTGAAGAGCGGATCCATCGGCATGGCCTTGCCGTTGATGGTCCACGGCATCGAGCCCGTCTGCGTCGCGTTCAGGATGACCGTCACCTTCGACTGCGCCTCGCGCGTATGACGCGCCACCTCGGGCCAGACGATCTTGGGTGGCGCGCGGTCGCTGGCGGTCACGTCGACCGTGAACGCCGGCAACGCAAGCGTGATCGGCTTGTCCTTCGCGTCGAACGTCCGGACGTAACTGACGAGCTTCACCGCGCCGGGCTGGTCGTAGGTGATCTCGAGATCGAACCGCTGACCGACGGGCACGAGGAGCCGCTTCGTGGTGTAGGGCTCGGGGAGGAGACCTCCGTCCGTGCCGATCACCCGGAAGCTCGCGCCGTCGATCCCGATGTCCATGGTGCGTGCGTTCGCCGTGTTCACGATGCGCCAGCGCTCGACGGCGCCCTGCTCCACCGTGGCGGTGACGTCCTTGGAGGGGCGGCCGTTCGTGAGGAGCACGTTCCCGAATCGGCCGCCCATCATCCCGTCCATGGAGCTGACGGGTGAGATCTTGCGGCTCGCCTCGATCCGCACGTCGTCGAGCAGGAGGTATCGCTCGGCGTCGTACGCGGGATCCTTCGGATCGAAGACGACGATCGGGCCGTACAGACCCTTCTCGACCTGCACGTCCGTCCGCATGTGCGGGTGGTACCAGTACGATCCCGCGTCGGGGACCTTGAACCGGTACGTGAACGCCTCGCCGGGCTTGACGGGGGACTGCACGCGAGGTGACCCATCCATCTGGTCCGGGATCCTGAGCCCGTGCCAGTGCACGGTCGTGGGCTCGGCGAGGTCGTTCTTGAAGTGGACGATCACCTCGTCGCCGACCTTCGCCCGGAGGAGCGGGCCCGGCAACGATCCGTTGTATGCGAAGACGTCCGTGGCTGTGCCTGCCTTGAACGAGGCCGTGGTCTTCCCGGCAGAGAGCGACACCTCGACGACGTTGGGATCGGGGTTCGTGTCTTCCAGCGCGTCGACACCCGCCACGTCGGGCATGACGTAGGGAGGTGGAGGCGCTGGCACGTCCACGGATACGCCCTTCTTCGGCTCCTCGGGGGGCGTTGAGCACCCGGTGAGCACGGCCGCGACGACGGTAACGACGCAGGTTCGATACACGACGCCTCCTCTTGGCAGCAGCACGCCGCCTTCATAGCCCGAGTTTCCGGGGCGTCAAGGACGCCGAGCTCACGTTCCGCCAGCGTGTGACCGACGAGGTTACAGCGTCACCCCGGTTCGTCTTTCTCAGCGCCGAGGTGAGCCTGCCCATCGGCCGGACGTGCGGACTCGCTGCGAACGCCATCCGATGGGCCGCATGTCCGCCCCGGCCGAGGACCTCGACGCGCCGGCCGACGATGTCCTGCGGTGCGTAGCCGAGCATCCGCTCGACCTCGGGGTTGACGCGCACGATGATCCCGGCCTCGTCCACGACGAAGATCGCGTCGGGCGCGGACTCGAAGACGACTTGGTGCAACGCATCCGTCCCTTCGTGCCAATGCCGTTCGGTTAGGCGCGATCCAGCGCAAAATAAGGGGTGCCCCCACTCGCCGCGCTGCGCGCGTCGGTCTCCCCCAAATCGCGCGCTACGCGCGCTCAGGGGGAGACGAAGAGGTTCCGGGAGCACCGCGCAGACCTCACCCTCCCGGCCTCCCTCTCCCTGAAGGGAGAGGGAGGAGCGCTCGAGCACCGCGCAGACCTCACCCTCCCGGCCTCCCTCTCCCTGAAGGGAGAGGGAGGAGCGCTGGCAGGGATCGGGCGATGGTGGGCAACGCGACGCGGGGCCGACCGATAGGGGCGCGCATGAGCGACGACGCAAGCGCGAGGCCGACGCCGAGCGTTCGGCGACCGATGCGCGCAAGGGATGCGAGGCGCACGACGATCCTCGCGCGCCGTGGCGTCCGCGTCGTTCGCCTCGAGAACGCACGACCGAACCGGGAGACCCTGCGAGAGGCGATTCTCCCGTTCACATGCCCCCTCTCCCTTCAGGGAGAGGGGGACGCGGGGTGAGGTCTGCGCGGGCGCCCCACCGCCTCCACGGAACCTCTTCGCGCGCGAAGCGCGACGGGTGGGGGCACCCTCGCTCCAACGAACGCCTTTTCCGAACGGCATCGGGGTTCGTCGCAATGGGTCGGGGTTCGTCGCAGCGCGGGGGTCACGATGTCCGAGGCATGTCCCGAGGCCACCCGAGCCATGCGACGGTTGGACCGAGGCCACGAGGGTAGGAGCGCAGAATACATGGATTAAGATTGTCTCAGATGGCCACAGCCCGCACCTGCGCGCGGTCCGATTTCCCGTCAAAACCGGCGCCTCCGTCCGCGGCGTGATGCTTGCACCGAGCCTCCGCATGTACGTTGCACGCATCCTCGGAGTCGTCGCGCTCGGCGCCACGAGCGCCCTCGCATCGGCCGCCTGTAGCTCGAGCGGCGAGAGCACGTTCGACTTCAACCCCGACAGCGGCGTGGGCGTCTTCGCGAGCCCCGACGCCGCCCTCGGCGCCGTCGACGGCAAGGCGGCCGACCTCTACGCGAACGATCCTCCTGGCAAGTGGTGCGGGCCCGCGGCGGGTCCGCCCGCACCTCCGATGCCGAGCGGCTCCGAGAAGTGCCCGAGCGACAAGAACAAGCCCGGCTGCCCCTGCACGAAGGAGGGCGAGGAGGCCGCGTGCTGGACGGGTCTTCGCGCGAACCGCAACCTCGGCATCTGCAAGGACGGGATGACGAAGTGCGAGAAGCTCGGCGAGAACCGCCTGGTGTGGGCCGACTGCGCCGGCGAGGTGCTGCCCGATCCCTCGGTGAAGAAGGGCAAGAACGCCTGCACCTGCTTCTCGCAGGGCCAGTGGAAGCTCGCGAACACGAGCCCGTGCTTCCTCACGTACAACGACAACGGGAAGGTATCGAACTACGGCATCTCGACCGTGGTCGACGGCAAGGGCGTCGCCCAGTGCCCGGCCGCGGGCAACACGCCGCCGCCCCCCAAGCCCAAGGAGGACTGGACGACCGACACCCTCAAGGTCGACTGCGCGGGGCACTTCAAGCTCTGCTACGAGATGAAGGCCGGGAACTTCGATGCGCCCAGCGCGGCCGACTGCTCGCTCGCGAAGCTCTGCGTGGAGGCCGACTACCTGAAGGAGAACGTGGAGCAGCCGTTCCCCAACCTCCCCTCGTGGCTCGCCGCGTCGAGCGACTGCGCGAAGAAGTTCATGGACACCGGCGGGTACGGTGAGATGACCGTCGTCGGCGAGTCCGTCCGCTGCGACAAGATCGACGACGGCGCGGGGAAGCCGTTCATGTTCAACCGCGTGCGTTACTGCCAGTTCAAGTGCAACCAGAACCCGAGCCTGCCCGAGTGCAAGGACTGCCAGCAGGGCGGCAGCGGCGTGTTCTGAGCCCGCTCAGAACGACAGCGCGAGGCCCAGCCGGAAGAACGTCCCTCGGAAGGCAACGCGCCCGAGGTCCGTGGGCACCGCGCGACCTGTGACCTTGTCCTCCTCGTCGGGCGCGAAGCTCCAGCGGCGCGAAGCCGTCCACCCGTAGCCCCACTCGCCGGTCGCCCACAGGCGCGGCGGGTGGCCGTCGGGGTTCCTGCGTGAGTCGAAGAGCACCGCCGCGCCGAGACTCGCGTCCGCGGCGAACACGAAGCCGGCGTCGTCGAGCTTCTGGCCGGCGGAGGCCTCCGCGATCGACGCCGTCATGTACATCGCGCCCGGCGCGATCCTCGCGAAGCCCACGAGCCACGGCCTCACGTGGTACCGCCCCTCGATCGGGACGAGGAAGCGGTGCGCGCCGAGGTGCGTCTCGGCGCCGCGCGCCTCGGAGCTCGATCCGCCGAGGTCGATCAGGGCGCCGACCGCGAGCGAGAGGCGGCGCCTCGCGAGGAGGACGCGTGAGCCCTCGAACGTCCAGGCGGCGAGGTAGTTCGACTTCGCGAATGGATCGTACCCCGCGTTGGGCACCCACTGCGACCGCAACCCCATGCCGAAGCGCGTGTGCTTCTGCACCGAGCCGAGGTGCGAGATGGTGGCGCGCTCGTCCAGATCCTGCGCGCGCGCAGTCGCGGGGACGAGGAGCGCCGCCGCGAGGGCGAGGAGGCCAAGGATCTTCTTCCGCGTGAGCATCACAGTCCCTCCAGGAGCAGGCCGAAGAAGGAGGCTCCCGCGCGGACATCCGGTCGCTCCGCGTCGAGGAGCGTGAGGCCGGTCGCGCCGCGGGCGTCGAGGGCGAGGAGCGCGCGGCCTCCGTCCCCGCGCTGCACGTCGAACACCTCGCGAATGGGCCGGTCGAGGGGCAAGGGGAGCGGCGCGAGGTCGGACACGGGGATGTGCGCGAGGTTCTCGGTGCCCGGCGCGAACGCCCAGAGGCGGCGGCCGTCGGGCGAGACCGCGATCCTGGCCGAGCGCTGCGTCGTGAGCGGGGCGGCCGTGCGCGTCTTGAGGTCGAGCACGTAGAAGCCCGTCGCGCCGGGCGAGGCGAGCACCTTGAGGGCCTGGTTCGGTGGCGGCACCGACGTGATCTCGGCGGCGCCGCCCGCGACGTTCACCACCTCGACCGAGCGGTACGGCTGTCCGCTCGTCCTCCCGAGCGACCAGAAGGCCACGCTCGAACCGCCGCCGTAGAGGAGCGCGACCTCGCCCACGCCGCCCGGCGCCCCGGGCGCGACCTGATCGGTCACGAGCGACACCCTGGCGTAGGCCTCGGGGAGCGGCACGTCCGTGGTGATGCTGGTGCCGGGCTCGATCAGCACGGCCTTGCGCGCGGACGGCACGATGGCCGCGAGGCGCAGACCGCCGTCCGTGCGCACGAACGCGAGGTCGGTGGCGGGCCCGCCGACGTCCGCGAGGTTGACCTGCGGCGTGAAGTCGTTCGGCCCCGCCGGGCCCGGCGGGTTCGGTGCGAGCGTGAGGATGAACACGTTGGAGTCGTTGGCGAGCTGCACCGCGATCCGCGCGTCGTCGTTCTTCCCGGGCTCGCCGTCGTCGACCACCACGCCGGCGGGGCGCGGGGCGCGCGCGGAGAGCCCGTTGGTCAAGCGCACGGTGATCTCGGGGCGGGGGATCGCGTCCTGCACGTGGTCGAGATCGAGGAGCGTCAGGTCCTGCTCGGTCTCCACCACGAGCAGGTGGCGCGGACCGCCGGGAAGGGCGAGCTCGCGCGTGAACGTGAGGCGCTGCGGGCGGCCGCCGAAGCTACGGAGGGTGCGGAAGGTCACGGCCTTCTCGGGCGCGGCCGCGAGGTCGACGAGCACGAGCTGGTTCGGGTTCTCCACGAAGGTCCGGCCGTTGCCCGCGGGGTAGATCACCACCCAGCGTCCCGCGGGATCGATCGCGAGACCCGACAGCGGGGTCTGCAGCTCGATCCGACGCGAGGCCGCGCCGCCGTCCTCCACGATCGTGAGCGACGGGCCCTGGTCGTCGGCCTTCTTCCGGGGAACGTCCCCCGAGCAGAGGACGAAGAGCCGCCTCCTGTCCGCGGAAGGGAGGGCGGTGGCGACCCCCTTGCCGATGGGCACGCTGCGACGTGCGAGCGCAACGCCGCTCACGGGCGAGGCCACGAGCACGCGGTGCGCGGCGTCGTCGACGAGCGCGATCGAGCTGTGGAGTCCCACGGCGCGCACACCGTCGGCGCGCGTGTCCCATACGTCGGGGCGATCGCCGCACGCACCGAGGGCGAAGGTCGCGAGGAGAAGTGCCGCCAGCGCGGTGCGGGCGCTCATGGCTTGCTCCCGTCGACGACGCGCGCGCCGAGCTCGAATCCGGTCAGGGTCCGCGACGTGCCCGTGTCGAGATCGATGAAGGTGATCCGCCCGTCGGGGTGCTGCTGCGCGACGTACGCGCGCTTGGCGCCGGCGACGAGTCCCACGGCGGTAGGGGGGCTCGCGAGCGGGAAGCGATCGACCGTGAGCTGGGGCAGCCGGGCGAGGTAGGCGCCGTAGCCGTCGGGCGTCGCGCCGCGCTCGCCCACGATGGCGCGATCGTGCGCGTCGGAGAAGGCGACGGCGAACGGAGGGGCCTTCGTCTCGACGATCCGCGCCGGAAGCGCGCTCGCGACGGGGACGAGGCTGAACGCCCCCGCGGCGCCGGCGACCTTGTCGTGCAGCACGAGCGCATGGGACGCGTCCCTGGCGAGGAACACGGCGAGGACGGGCGCGTACAGCTTGACCGTGCGGAACACGGGCGGCGTCGGCAACAAGGACAGCACGGTCACGCGCTCGGCCGCGATCGCGTTGGAGTAGAGGAGGCCGGTGTTCCCGCCCGCGGCCAGCGCGACCGACCCCACGGTCTCGCCCGGGATCTTCACCTCGGTGAACACGGTGGGCGCGACGGCGATCTGGGGGACGGGGAGGATCGCCACGGTCGCGGTGTCGCGGATGACGGCCACTGCGCGATGGCCCGTGTCGGACAGGTCGAGATCCGTGACCGGCCCGTTGAGCGTGATGGCCGTCCGCACGCTCGTCTCGAGGTTGACCGCCGTGACGTCGCTCGAGCCGTCGCGACGGATGAGCGCGAGCTTGCCGCTCGGCGTGACCGAGACGTCCCGCGAGCCCGGATCCTCGATCGGGGTGTCCGAGATCGGGACGTTCTTCGCCACGATCGGCCCGCCGGCCCCCGAGAGGTCCACCACCGAGATCCCGTCCTGCGTGACCGCGAAGGCCTGCGCGCCGCCCTCCGAGAACGCGACCGAGACCGGCCGGTACCCCACGGCGAGGACGACGGGCGGGACCTTCTCGGTCAGGTCGAGGATGGCGAGATCCTGGAAGCCCTGCGTCCTGGGTGCATTCTGCACCTTTCTGTGGTCGGCCCAGGCGATCGCCCATCGACCGTCGGCGGAGACGGCCCACGTGTTCGCGACGGCGCCCACCTTGAAGCTCTTGCCCGACACCTGGCCGTTCACCGCGCGGAGGAGGGTCGCGTCGCGCGAGAGCACGTTCAGCACGATCGCCGCGTCCGACTGCCCCGGGACCGCGGCGAGGTGCGTCGGCCCGTTTCCCGCCTCGACCGTCTTCACCTCCAGCGACGCGGCGTTCACGTACGCGACCCGTCCGCTGCGGGGGTTCGCGACCCAGACGAAGGTCTTCGTGGCGACGGGCACCTCGTAGCTCGACTCGACCTCCTTCTCGGGGGGGAGGGGCGCCGCCGCGCCTCCCGACCCGCCGCCGGATGTGGGGTCGGAGGGCGCCGATTCTGCACCTCCACGCGGCGCCGCGTCCGCCAGCGCGGACGTGCCGCTGCACGCGCCGAGCGCGGCGACCAGCGCGCCCCCCACGACCAGATCGAACCCGAACGACGATCGCACGTTCACGGAGAACCTCCGAACGCGGGCCCACGTGGGCCGCGCGCCGTCACCCTTCGCAATGGCCGTGCCACCGGAGTCCCGTGGGACTTTCCGCGGGATCCTCCGCCGGTGGCGCCTCGGTCCCTGGCAACGATGTCGCGGCCCGGCACGTCCAGGCCGGGTGCCTTCGGCGCGATGGCCCCTTCCCTGACGACGATGTGGCGCCATTCGCGGTCCACACGTGGCGAAGCCCGCGCTCGGCGGGCTTCACGGCCCCCCGCGTGCTGCGGGGAGCCCGAGCGGGGCCTCACGGCCCCTTTGCATTCCGACTACGGCGCGAGGAGGCTCACGCTGCAGAAGTAGTACACGCCCGTGTTCGTCGCGGAGCGCGTCCCGCCCGAGAGCTGGAGCGTCGCCGTGCCGGTCGCCGCGATCTTCACCTCGGGCTTGGACGCCTTCGCGTCCGGGTTCGTGCTGGTGTACCACCCGATGTCGGCGAGAGCGGTCTCGGTCTCCGACTGGAGGCTCGTGCCGCCCTGGATGAGGTCGACCTTGAACTGCGCGATGCCGGAGCCATCACGCGCCGAGCTGCAGAACAGGGAGAGCTTGTCGCCGCTGGTCACCGGGAAGGAGAAGTTGTCCATCGCGTCGCCCGTCGGGAGGAACGCGCGGAAGCCCGTCCTCTTGAGCTTGGCGTTCCCCGGATCCGGGGTCATCGTGAGCACCTCGGCCGTGGCGATCGTGTTGTTGGTCGCCCCGCCGAGCGTCTCCGTCTCCGCCTTGATGTCGGCGCGGTACTTCGACACCGACACGGTCGTGACGTAGAAGTCGTTCGCGGCCGCCGCGAAACCCGCCGGGCGGGAGATCGTGATGTAGATGTCGCCGGGCGTGATCGGCATGCTGAGCGAGTCGCTCATCTTCTCGGTGTCGGGCGCGCCGGGGGGGACGAGCTCACCGAGGATCGTGCCCGCGGCGTTCTTGATCGTCGCGGTGAAGCGCGGGAGCGTCGAGCCGTAGGTGTTGGAGCCCGACTTCACGGGCGCGCCGATCGGCGGGATGGCCACCGTCATGATCTCGGTGCCCGCCGGGAGCGTCACCTTGTAGGTGTCCACGTCCGCCTGGTCCTTCAGGTCGCCCATGAGGATGTTGAAGCCGCCGGGGGGCGTCGTGTAGGGCTTGAGCGAGACGGCCTTCGCCGTGGCGATGGTCTCGTTCGGCTCGGTGTCCTGGGTGATGGCCGCGGTGTCGAAGTTGCCCGCCGCGAGGCTCAGGGCCGTGACCTTGTACGCGTTGTCGCCCGCCAGCTGCGGCGTGGTGCCCTTCCACGTGTCGAAGTCCGTGACCTGGAGGCAGAGCGTCGCGTCCGCCGTCGGCCGGTACCAGAGGTCCGAGTCCGTGGTGAAGCGGGGGAAGGCGTCGTCGTTCGTGGCGAGGAGCGTCTTGCCCGCGGCGTCGTACAGCATGAGCGCCGTGTCGACCACGTCGCCGGGCTGGTCGGTGTTGGTCGCCGCCGTGTCGGTGCTGATCGAGAGGAAGTCGCCCTTCTTGACCGCGAGCTTGTAGTAGATCGACTTGCCGACCGCATCGAGGACGCCGTCCGTCTGCGTGGCGAAGGCGAGGTCGATGGCGAGGGCGCACGAGGAGCCCGCGGCAGGACCGCTGTCCGCGCCGGTGCTGCCGTCGAGCTTGGAGCCCGAATCGACCTTGACGACGCTGCCATCCGTTCCACCGTCCGTGCCCGTCGTCGGAGCGACGGTCGTGGTGGAGCTGCACGCGGCGATCCCCAGGCCGGCGGACGTGACCACGAACATTCCAATTAGGGCGAGCAAGTTACGCATCTGAGTTCTCCTGACCTCTAGGTGCGGGGGGTATTCCACGCGCGAGGCCGACCGTCAAGCGGCGTCCGCATGCCGGGTGCCCTCACAGGGGCTCCCACGGCAGGGGGCTCCGCCAGGGCTCCGGCGCGGGTGGAATCATCCGTGGGTCGCGCGCGCTGGCCTCGCGGAACGTTCAGGAGGCCCCGCCCATCAGCCGCCGGTACTCCATCTGGTGCCCGTGCATGGCGAGGAAAACGGCGTGCTTCCGCTCGTGGAAGGCCGCCACCTCCCCGCCCGCCGGCGCGACGACCCGGCCGCTTCCGGACATCCGGGCCATGGCCACCTCGACCCCGGGCGCGTCCCCGGCGGCGACCGCGCCGAGGATGGCGGCGCCGAGGAGGACCGATTCCGGCTCCTCGGGGAGCACGATGGGGAGCCCCAGCACGTCGGCATGCTCGCGGACGAACACGGGGTTCTTCGTGTCGCCGCCGCACGCGAGCACCGTGCGGATCCCGAACCCGTGCGCGTCGAGGGTGTCCACGATGTGCTTGGTCCCGTGCGCGATCGCCTGCACGGTCGCGAGGTAGGTGATCGCGAGGGCGTCGACCGAGTCGGTCATCTTCAGGCCGGACACCATGCCTCGGAGCGTGGGATCCGCCCGCGGGGAGCGGTTCCCGTGGTGATCGGGCAGCACGTGTAGATCGCCCGCCAGGCTCGCGGGGAAGGCGTGACCCGCCGAGAGGGCGTCGAGTCGCTCGTTCAGGAGGGCGTGGACGGAGACCCCACGCCCGCGCGCCTCCTGCGCGAGGTCCGCTCCCCGGGCGTGGGCGCGGATCACGTGGTCGAGGAGCGCGCCCGTGGCGGACTGCCCACCCTCGGCGAGCCACCAGCCCGGGACCATCGCGGAGAAGTAGGGGCCCCACACGCCGGGGACGAAGCGTGGCTCGCGGGAGACGGCCATGTGGCAGCTGGAGGTGCCCGAGATGAGGGCGAGGCGGCCCCCGAGTCCGACGTCCGCCGATCCGCCGAGCAGACCGAGGCCGCCGGCGTGCGCGTCGATGATCGAGACGCCCACCGCCGTGCCCGCCGCGAGGCCCATCTCGCGCGCCGCCGCGTCGGTCAGAGCACCCGCGCGCTCGCCCATCGGGCGCACGCGCGTGCCGATCCGCGCATGACCCTCGTCCACGAGCTGGCCGAGCCCGATCTGGCGGAAGAAGTCGTCGTCCCACCTCTCCTCGTGCCCGACGTACGTCCACTTGCAGACCGTGCTGCACAGGGAACGCACGTCCTCGCCGGTGGCGCGGTAGACGAGGAAATCCGGCAGATCCAGGAACCGCCGCGTCCGCGCCCAGCACGTGGCGTGGTTCTCGGCGAGCCAGAGGAGCTTCGGCGCCTCCATCTCCGGGGAGATCACGCCCCCCACGTAGCGGAGGACCTCGTGGCGGGTGCCGTTGATGCGCGCCGCCTGTTCCGTCGCGCGATGGTCCATCCACACGATGACGTTCTGCGCGTCGTCGTTCGTCACGCTCACGGACACGGGCCGGTCGCCTTCGTCGAGCGCGACGAGCGAGCACGTCGCGTCGAACCCGATCCCCACCACCGACGAGGGGTCGATCCCGGCCTCCCGCACCGCCGCGCCCGTGGCGCCGCAGACGGCGCGCCAGATGTCGTCCGACGACTGCTCGACGTGATCCTCCGCCGGCCGCCACACCTGGATCGCGTGGCTGCTCGAGCCGAGCCGACGCCCCGCCGCGTCGAAGACGCCCGCGCGCGCGCTCCCCGTCCCGACGTCGACGCCGAGGTAGTGGCGCGCGCTCACGCGACGTCCTTGCCGAGGATGCGAACGTGGAACCCGAGCTCCTGCGAGAGCGCGACCATCTCCCCGAAGACGTCGCCGTACGCGACCGCGACGTGGTTCGACAGGTAGTGCGCCATGAGCGTCTCCTGCGAGATCCCCATGTCGGCCGCCATGAAGGGCCACTGGCGGGTCGTACCCTCCCACCACGCGTCGCGCACGTCGGGCGGCAGATGGACGACCTCGCCCTTTCCGATGTCCATCCACAGCTCGCCGCGGCGGATGTACGCGCGCGCCCACGTCATCTTGCCGGGGAGCGACTCGCCCGCGAAGGTGCCGCCGGGCGTGGGGAAGTAGAGCGACGGCTGCCGGTAGCTGTGTACGCCCTGCAGCGTGTCCGGATCGTGGTTGAACGCATACGCGCCGCAGGATCCCGAGTTGAGGAGCACCCACAGGAAGCGGCCCTCGTGTTCGGCGCCCCAGCGCACGTCGTGGAACATCACGGCCTGGTGCAGGCCCTTCGCCTTCAGGAGGCGCTTCATCATCTCCATCGGGAGCACGTTGCCCTGGTCGGCCTCGGTGGCACACGCCACCGTGTCGCCGTTCGACTCGGGACGGCACGCCGAGTTGAACAGACCCTCGGCGAAATCCGACGGCGCGCGGAGCGGGATCAGGCCGAGCTGGTACTGCCAGCCGAGGCAGTCGGCGCGGTACTCCTCGAGGAGATCCTTCACCACGAGGTAGTCGCGGAGCTGCTCGCGGGTCGCCCGCTCGTCGAAGTCCTCGGCGCCCGCCTCGCGCCAGTGGAAGGTGACCCCGCGATCGACCACGAAGCGAAACGCGTCCTCGATGCGCGCGTCTGCGATGCGAGGACCGCGGTCGAGGAGCCACGCCTGGTCGATCTTGTGCTCCGCGAAGCCGTGGCGGAGGAGCAGCCGCGGGCCGAAGTAGCCGTTGGTCATGCCCATCGAGGTGTCCCCGAGCATCAGGACGAGGGCGCGACGCTCGCGAAAGCCGCGCGCCACGTCCTTCGCGAGCGCGGAGGCGGCGGGCGTGACGGGCGCGTGAAAGGCGATCTCGTCGGTGCCGTACGCGATCCTCCCGTTCCGGCAGAACGCCTCGAGGCGGTCCATGAACACGGGGTCGGACGAGAAGTCCGGCGCGCTCGTCCAGAGACGCGAGAAGGGGCGCTCGAGCATCTCGAGGCACGCGCCCGTGTTGAGGAGACCCACGAGGCCCGGCCACCTCCCCGAGAAGTTCGACGCCAGGAGGAGCGGCGTGTCCTTCCCGGCGACGCCGTCGGTGGTGTGCGGTCCGTAGAACCAGTGCACGCACACGCCGATCATGGGGTCGTCCACGGGCCCGAGCTTCTCGATGGAGAGGTGCGGTTTGTCGAGGAAGCCCTCGATGCGGTAGCTCGGCCGCCCGAGCTTCGCCAGGGCGCGCTCGATCTGGATCGTGGCCTCGGTGATGCTCGGCAGCGCGAGCTCGTTCGGGCGCGCGCGGCCGTCGCCGGGCCAGAACAGGGCGATCTTCTGCTTGGACATGGTTCGAAGATAGACCCGATGCGGCGCGGTGCGCCACGGTGTGTCATGCTTCCGGTACGGAGGTCGAACATGACCAGGACCCTTGGCGTTCTCGTTCCCGTGGTTGCCGCGTGCATGCTCGCCCCCGCCGTGGCCTCGGCGGACGTCACGATCGGCCCCGACGGGACGGCCACGCTGCCGGTGATCACGATCGTGGGGCGCGCGAACCGGCCCGGTGTGACGATCGTGCTGCAGACGCCGACCGCGTCGCAGGGAGCGGCGGCCGCGCACGACGAGCTCAGAGCGACCTTGCTCGCGAGGTCTCAACCGTCGGCGCTGCGCTCCCAGCGGTAGGTCCGCCGCCGACGCGGTCCCACGCGCGGGGGCGACGTCCGGTGGAGGTTCGCGCGAGAGGTCGGGGGTGCGGACGTCGCGGCGGGGGCGTTCGTGCCGACGCGGTGATCGGGCGTCGCGATCAGTGCCCCATGCCGCCCGGGGTGACCCCCACGGCGATCTCTCCCATCATCCCGTGCTCGGCGTGCTCGAGGATGTGGCAGTGGTACATCCAGCGCCCGGGCTCGTCGAAGGTGGCCGCGAGCCGGGTCTTGCTCTTCTTCGGCACGATGACCGTGTCCTTCCGTACCAGACGATCGTCGGGGATGACCACGCCGTCCCTGGAGAGCTGCACGAAGAAGAACCCGTGCAGGTGGAACGGGTGGTCCATGTCGCTCTTGTTCTCGATCGCGAAGATCTGGCGCGAACCGAGGGGCACCTGGATCGGGGGCACGTCGGGGAAGGTGGCGTCGTTGATCGTGAACACGACGCCGTCCTCGCGGTTCTTCTCGTCGAGGACCATCGGCAGGGCCGTCACATCGTCCGCGGGACGCGGCGTGGGTGGGAAGGCGGTGGGAAGCGTCGCGGGCCGGGCGGGCGCAGCCCTGGTGACGCGCACCCTCGCCACGCGTGCGGGCGCCACGTCGCCGGTGTCGTGGCCGCGCGGGTACGGGTCGGTCATGAGGTCGATCTCGGTGCCCGCCGCGCCGGTCTCTAGGAACATGACGTCGTAGCGCTCGGCCGGCGCGACGAGCAGCTGCTCGGTGTCGTACGGCCGAGCGAACCAGCCGCCGTCGGTCCCGAGGACACGGAACCTGCGGCCGGGCAGGCGCAGGTTGAAGAAGCGGCCGTTGGCCACGTTGAGGATCCGCCAGCGCACGGCGCCGGCCTTCACGGGGATGGTCGCGTCGACGACGCCGTTGACGAGCAGGGTGTTGCCGCCGCGGCCCATCATGCGCGAGTCGTCGTCCAGGTACGTGGGGAACGTCCCGTCCGGCTTGATGCTCACGTCGTCGAGGACGAGGATCCGCTCGTCGTCGGACGCGGGCTCGTCCGTACCGCGCACACGGATCACGCCCGCCAGGCCCTTCTCGATCTGCACGTCGGTCCGCATGTGCGGGTGGAACCAGTACAGGCCCGGGTCCTTCAGCACGAAGTCGTAATCGAACGTGGCGCCCGGCTTGATCGGCTCCTGCACCGAGAGGGCCCCGTCCATCCGCGCGGGGAGCCGGATGCCGTGCCAGTGGATGGTCGTCGGCTCCGGGAGGCTGTTCTTGAAGTGGACGAGGAGGCGATCGCCGACCCTGGCGTCCACGAGCGGCCCTGGCACCGTCCCATCGTACGCCCACACCTTCGAAACCGGGATCGCCCCGAAGCGCTTCAAGGTCTCGCGCGCCTCGAGGTTGATCTCGACGATTTTCGGGTCGGGGTTGTTGTCGACGACGGCGGAGAGCGCCAGCGGATCGACGTCCGGGATCTCCGCGCTTCCCTTTCCCGAGCAGGAGGCAACGAGCGCGCACGCCAGGATCACGGCCTGCCGGCCCACGCGGTGGACGAACGACCGGACGCTTCTCACATCGGGTTCCCGCTCATCTCGTTCGAGTACGGCGAGTACGTCTGGCTCTTCTGGCAGCGCGCGCGGTAGGTGTACATCGTGTTGCTCGTGGCGGCGGAGTCGTGCTTGTTGTTCGCATCCGCCGGCAGCGTGTACGCGACCTTGTAGGGCTCGGAGTTCGTCTTGCGCTCGAGCTCGACCTTGTCGCAGTCGGTCTGCACGTTCGTCCAGAACACGTGGAGGGCGCCGGCCATCTTGCTCACGCTCTTCATCGTGGGCGGCTTCAGCTCCGGCGCCGTCGTGCCCGAGGTGCCCGAGGCGCCGCTGCTGGACGACGAGCTCGATGAGGACGAGCTCGACGACGAGGTATCGGCGGGGGTCCCGCTCGACGCCGCCCCGCTGGTTCCGGACGAACCCGAGGTGCCGGTGGGCGTGGGCGTGGGGCTGCTCGAGCTCGCGCAGCCGACCATCACCGCCGCAAAAACTGCGCTCCAAAAGGGTGTCTTCATTCGTGCACTCCTGCTTCGACCGGGGTGTCGTGCCACGCCGCCAGCGCCCGCGCAACCCCGACAAGCCGCACCCAACTCCACGGGACCCTCAATCCTCGTCCCGAGCCGTGTTCACGCCCCGCGGATGATGTTACGGTCCTCGCCCGCGGAGGCTCCCATGAAGAATCTCATCGTCACCGGACTCGCAGCGCTCACGCTCACGACGGCATGTGGTGGAGGCGGCGGCGGGCGGGGCCACGCTCATCATCCACCTCCGCCCGAGACCCGCGGGGCGAACGAGCCGGTGGCCCCCGGCGCGCGCGCGGAGGAGCGCCGCGACGACGCCCGCGATCGCAAGATCGAGGCTCGAACGGGCTGGGACAAGCTCGGGGAGCGCATGGTCGACGGCAAGGTCGACAAGGACGTGATCCCCGTCGGGCGCGCCGAGGGGAAGTTCTCCCAGGTCATGGTCGTCGTCGAGCACTCCGCGCTCGAGATGTACGACATGGAGATCACCTTCGGCGACGGCTCCAAGTTCAGCCCGCCGACGCGGCTCATGTTCGAGAAGAACACGACGAGCCGCGTCATAGACCTGCCGGGTGACAAGCGCGTAATCCGGCAGGTCGCCTTCAGGTACGGCAACTTGCCGGGTGGTGGACGCGCCCAGGTCGAGCTCTGGGCGAAGTAGACGCCTTCGAGACGCGAGAGGGCGTTGCGTCTGGCCCCGTGACGAGCAGAATGCTCTCGTGGGGTCTCGTACCTGGAGTGTCTGGAGAGCGGCAATCATCTCGGGGCTCGTGCACGCGATCCCCGTCGTGCTCGTCTGGTCGCCGTACCAGGCGCAGGCCCGCGGCCACGTGCTCCACGAGGCGCCCCTCGTCGAGGTCCGCGTCGACACCCAGGCGACGGTACCCGCGGAGGCGTTGCAGCCCATCCTGACGGCGGTGACGGGCAAGCCCGCACACGGGCCGACCGTCGGCCCGGTGATGGACGGCACGCTCGCGGGCGGCGTCGAGCACGAGACCCCCGCGGCCGCGATCCCGCAGCCGATCAAGCTGCCGGGCCTCGGCTCCGAAGCCGCGCAGGCCGGTCCGAGCATGGCGGTCGACGACGAGCCGGAGCCCGAGCGCTCGGTCGTGCGCGGGTCGGGCAAGGCGCACGCGGGGGGCGTGACGCAGGTGGGTGCCGCGTCGATCGCGCCGGTGTACGAGGCGGAGGCGCGCGCGGGGGGCGACACGGGAGAGAGCGGAGCCGGCACCGGCGCGGGCGGCGGCGGCGGTGCCAGCGACCTCACGCGACGCGCAGGCCTCGGTGGCGACCGGCACTGGCAGTGCGCGGACGCGTTCACGGGATCCAACGCGAACCTCCGCGGCCTCGTGGTCGTCCACGCGCGCGCGGACGTGCGCCCCGACGGGACGCCGGGCAAGGTCGTGATCGTCGAGGCGCCCACGCAGAGCTTCGCCAACGCCGCGGCGCGCTGCGCCCTCAAGGAGCGGTTCGATCCCGCCCTCGACGCGCGCGGCACGCCGGTCCGGGGGTGGACCGACCGGTTCCGGGTGGTGTTCTCGAAGTACTGACGGGCCGCTCGCTACTTCGACGCCAGTACCCAGACGCCGCGCCAGTCGTCCGGCGGTTGTTCCGCCAGCCGACGGCAGCGCTCGACGTACACGGCGGTCAGCCCGTCGGCAGGGCAGACCCGCTGCCCGTCCGCGAACGCGTCGAGCGCGCGGTCGAAGCGCGCGGCGCGGTAGTCCGCGAGGCCCTGGGCGAACCGCGGGAGCAGCTCGTCCATCCTCGGGAACGTCTCCTCGGTGTGGTGGTCGAGCACCTCGAAGAGATCGACAGGCTCGGTCTTGCCCTTCACGACGACGCGGTCGACGAGCCGGGTGCGGTACCCGCCGCGGAGCTTCGTGTGCGTCGTGCCGCTGACGAGGATGTCCGTGCCGTAGTGCTTGCACGCGCTCTCGAGGCGGGCGGCCAGGTTCACGCCGTCGCCGATCACGGTGTAGTCCATCCTTCGCGGCGACCCGATGTTGCCCGACACGATGGTGTCGGTCGCGATGCCGATGCCGGCGCGGACCGGCTTCTGGCCCTCGGCGCCGCGCGCACGGTTGAAGGCCGCGAGCTCCGTCATCATCGTGATCGCGGCGCGCACGGACCGGTCCTCGTCGTCCTCGTGGCGGAGCGGCGTCCCGAACACGGCCATGATCGCGTCCCCGATGAACTTGTCGAGCATCCCGCCCTCGCGGGCGATGCAGTCGACCATGACGGTGAAGTACTCGTTGAGGAGCTGCACCGTGCCCTGCGCGCCCAGCTCCTCGGTCAGCGTCGTGAAGTCGCGCACGTCGCTGAAGAGAACGGACGCGACGCGGCTCTGACCCCCGAGGATCTCCTGCCCCTTCGCGAGCAGCCGGTCGGCGACGAGCGGATCCATGTAGCGCGACATCGTGGCCTTCACGCGCTTCTCGGCGCTGATGTCGTCCAGGAGGAGCATCGATCCGAGCGAGTCGCCCTTCGTGCTCGTGAGCGGCACGACGGTCGCGTTGACGGAGAGCTTGTCGTCACCCACCGTGAGCTCCGCATCGACGGTGACGTCGCTCGTGCGCGTCTCCTCGACCCTCGCGATCTTCGCGGCGATCCACGCGTTCGGTCCGTTGAAGACCTCGTCCGCCCGGGTGCCGGCCGCTCCGCCGAGGACGTGCGACAGGAGGCGCTGCGCGGAGGCGTTGCACCGCACGAAGCGGCCATGACCGTCGAACGTCACGACCCCGTTCGACATGCTCTCGAGCATGCTCTCGGCGTAGTTCTTCAGGTCCTGGACGTCCTCGAACAGCCTCGCGTTCTCGAGGCCCATCGTGATCTGAGCCGAGAAGGCGCGGAGCCGCTGCTCGTCCTCCGCGTCGAAGGGACGCCCGCGCTTGTTGAGGACCTGGGTGACCCCGATGATCTTGCCGCGCTTGTTGATCACCGGTACGCACAGCATCGATCGTGTGAAGTAGCTGGTCGTCCGATCGAACGCCGGGTTGAATCGGAGGTCGGCGTAGGCGTGTGGGATGTTGATCGATTTCCCCGACGTGAAGACGGCGCCCGCGAGGCCCACGTGGTTGGGGAAACGGATGGTCGCGCCGTCGAGGCTGACCTCGTTGTAGAGCTCGCGGGTGCGCTCGTCGTTGAGGAAGAGCGTCGCGCGCTCGCAACCGAGCATGCTCTGGATGGTCTCCATGATCTTGCGCAGGAGGGGCTCGAGCTGGATCTCGGTGGACACGTCCGTGACGATCCCGAGGAGCTCCGCCTCCTGGGCCCGCGACCGCCGCATGGTCTCGTGGAGGAGGGTGCTCTGCAGGTACGTCGAGACCTGGAGGTTGATCGCCTCCAGGATCCTGAGGTCGCGATCGCTGAACTTGCGGCGGACCGAGTTGAGCGCCTGGGTGACGCCTATCAGGTCGCCCCTCGGCGTGCGGACGGGGGCGCAGATGATCCCCTGCGTCCGGAAGCCGGTCTGATCGTCGATGGCCGCGTTGAAGCGCGCGTCGGCGTACGCGTCGTTCACGATCAGGCTCCGGCCGTCGTGGAAGACGTGGCCGACGATCCCCTCGGTGTCGGCGAGCCGGATCTCGTGGCACCGGTCGGCCTCGGTGACGCGGCCGAACAGCTCCTTCGTCTTCGCGTCGTGGACGAACAGGGTGGCGCGCTCCGAGCCGACCTCGCGGCAGATGACCTTCACGAGCGCATCGAGCTGGTCCGCGAGCGTGTGCAGGCTCGCGATGTCGTTCGCGAGGTCGAGGAGGGCCTCGGCGCGGATCGGCCGGTCCCCGCGCCCGGACGCCGGGCCACCGGAACGGCGGGATGACGACATCAGTCCGCCCCTCCCCCCGGGACCGCGGCCTCTTCCTCCGCGACCGCGAGCCGCCGGTCCTGCTCCTCCAGGCGGACGCGGAGCGCCTGGATCGTGGCCCGGAGCTCGCGGATCTCCGCCCGCGCGCCCGCCCCGGCCTCCTCGATCGCGCTCTTGCGCTCGGCGTGTGCGCGCTCGAGCTCCGCCCGCATCGCGCGGATCGTGTCGCGCAGCTCGTGGACCTCGGCGAGGAGGTCCTCGCCTGTGGCGGTCGCCGGCGTCGAGAGCGGAGGGCGAGGAAACACGCTGGGAGCGTCGCATCCAGGCGACCCGGGACGCAACCCGGTTACGCTCAAGAACGCCTCCCGGGTCTCTCGCCCATCGCCGCCCCCACGATGATGAAACCGGTGAGGATCTCCTGCACCCAGTTGGGGATCCCGGTGTGGTTCGCGCCGGTGCGGATCACGGTCATGAGGAGCGCCCCCACGAGCGATCCCAGCACGCCGCCCTCCCCGCCGGAGAGCGCCGTCCCGCCGACGACGACCGCAGCGATCACCGAGAGCTCGAGCCCCACGGAGTCGGTCGGATCGCCCAGCGTGAGCGTTCCGAACTCCATCACGCCCGCCACGCCTGCCAGGCAGCCCGACAGCGCGTAGACGAGGACGCGCACCCGTGCGACGTCGATGCCCGCCAGCCGCGAGGTCGCCTCGCTCGATCCCACCGCGATGACGTGGCGGCCGAACCGGGTGCGGTGGAGCACCACGGCTGCGGCCGCGGAGATCGCGAGGAGGATCCACACGCCGGGAGCGAACAGGCTCCCTGCCGAGAGGAGCCCGTCGATCCCCGCGGCGTCGACGTCGATCTTCTGCTCCTTCGCGAGGCCCTTCGCCGCACCACGTAGCACCGTCATGCCGAAGAGGGTCGCGATGAACGGCGCGATCCTGGCCCTCGCCACGAGCGCGCCCTGCGCGGCCCCGGCCGCGGTCGCCGCGAGGATCCCCGCGAGCGAGGCCGCCGCGGCGCCCGCGTGGCCGCGGAGCGCGAGGGCGATGACCACGGTGGTGAACGCGACGGCCGAGCCCACGGAGAGGTCGATGCCCCCGGTCAACACCACGAACGTCATGCCGACGGCGAGGATGCCCACGACGACGGTCTGCCTCAGCATCGTCGCGAGCGTCTCGAACCGTGGGAACGTCGCGGGCGCCGCGATCGAGAACGCGATCGAGACGACGACGAGCGCCACCAGCGGCACGAGCCACCTGTGGCGCACGATCCGGGCGAGGGCTGCGCTCACGTTCCGACCGCCTCCGCGAGGAGCGAGGCCTCCGACCAGGCGCTCACGTCCCGCGCCTCGCCGAGCGTCCCGGCGCGCATCACCGCGACGCGATCGGCCACCTCGAGCAACTCCGGCATGGAGCTCGACACGTACACGATCGCCTTCCCGGAGGCCGCGAGAGCGCGGACCTCCGCGAGGATCTGCGCCTTGGCGCCGACGTCGACGGCCCGGTCTCGAGGCCACATGCCCGGGCGAGCCGCTGTGACAAGGTGGTGAAGTCGTTGTGGCACCGCCGAACCGCGTCGAGGTGGGCGCCGATGGCCCCATCGGCCGGGCGGAGCAAGAACATGGGCTTGTGGGCGTCCTGGGCGAGCGGCATGAAATACGCCGGTAGTCTTACCAGATGGCCGCACATTCCAGTTGGATCGCCCGCTGTTGTGGAATTCTGTAAGCTCTAATGCACTGGATATCACACCAGCAGGTTCAGTTGGCGGCGCAATTTCCGA
>SXNL01000140.1 GCA_005777185.1 Myxococcales bacterium
GCGCGGGCTCGGGCTCGGGCTCGGGCTCGACACTGAGGGGATTCCTCAGCCGGGGGTGCCCTGTTGGCCTGTCGGCCGGGAATAGGGCGAAACTCGAGTCAGCACGCGCGGAGATCCAACTGAGACAAGCTGCCGTGCCGCCCCTCGTCCTCGTCCTCGTCCTCGTGCTCGTGCTTTTCCTCGTGCTCGTGCTCGTGCTCCTCCTCGTGCTCCTGCGCGTGCGCGTGCGCGAAACCACCCTACGGACCGCCGCCACGATCGACGGGCACGTCATGCCCGACCCGCCGCCGAAACTCGACCACGAGAACCGGGATGCCTACCCGTGCGCCATCGCCTTCGTGCGGCTCGCGCTGCGGATCGCGAGCAGCCTGCCGCGAGGCGAGAGCGAGCTGCGAAGCCAGCTCAAGAGCGCCGCGATGTCCGTTCCCCTGAACATCGCTGAGGGCTCGGGAAAGCCGAGCCCGGCAGACCGCGCCCACGCCCACGCCATTGCACGCGGCTCCGCCATGGAAGGCGGTGCTCTCGTCGACGTCTGCGCCCTCGCCGGCTACCTCACCGCCGAGGATGCTCGGAGCGCCAGGGCCCTCCTCGTTCGAATCGTCGCCATGCTCAGCAAGATGTGCCGCTGAGACGCGCACGCGCACGAGCACGCGCAGGAGCACGCGCACGCGCACGAGCACGAGGACGCGCACGCGCACGAGCAACCACGGTCAGGACCCGCCTCGGCCCCCGGCCGGCCAGCCCTGGGGAGGCCGTCTTGGAACACCCTCTGAAGCCCCGGGTGCCCCAAGTGAAGACGAGCCGAATGCTCAGCTTCAGGTCGGCCGGGCGCCGACGACGGCGTCGGCCTCGATCTCCACGAGCATCCAGTCCTCGATGAGCCGCGCGACCTGCACCATCGACGTCGCGGGCATGACGGCGCCGAGCGCCTCACCATGCGCCCGCCCGACCGCCTCCCAGTCTCGGCGGATGTCCATGACGAAGATGCGCGTCCGCACCACGTCCGCGAGCGTCGCCCCGACCTCGCCGAGGGCGCGCTCGATGTTGCGCAGCGCCTGGACCGACTGCTCGTAGGCGCCGCCGTCGACGTGCGCTCCCGCGGGAAGGGTGGCGGTCGTCCCCGTGACGAACACGTGATCTCCGGCGCGGACGAGCCTGGAGTACCCGACGATGGGCTCCCACTTCGCGCCCGACGACACGTTGATCCGCCTCATGGCTCCACCCGCAGGAAGAACACCGAGAACACGTACACCACCGCCGCGACGACCATGAGAGCGTCCACGCGATCGAGGATCCCCCCATGGCCCGGCACGATCTGGCCCGAATCCTTCACGCCCGTCGAGCGCTTCAGCAGCGACTCGCCGAGATCGCCGGCCTGCCCGAGCGCTCCGGCGACGACCGACACGCCCACCACCGGGACGAGCGGGAGCCCTGGCGAGAAGACGTAGTGCGCGAGCACCCCGCCCATCGCGCTCCCGAGCAGGCCGCCGATCGCGCCCTCGACGGTCTTCTTGGGCGAGACGGCCTCGTAGAGCTTCCGCTTGCCGAGGAACCGCCCCGCGAAGTAGCCGCCGGTGTCCGACAGCCACGCCACGAGCAGGCAGAACACGACGAGGCCCGGGCCCACCCGGTCGCCGTGGTCGCGCCGCATCACCGCGAGCAGGGAGATCGGCCCTCCGCAGAACAGGGGCCCCACCCCGAGCGCGAGGGCGCGCAGCGCGGCCGTCTTCATGTCGCCGAGCCGCACCAGGGTGAAGAGCGTGCCGAAGATCGGGGCGAACACGAGCACCACCATGAGCACACGGGCATCGGCGGCGCCGAAGTACACGCTCGCGGACACGGCCACCGTCGCGACCGCGCCCACGTGCTGCGTCGTCGGATCCTCCGGGTGGGTCATCCCGAAGAGCTCGACACCCGCCTGGAACGTGACGACGCACACGAGCAGGAACAGCCCCCACGGCGGACCCTTGTAGATCAGGAGGAGCAGCAGCGGGATCGCGACCGCCGCCGTGAGCAGGCGGATCGCGAGGTTCGACGGCGCCCTGGGCTCGGCCATGGGGCGCCCGTCAGGCCGTGATCGGCCCGGCTCCCGCGCGCGCGTCCGGCAGCCGCGCCGCCGGCTTACCGACGGCTCCGAACCGCCGCTCGCGGGCCTGGTAGCTGTGGATCGCCTCGTACAGGTGCTCGGTGTCGAAGTCCGGCCAAAGGACGTCCGCGAAGTGGAGCTCGGCGTACGCGAGCCCGTACAGGAGGAAGTTCGAGACGCGCCGCTCCCCGCCCGTGCGAATCACGAGGTCGGGATCGCCCACCTGCAGGCTGGGCATCAGCTTGTGAAGGGCCTCGCAGGTCACGTCCTCGGGCCGCATGGTGCCGCGGGCGACGTTCTCCGCGAGTTCGCGCGCGGCGTCGGCGATCTCCTCTCGGCCGCCGTAGCTGAGCGCGAGGGTCAGCGTCATCTCGTGCGCCTTGTCGGTGTCGCGGCGCAGGGGGTCGAGGACGGCACGGACGACGCCCGGGAGGCGGCCCGTGTTGCCGATCGCGTTCAGGCGGATGCCGTTGTCGAGCAACTCGTCTCGCTCCGACAGCAGGAACTGCTTGAGCAGCGCCCACAGGGCGTCGATCTCGGCCTCCGGCCGCGACCAGTTCTGCTCGCTGAAGGCATACAGCGTGAGGGCGCGAAGCCCGAGCCGCCGCGCCGCCCGCACGACGCGCCGCACGGCCTGTGCGCCGGCCCGGTGCCCGAGCGCCCGCTCGCCGCCCTGCTGCTGGGCCC
>SXNL01000021.1 GCA_005777185.1 Myxococcales bacterium
CCCCTCTCCCTTCAGGGAGAGGGGGACGGGGGGTGAGGTCTGCGCCGGCGCCCCACCGCCTCCACGGAACCTCTTCGCGCGCGAAGCGCGACGGGTGGGGGCACCCTCGCTCGAACGAATGCCTTATCCGAACGGCATTGGCCCTAGAACAGCCTGTGCAGGCACTTGTCGATCTCCTCCGACGTCCCCGCCTGGTCGACGCACTTCATCATCCCGTCGGTGATCCGCCGCCCGGGGCACTGGGCGATCTTGTCCGCCAGCGACGCCTTGACCCGCACCTTCTCACGATCGACGTCGCCGGGATCCGTGATGTTCCCCTTCTTCAGCTGCACCTCGACGTTCTTCTCGACCACCTTGTTGCAGTCCTCGACCGTGGCGGGGCGGCCGCAGCCTGCGAAAACGCAAAGGAAAGCGAGGGCCCTAGCGAGGGGAGGACCGACGGTACCATCGCGGTGCGTCATGGCTGACGGTTAGCATACTCCTGCCGATATGTGGTTTTCCTGGGGAAAACTGCTAAATTTGATGCCACGGTGGCCGCACAAGCGGAGAGATCTCCCGAGGATTGCCTGCGCAGGGCCATGCTGGCCAAGACGGCGCGCTCTCGGGGCATCTTCGCTCGGCGCGGGCTCGCGACCAAGGCACCCATCGATCGCACGACGCACGCGATGCTCCTCAGGCAGCTGTACCTCGCGTTCTTCGAGACCCGCCGCTTTCGCGAGGCCTACGACATCATGCTCCAGGCGCTCGAGCTGGACGTCCTGCCCGACGTGCTCGCGCAGGACGCGGCCCGCGCAGCGATCGCGTTCGGCGAGATCGAGGCCGGCCTCACACACCTGCGGGCCGCGACCCGCAGGGCGCCTGCTTCGCGGCGCCCCTTCCACCTCTGGACGCTCGGCTCCTACCTCTTCCTCGCCGGGCGGCACGAGGAGGCGGCCGCCGTGCTGTCGCGTGCGGCCCGGTGGGGAACGCGCGACAAGCCTCTCTATCGCGGCCACCTCGCGCTCGCCCGCCTCGCGGTGGGGGAGGAGGTCGCGGATCTGCGCGAGATCATCGACGCGCTCGCCGAGGCGCCGTGTGGGCAGGGGTACGGGCGGTTCGTGCTCGGGCACCTCGCCCACGCCACGAACCGCTGGGACGACGCCCGCCGCTACCTCGTCGCGTTCGTCAAGCGCACGGAGCAGGCGCGCACCGCCATGAACATCGCGCTCGAGGGCGAGCTGCGGATGGCGAAGGCGACGCTCGCCAAGATGGCCGCGAACTGACGTGGTACACTGTCCCGCGATGATGCGCCGGCCCCTGGTGGTGTGGTGGTTGACGTTCGCGGCGACGATGCTCGTACCCGCACTCGCGCTCGCGCAGACGTGCGCGGACGCAGCGGCGGGTGGCGGGTCGGACACGTCGGCGTTCAGCGCGCTCGTCGCGAAGCACGGCATGCTCGTCGCGATGGGCGGCTCGTTCGTGGCGGGCGTCGTCGCGAGCCTCACGCCGTGCGTGTTCCCCATGGTGCCGGTCACGGTGAGCGTCTTCGGCGCGACCGAGACCAGCTCCCGAGCGAGAGGCGCTGCGCTCTCGGCCACCTTCGTGCTCGGCATCGCGACCCTGTTCGTGCCGCTCGGTGTCGTCTCCGCCGTCACGGGCAAGGTGATGGGGACGGCCCTGTCGAACCCGTTCGTGATCGGCTTCATCGTGCTGGTGTTCGCTGCGCTGGCCGCGTCGATGTTCGGCGCGTTCGAGATCGCGCTCCCCGCGAGCGTGAACAGCCGCCTGTCGACGGTGGGCGGCATCGGCTTCAAGGGCGCCTTCTTCATCGGCCTCGTGATGGGCCTCGTCGCGGCGCCGTGCACCGGCCCGTTCCTCACGGGCCTGCTCGTGTGGATCTCGACGACGAAGAGCTACGTGCTCGGGGGCGCCTCGATGTTCGCGTTCTCGCTCGGCCTCGGCGTGCCGTTCTTCATCGCCGGCACGTTCGCGGTCAACATGCCGAAGGGCGGCGCGTGGATGATGGGTATCAAGTGGGTGAGCGGCGTGGTGCTCGCGTACATGGCGCTCTCGTACCTGCGCGACGGCTTCCCCAGGTTCGCGAAGACGTTCCAGAGCCCGAGCGCCGTCTACATCGGGCTCGGCGTCACGGCGCTCGTGGTCGGCACGCTCCTCGGCGTCGTCCACGTCCTCGCGGAGCGCAGGAAGTCGCCCATCAAGCGCTGGTCGAAGCCGTCGAAGCTCGTCAGCATCGCCCCCGCGATCCTGGGCCTGTACATGGTCTTCACGTGGTCCAGCCTTCCCAAGGGGGGTATGATCTCCAGTGCAGAGGCCGCCGTGGGTGGCACGGCCGGTCCGCCGCCCATCGCGTGGATGAAGACCGAGGCCGAGGCGCTGGCCCGCGCGAAAACCGAGAAGAAGCCCGTCCTCATCGACTTCGGCGCCACCTGGTGCAAGGCTTGCAACGAGCTGGACGAGGAGACCTGGCCCGACGCCAAGGTCCGCGCCGAGGCGGCCCGCTACGTCGCCCTCAAGGTCGACGCCACCGACGATGATGATCCCGAAGTCAAGCGCCTCAGCGACAAGTACCGCATCAAGGGCCTGCCCGTCGTCCTCCTCATCGATCAGTGCGACAAGGAGGTCGTCCGGTACAGCGAGTTCGTCAAGCCCGACAAGATGGTGGAGTCTCTCAAGACGGTGCAGTGAAAGTCTGCGGAGTGCGCGGGCGCTGGTTGCCGTGGCCGTGCTCCTCGCCGGGTGCCCGGCGGAAACGGAAGGGCCACCGGTGCCGGCGACGTCCGTCGTGGCGGGCATCCAGTCCGAGGACCTTGGGGCCGAGATCGAGGCCGTGAGGATCGTCTCGCGCGTCGACGGCGTCGAGCGTGGCCGGGAGACCGTGAAGCTGCGCGTGCCCGGGGCCGGTCCGACCTTCCCCCGCGAGGTGAAGCTCGCGAGCGCGTCGGGCGCGGGCACCGCCGAGGTCGAGATTGCCGGCCTCGGGAGCAACGGCGTCGCGCTCCTCACCAGGCGCGCCAGGACGTCCTTCGTCGGAGGACAGTCGCGGCTCATGCGCGTGCGGCTGGAGTCGCGTTGCGTCGAGGCGGTCACGAGGGGTGGCGCTCCCGCGCCGGGGACGGCCATCCCGAGCGCGCCCGTCTGCGTCGCGCCGGAGACCTGCGTCGGGGGTCGATGCGTGGACAGCCATGTCGCGGTGGGCGAGCTCGAGCCGTACCGCGTCGACTGGGCCGAGAACCCGCCCGACGTGTGCAAGCCAGCGACGGGCGGCCCGCCGCACGTGATCGTCGGCACGGGCCAGACCGACTACGGCAACCTGAACGACGGCCAGACGCTACAGGCCGAGCTCGGCCCGCAGGGGGGACACCACGTGTGGATCGCCGTGCGCATGAGGGGCCTCCGGCAGTCCGGCTCGCGCACGATCCTCACGGCGACGCAGCCCGGCACCGGGCTCACGGTGCCCCCGACCGCGTTCGTGTTCACGTTCGATCGCGACGAGGGCGGGTACTGCAAGCTGTACGGGCTCCGATTCCAGCTCGACAGCGGCGCAGCGAACCTGGGCGAGGACTACAAGAAGTTCCTCGGCAAGCCGCTCGACATCACGGTGGCGGTCGAGGACGCGGGCGGCCTGAAGGCGCAGGGCACCGCGCGCATCCAGATCGCCCCGACGATCCTCTGCCCGAGCGGGGTGGGGACCTGTACCTGATTCCGGGTCTGCCTCGCGTCACCTCGTGGCACTTCACCCAGGGAGTGGTTTCTCGGCCCGCCCGGGCTAACCTGGAGGTGGAGGCGTGATGCGAAGGCCGCAATATGCGCTGCTCGGCGCGATTCTCGTGCTGGCCGGCACCCTGGCGTATGCCTGCGGCGACGAGGACAAGTCCGTCTTCAGGCCGCTCGACGAGACCGCGGACGGCGCGGCCGGGGCCGAGGACGTCGGCGCGTTCGGGACCGACAAGGACGCGGCCGTGGACGGGTCGGGGAAGCCGACCGGGTCCGACGGCGGGTTCGTCGACACATGCGGCGGGAAGCCGTGCGCCAACCACACCGGCTCGAAGGACTTCGTCCAGCCGGACGCCCCGGCCGGCGCCCCCGGCGTCTTCGGCGGCGGGACCCCCGCGCCGACGGGCACCGATCCCGGCAACGAGCCAGCGGTGGTGTACCCCAGCCACGAGACGATGTTCCCCATCAACGTCTCCCACATCCGACACGAGTGGACGCCCGGAGGGGCGAACGATCTCTTCCGCCTGCGGTTCGAGGGGCCGAAGACGATCGTGAACGTGTACACCACGAAGACGAGCTGGGAGCCCACGGAGGAGGAGTGGGACTGGATCGCGGAGTCGAACCGCGGCGGTTCCGTGAAGCTGACGGTGTCGGCGCTGGCGACGGCCTCGCCCGCGTCGATCTGGCAGTCCAAGGCCAGCACGCTCCTCTTCAGCGCGTCCGAGGTCGAGGGCGCGATCTACTACTGGTCCACCGGATCGAAGGGGATCATGAAGGCGGTCGTCTCCGATCGCATCCCGGTCAAGTTCTACACCGATCCCGGCGCGCCCGACGGGAGCGAGTGCGTGGCGTGTCACACGCTGTCGCGCGACGGGAAGCGCCTCGCGGTCGGGTATGGCGGGGAGAAGCTGAAGGAGGTGTCCGTCCCGGGGCGTGCGGCGATCGTTCCCGCGACGGGGAACCCGACGCGCGAGAGCGGGTGGACGACGTTCTCGCCGGACGGGAAGCTCCTGCTCGTCGCCTCGAAAGGGGTGCTCACCCTCATCGACGCCGACACGGGCGCGACCGTGGGGCCAGGGAACGGGATCGTCCCGCTCGCGGGCAAGCTCGCGACGCATCCCGACTGGTCGGCGCTCGGCGACAGGGTCGTCGTGTCGCTGGCGACGAGGGCCGGGAACAAGGAGGTCGAGAAGGGATCCATCGCGATCATCCCCTACATGGGCGGGACCTGGGGCACGCCCACCGTCATCGTCCCGGCCGGCGCCGGGAACGACAACAACTTCTTCCCCGTGTTCAGCCCCGACAGCAAGTGGATTGCCTACGTCAACGCGAACGAGGGGTCGAAGGACGCGATCACCGCGCAGATCATGCTCGTCCCCGCGGTGGGCGGGACGCCCGTGGCGCTGCCGCGGCTCAACCGCCGCGTGAACAACGTGGACGGCGTCACGAGCGTGGGCAACTCGATGCCGACGTGGGCGCCTTCGACGCAGCCTGGCCTCTTCTGGCTCGGGTTCTCGAGTCTGCGCGCGTACGCGTCGCTGCGCCCGCCCAACAAGTCACTCGACCAGATCTGGATCGCCGGCATCGACACGAAGCTGCCCGAGCCCGGCTATTCCGCGTTCTGGGCGCCGTTCCAGAGCCTGCCGGAGGGCAACCACCGCGCGTTCTGGACGCACGTGCCCGGCGAGAAGCAGTGCCGCTGCGTCGAGATCTGCGGGGACGGCATCGACAACGACTGCGACGGCGTGGCCGACGAGGCGCCGTGCGAGGTGTGCCTCGCGGAGGAGATCTGCGGGAACGGGAAGGACGACAACTGCGACTGCATCGTCGACAACAACTGCGGGGTGGTGGATCCGAAGTGAGCCCCGCTTCGCCGCTCAGCGCGTGTGCTGGCTGAAGAAGTCCCACACGGCGTTCCGGAACGTCGCCGAGATCGCCGGCAGGTGCCCGCCCTTCTCGATCGCCCACAGCTCGACGTCCGCGCCCGACTTGCAGCCCGCGTAGCGCGAAACCTTCGTCTCCAGGCCTGCGAGGTTCGGCTCGATGTCGATGGGGCTGGCCACGGCGGGCGTGTCGCCGCAGCCGTTCTTCTTCGCGAAGAACGTGGCGATCCGCTGGGCGCCCGGCGAGGCGCCCGCGTCCAGCGTGCCGCCGCCGTAGGGGACGGCCTCGTCCTCCGTGCCGTGCACGACGCGCAGCGCGAGGGGTGAGCTCGGGTTGCACCTCGACTCGGGATCGCTCCAGAAGGGCCCGGCGAGCTCGAACGCCGCGGCGAAGCGCTCGGGTGCGTCGCAGGCGAGGCGCATCGTCATCGCGCCGCCGTTCGAGTGGCCGATGACGTAGACGCGCTTCTTGTCCACCGGGTAGCGCGCCATGACCTCGTCGACGAGGCCCGTCAGGTACTTCACGTCGTCGGGGTTCTTCTTGCCGAAGTCGCAGCAGGTGTCCACCGCGTTCCAGAACCGCCTGCCCCCCGAGTCGAACGTGCCGTCGGGCGCGATCAGGATGACCTGCTTCTCGTCGACGAGGTTCGAGATGCCGAAGTACGCCGCCTGGGCGAGGCCGCCCGCGCCGTAGCCGTGGATGAGGAGGATGAGGGGGAGCGGCTTCTTCCCGTCCCAGGCGTCGGGAGTACGGATGTACGTGAGCGGGCGCGAGCCCCCGAGCGGGGGGAGCTCGACGCTCGCGTCGGCTCCGGCGTCCGTGGCGGGGGTCGAGGTCGACGTGCTGGCGCACGCGACGAGCGCGCCGACGGCGAACGAGGCGAACGAGGCGAACGAAACGAGGACCCTGCGGCGGAGCGCGTTCGCCATGGACTCAGCCTATCACGGAGCGCCGCTCGGGCGGGGCGGCGCGGTCTGCGCAGCCCGGATCGACGCGAGCACGCCGCGCGCCTTGCTGCGTGTCTCCTCCGCCTCGCTCTCGGGGATGCTGGACTCGACGACGCCTGCGCCCGCGGTCACGTCGAACCGGTCGTCCTTGCAGACGGCGGTGCGGATGGCGATCGCGAAGTCGAGGTCGCCGTTCGGCGCCACGTAGCCGATGGCGCCCCCGTAGACGTTCCGCGGTCGCGCTTCGAGCTCGCGAATGATCTGCATCGCGCGGACCTTCGGGGCGCCCGAGAGCGTGCCCGCGGGGAACGCGGCGCGGACGACGTCGAGGCGTGGGACCTCGCGCGCGACCGTGCCTGTGACCTCGCTCACGATGTGCATCACGTGCGAGTAGCGGTCGACCTCCATGGTGCGCGCGAGCTTCACCGTGCCGGTGCGCGCGACCTTGCCGACGTCGTTGCGTCCGAGGTCGATCAGCATGTTGTGCTCGGAGCGCTCCGTCGGATCGCCGAGGAGCTCTGCCTCGAGCGCGGCGTCCTCGGCGGGCGTCCTGCCGCGTGGCCGCGTGCCGGCGATCGGGCGGACCCTCATGGTCTCGCCCTGCAGGCGCACCAGGGTCTCGGGGCTCGCGCCCGAGATCGCCGTGCGTTCGTCGCCGGGGCGAAGCGGGGGGAGATCGAAGTGATACATGTAGGGCGAAGGGTTCACGAGCCGCATCGCACGGTAGACCTGGAACGGATCTGTGGCCCTGCGCGGCACCGAGAACGTGCGCGCGAGGACCACCTGGAAGGCATCGCCCGCTGCGATGTACTCCTGCGCGCGGATCACCCGCGCCTTGTACTCGGCGTCGGACATGTCCACCGACGCGTCCTCGTCCACGCGCGTGCGATCCGGCACCGGCATCGCGAGCGGGGCGAGCGGGGTGGCGACGTCGAGATCGCGCAGCGCCCGATCGAGGCCGGCGGCGTCGTGCGCGCACACGGTCAGCGTCTGCGCGAGCGCGTCGAAGACGACGACGGTGACGCCTCCGAGGAAGCGGGCCAGGGGGAAGGCGTGCGCGTCCCAGATACGGCTGTCGCCGGGGGGGACCTTGTCGATGAGGTGGACGAGATCCCATGCGAGGAACCCGAAGTGCGCGTGCGCGAGGTGCTCGTGCATCGGAGCGTCCACGAGCTCCGGACGAACCTCGAACAGCGGCGACACGGCGAGGAGCGGATCCTTCGCGTCCGGCCGCCGCCACGCGGGAGGGGGGGCCGGTCCACGAAGGGTCCAGCCCGCGCGCTCGAGGATGGCCTCGTACCGCGGCCGGTAGCCCACGATGGAGTAGCGCCCCCACCGCTCGCCGGAGACGACACTCTCGAGAAGGAAGGAGGCGCCGCCGGGGTCGGCCGCGCGAAGGCGCGCGTACGCGGTCACGGGCGTGAGCGCGTCCGCGACGCGGGTCTCGTGGAAGGTCATGCGAGGCCGAGGAGCCGGCGCGCGGCCGCCGGATCGAGCGGCGAACGCCCGATGGAGCGCGCGTACGCGGCGGCGCGCAGGACGAGCGGCGCGCTGCCCTCGGCGAGCACGCCCTTCGACAGGTAGATGTTGTCCTCGAGCCCGACGCGCGCATGGCCTCCCGCGCGCATCGCGAGCTCGGTCATGGGCTGCTGGTGGCGGCCGACGGCGGCGACGGCCCACGTCGCGCCAGGGGGGAGGAGCGATCGGAGGAACGCGACGTTCGCCTCCGTCGCGCCGATGGCGCCGCGCACGCCGAGCACGAACTGGAAGTGGAGCGGTGCCTTCAGGATGCCCTCGGCGTGGAGGCGGAGGGCCTCCTCGACGTGGCCGACCTCGTAGCACTCGAGCTCGGCGACGGCGCCCGACGCCGCGAGCCGCGCGGCGAGATCGCGGATCTCCGGGCGCTTGTTCACGAACACGTCGTCGCCGAAGTTGATGCTGCCGCAGTTGAGTGTCGCCATCTCGGGGCGGCAGCCGAGGGGACCGGCGCGCTCGTCGATCGACATCCCGACGGCCCCCCCGGTAGATACTTGTATGATACAATCAGTCTTCGCGCGGATGGCCTCGATGGTCTCGCGGAAGCGCGCCTCGGACTGCGTCGGCGTGCCGTCGTCCTCGCGGACGTGGAGGTGGATGATCGCGGCGCCCGCCTCGCGGCAGCGCGCGGCCTCGTCGGCGATCTCGCGCGGCGTGAAGGGCGCGTACGGGGTGTCGGCGCGCGTGATCTCGGCGCCGACGATCGCGGCGGCGAGGACGAGGGGCGCGCCCCCGTCGCGGTACTCGGTGACGATGGCCGCGTCCGCGCGGGGCTCGGGACCCGCCGGGAGCGCGGGCATGTAGAGCTCCTTCGGACGTCGCTGGAGCTCCCGCGGGGTCACGCACGTACCGGTCGCGCGGCATACGACGATGGCCTCCTCGAGGATGTCGGCGGCCGAGGGAGAGACCCCCGGCTTTCTGACGTTGGTGATGACCTTGCGTGCCTCGAAGCGCATCGCGCGGCTGGTGTTCCCGACCCGCGTGATCTCGGCGGTCGCCTCGACGTAGTCCCCGGCGAAGACGGGCGCGAGGAACTCGACCGAGTCGTACGCGCGGAACAGGCCCTCGTCTCCGTCGAGGCGGATGAGGAGCTCCGTCGCGAGATCGCCGAAGAGCGCGAGCATCCTCGCCCCGTCGACGAGCTCCCCGGCGTAGTGCGCGTCGTGCGCGCTCATGCGAAGACGAACGGAGGCCCGGGTCCCGATCATGCGGGAAGGACTAGCACAGGAGGGCGAACGGCGGGACGGCGGACAGCGGCGAGCCGTGCTAGGTAACGCCAGCGTATGGGCGTCGTTCCGCGGCTGCGCTCCACACTCCCGCTGCTCGGATGGCTCGCGCTCTCGGCGCCCGACGCGCGCGCCGACGCGGACACGCTCCACGAGGGCGAGGCGCTGGCGGCGGGTGGACGCACCGACGGCGCCGCCCTGGCGCGAGCGAAGCTCGATCTCGCGATCGTCCCCTACCCGGGCGGCCGCGAGATGTGGGGTGGACCCATCAACGCCACCCGCGTGGAGGCCACGCTCCTCCGCAGAGACGACGCGACCTTCGACGCCGAGGAGGCGCGGGTGGCGCTCATCCGCTGGCCCCACTTCCACGCGCTCGCGGTCGAGCGCGACGTCCGCCTCGGCACCACCGTGGGCGCCGAGGCGTTCGGGCTGTACGTCCCCTACGTCCTCCGCGGCGTCACGGGTTCGGACAGCTGGGCGATCGCCCTCCTCGGCGGCTCCGCCGGGTACCGGTACCTCCGGCGGGCCGACCGCGCGCGGGTCGACGGTCACGCCGCCTCGGTGACCCTGCGCGCGCACGTCGACGATCAGGCGCCGCTGGGCTCGGGACGCTTGTCGGTGCGAGGAGCCTTCGACGCCGCATACACCGTCGCATTCGGCGCGCTCGACGGAGAGGCGGGGCGGGGGCTCGTGCAGGCGCTCGTCCTCTGCGCGCGCGGGGGGCTCCTCCTCGACGTGTCGCGCACCCCCGCGACCCGTGACGTCCCGCGCACCGATCCGGTGACCGGCGCGGTGACGCACCTGCGCCAGGTCAACGAAGGCGCGCGGTGGAGGGTCGCGCTCCTCGAGCTCTCGCTCGAGCTTCGCGGCTTCGACACGCTGTCGACGAGCACGTCGCTCGCCGCGGCGGAGGTGGGGGTCGTTCATGATTTCTGAACGACGTCGGGCGCGGCGCCTCTCCCTGCGCGGCCTCCTGCCCCTCGTCCTCGTCCTCCTCCTCACCCCGTTCCATGCCCTCGCCGACGCCTCGCCCAACGCCATGGCGAAGGTGCCCGCCTACCTCGCGAGGACCACCCCCGGGCGCCTGGCCGTCCGGCAGCGCCAGCTCGAGGACTTCGTCTCCGCCGTGGCCCGCACCGTCCCGCGCACGCATCACCTCCGCGATCCGGGGCTGTTCTGCGATCGCTTCCACGATTTCGACATGCAGCGCTTCACCTACTCCCTCTGGGGCGAGCTGCTGGCCATCCCCCGGCGCGAGCTCCTCGGGCAGTTCGCGCGCTTCGTGGAGGCATGCGGCTTCTCGCCCGACGCCGCGAAGCGCGCCGGTTTCGTGATCGACTACCTCTACTGGAACCGTCTCGCGGACACGACGGGCTACGAGGTCGCAGAGGTGCTCGAGGTCCGCGACGCCTTCTACGAGCTCTACATCAACCGCCTCGTCCGGGATCACCTGGTCACGGACACGAGCGTGCGCGCCGCGGGTGGTCCCGACCCCCGCACGTTCCGCGGCGACTTCCTCGACGCCTCGCCGATGTCGCGCATCCGCTGGTTCCGCGCCATCGGCAGCGCGTTGAAGGCGTTCTCCCCGAACGAGCGCCGCATCCTGGGCGTGATGATCGACCTGGTCGACTTCCGCGAGGGTCACCTGACCCCCTTCGGTGGCGAGCTCGTGAGGATCCTGGCGAGCCCCGACGACCTCCGCGTCGTGTCCGAGACGCACGACTACCTGCAGCACGTCCGCGCCCACCCCGAGCTCCTCGCCGAGCGGCACGGCGGGTGGCACAGGCTCATGCGGGTGACGCGCGGGAGGCCCGAGCAGGCGATGCGCGTGTTCGGCGTGCTGGCGGCGCTGCTCTACATCCCCCTCGAGGATCTCGCGCCCGCGCTCGCGGCGCGCGGGCAGCTCGATCCGAGCACCGCGCAGGCCCTCCACGACGGGAGCCTCTCGTACTACCTGATGAACGAGCTCGACGAGCGGGCCGCGGTCCCGTCGGCGAGGAGCGCGGCATCCCTCGAGTATCACTTCTTCTACCCCGACGGATTCACGACGGCGGACTGGAAGTGGTACCACTTCTACAACAACGCCCACATCGGGTGCGTGCTCAGGCGGGCGGGTTACCCGGACGACGCGATCGCGGGCGCGGCGCGGCTGCTCGCGGTGCTGTACGAGGGTACCACGCTGAACCTCGCGATCCCGGCGCGCCACCGGCTCGGCCTCGATCCGCGCGCGACGCCGATCGTCGAGTCCAGCGAGGACGTGCAGCTGAACGTGGCGGGAGCCCGCTACGGGGTGGCGATCTGCCGATGAGCCGGACGGACGTGCCTGGCCGACCGCTTCACTTCGCCTTGTAGGCCGCGATGTTGTTCAGGAGGACGGTGCGCCGGGCGTTGTACGCGGTGAGCAGCTGATCCGCTCGCTGCTGGACGATCGTCCGCGAGACGGCGCAGTCGGCGTAGCCCGCGTTGATCGACTTGAACTCGGTGTTGGCCGCGCAGAGCGCGGGATCGACGAGCATCGCCTGGAGGGCCGTCTTCGTCGCGGTCAGGGCGTCCGACATCTTCGCCTGCGTGAACGGGCCGTTGAGCTGGGCCTCGATGTTGGCCACGAACATCCCGTAGATGGTCGGATCGGGGAGGATCTTGAAGTCGAGGCGGGCCTCCGCGCAGTACGCGAGGCCCCACGCGTCGGGCCACGCGTTGTTGCCGCCGCTGTGGCACGGCGTGTAGCCCTCCGGATCCCACGGCGCGATCCGGTAGGTCTCCGCGACCTGTCCCTTGCCGTTCGCCTGCTCCGTGCCGAGGAAATAGAGCTCGTCGGGGTAGTCGCCGCACTGGAGGATGGTCTGGTTCGCGAGGTACCGCGTGTACTGGTCGAGGTCCATCTTCTCCTTGACCGTGGAGACGAGGGGGTCCCCGGCCAGCGGCTCGATCTCCGCCTCGAAGTCGGTCCACCGCTTCAGCGCCGCGGCGATGTCCACCGGCGTCTGCGGGTAGACCACCTCGTAGGCGTCCCGTCCCGCGACGGGGTAGCCACGGCGCATGACCGCGCTCACGCGCGCGTTGTGGCGCTGGAGGCCCTCGCGGAGCTTCTCCATGAGGCGGTAGATGCCCCTCGTCTGCCCGTCGATCACGAGCTCGACGAAGCGGTGCTTGATCGGGAACAGGTCATCCGCGAAGAGAGTGAACGCCGTCGATCCGTAGGAGTACGCGCGGTCGTCACACATCGAGATGAGGTAATACTCGTCGCTCGCGGCGTCGGGGAGCAGGTACCGCGCCGAGCCCGGGAGCTGGATGACGTAGCTCTTCCGCGCGCAGGTGAGCGTGCCGTTTCCGCGAAGGTGCGCCTTGGCGGTGACCACGGGCTGCCCCGGCGCGAGGCGGATCTGGAGGTCGAAGTCCGCCTTCGCGGCGATGACGTCCACGGGCGGCGTCGCGGCGGCGATCCGCGCCGCGTGCGCCGCGCGCTGGGCGTCGTTGAACACGAACTCGATCGTCGGGGTGTACGTCCGCTTCGCCGTGTCGATCTTCGACACGTCGCACGCGCCGGCGGTCTCCTCCGGGAGGGTCGCCGAGAACGTCGCCTTGACGTCTCCCTTCAGGTTGGTCACCTGGAAGTTGGCGTCGAACTTCTCGGGCTTGGCGCACGCCGAGACGCGGTAGAAGGCCTTCGTGCGCACCTCGTCGATCGCCGCGCCCGCGGCGGTGAGGCCCGCGGCGGTGGTCGGGCTGCCGACGACGAAGGCGTCGTTGTGGAGCACGCCGACGACGCCGGGGTCGCCCGCGAGGACGATGACCGATCGCATCACGTCGCGCCCCTCGCCCCCGATGTCCTTCACATCCGAGACCACGGCCGAGACGGCCGTGCTGAGCGAGACGGGCGACGCGTCGTCGGTCCCGTCCCGCCACCGCGCGAGGGCCTCGGTGAGCTCGTAACGATCCTTGAGGAAGCCGCTGGCGAGCTGCGTCTGGGCCCCGTGGCGGTAGAGCGCGATGAACTCTCCGGTTCGCGTCGCCGCGTAATCCCCGATCGCCTTCGCGAGCGTCGCGCGGTCGGTCTTGGGCATGGCGGGAGGCAGGAGCACGGCCGTGTAGCCGACGGCCACGGTGCGCGGCGCGATGGCCAGCGTGATGCCCTCCTTCGGCGTCACCGTGATGCGCGTCGAGAGGTTCTCCGCGATCGGCTTGCGCGTCTTTCCGTCGAGGACGCCGAGCGTGAACTCGCGACCCCCGGCCGGCCAGCGCGCGGTGCGGAAGGTGAGGAACTGCACGGTCGCCTGATCGGGCGGCGGCGGGGGCGGCGGCGGGGGCAGCGGCTGGGTCGCCGTGGTGGTGGCCGTCGTCGTCGGCGTCGGTGTGACGGGCCCCGGAGGAATGGGCGTCGTGCTGTCCGAGCCGCCGCACGAGGGGAGCGCCGTGAGCCACAGCGCCCCGATGAAGACAAAGAACCCGCGTATCCTCATGTTGGGCGCCTCCTGGTGGACCGTCCGACGACCGCATCACGTCCAGCCTACGAGCGTAGGGGATGGCACAACCTCACGCAACCCACGATTCTCGAAAGCAGCGTCGTACCTCGGCGCACCTTCCGCCCCCCGTTCGCGTTCCGCGTGTCGGCCAGACCGTGGATGCTACGTTGAAAGGGACATGGCGCGCAGGATCTGCATCGAGGTGGCCATGGTTGCCCTCTTCGTCGCGTGCGGCGGCGGGGGCGACGGCGCGCCGCCTTCCGCCGCGCCGCCGTCGTCGTTCGAGCCGGGCGCCTCGGGAGTGGCTGGCGATGCCGGCGTCGACGAGGGCGGCGTGCTCGACAGCGGCACGGCGG
>SXNL01000141.1 GCA_005777185.1 Myxococcales bacterium
GCAACGCTTGGTGGCTGTGCGAGCCCTCCTCTTGCGGATCACGGCGATGCTCACCGCGATGGTGCTGAAGCTCGGCTCGTCTTCGTCGGGCTCGGGCTCGGGCTCGGGCTCGACGTGAGGAAAATGAGGGGATGCCTCAGACCTGCGCCCCAAGGTCCGTTCGGCGCCGGGGGTGATGCGCGACGCGATGGTGACGCTCGCGTCGGTCACGCCCACGGCGGAGGATCAGCCCTCGAAGTAGGCCCGCCGGCGCCACGCGTAGGCGGCCAGGCCCGCGAAGGAGAGGACGCCGACGAGCGCGCCGGCGGGGCCGATCATCAGCAGCGTGTCCCTCGGGATCGCGCGGAAGACGGCGTCCTCGTGCCCCTGCATCCCCTTCATGAGGTCGGCCTCTCGCGCCGGGCGATCCAGGACGTACACGATGCGATCCAGGGCGTAGAGCGCCGTCCCGCCGAGGACGACGCGGAGACCCCACGGCTTCGGCCAGATCATCGGGTACCCCATCGCGACGAACACCGCGACGAACACGAGGTGGTAGATCGCGGCGACGGCGCCCTCCTGCACGCCGGCGAACAGAGGGACGCTGTTCGTGATCGAGATCAGCTCGAAGAAGGCGGTCACGAACATGAACACGCCGCTCGTCACCATGACGAAGCGGCCAGGTCGCTTCTTCTCCGTCCTCGCCGCGGCGAGCTGCGGCGATCTCCACGCGGCGCCTTCCTTCACGGCGCCGCAGAACCGGCAGACGATGGCGGCGTCCTGGATCTCTTCTGCACAATACACGCATCGCATCGTCGGCCTCGTGACAGGATACATGGCCGTTGCGCCCCGGCCGACCATCCCATACGGTGTCGGCCCGCCACGCCACAGGAAGGTGCAACCATGCGTAAGATCGCGCTCGCCGTCGTCACCCTCGCCGCTCTCTCCGGCTGCAAGGGACCCGACGACGTCTACGATCCGCTCCTCACGATGATGCTCGATCGCGCCGCGCTCGCGCGCGCCCGCGAGTGCGAGGCGACGCGCGAGGACCTCGACAACCTCAAGGCGGCGGGGCCGTGGGACGTGCCCATCGAGGGCAAGGAGTTCCTGCGCAAGTGCAAGGTCGTGGCGAAGGGCACCAAGGACGGGGCGGCGCCCAAGGTCCGCGGGCTCTCCCTGCCGGTCCGCTTCGGATCGCAGTGCGACGACCTCAAGGAGGCGTGGCCGAAGACGCTCGCCGAGTTCCAGCAGCGCCTCGAGCTCAAGAACAAGCTCTCCTGCGGACCCGACGGAAAGCCCCTCGCGAAGGCCGACGCCTCCGGTGAGCTCCACGCGCGGCCTCGCGTCTACGTCGCGGCGGCCGAGCTCATCGGGCAGCGGCGCGACACCGTCGATGTGGGCAAGTGCTACAAGAACTGGAAGGAGAAGGCCCTCGCCGATCGCAAGCAGCAGGCGAAGCTCCGCTGCGACGTCATGAACGCCGAGGCGTCGCTCCCGAACATGAAGAGCGCCCTCCTCATGGATCGGCTCGCGATCGGGATGTCGGAGCTCGACCCCGAGCGCGAGGTGCTCGGCCCCCTCGAGGCGGACCTGACGAAGGCCGAGGACGCGAAGGCACGCGAGGCGTTCCAGCAGAAGATCGAGTTCGAGAAGATCCGCATGCTGGCCACGGCGAAGGAGAAGTGGTGCGCCGGCTCCGACAAGGTGCTCACGGAGCACCAGCTCCGCGCGTCGGACCTCGCGGTGGCCACCTGCGCAGGGGGGCTCGGTCGCGCGGTCACCCAGGCGACGTCCGGCGTGGAGGGCGCCGAGGGGGGGATGAGCGACGCGCTCCAGAAGCAGCTCAAGGCCGCCGAGGACGCGCGCCAGGCGGCCGAGAAGGAGAAGCGGGCGGCCGCCCGGAAGGCGTGCACCGATCGGTGCGCGACGTTCAAGGGCTTCGCGAAGATGTCGTGCGAGAGCGCCTGCGCGACCGAAGCGCCGCCCTGAGCCATGGGCTCCTGCATGCAGCAGGTCCGGAGCGCGCGATCACTCCCCGAGCGCCTCGTCGACGAGGGCGCGTGCCTCCGCGAGGCGGCGCTCCTCCTCGGGTGAACGCTTGCGCCTCGGTGTCGCGGCGGGGGTGGTGGCCACGGGTGGCGCCTTCCGCTTGAACCACCGACCCAGCAGGCCCTTCGTGGGCTCGATCGCGAACACACCATCCGAGAGCGTGTGGGGCGCGTCGCGCAGCGCCTCGACGAGGGCGTCGTTGGAGTCGACCCATCGCAGCGCCTCATCGAAGGCCTCCCGCTGCGTCGTCTCGAGGTGCGCGCGCGCGAGGGACGGCTTCACGCCGTGCACGCGCGTGTACAGCGCGAGCAGCGTGGAGAGCTCCTCGACGCCGAGGAACGTCCCCTGGTGCATGCGCATGCCGCCGCAGCCCTTCTTGTAGAGGCACGCCGCGGATGCGAGGAGGACGCCCATCCCCATGGCGACGCAGGCGATCTCGGAGAGCGGGCCCGCGACCTTGGGGCTCACGTCCACCTCGCCCTCCGCGAGGACGACCGCGCCGACGCCGCGACAGAGGGAGGCGACCAGCAGCGTCGGATCCGACGCATCGGCGACGTGCACGAGCACGCCGTACCCGTCCGCCGTCTCCACCACACCCCCTCGCGCGGCGTCCCCACCTGCCTTCGCGCCCGTGCCGCAGGCGCCGGTCCCGCAACCGCCGCCCTTGGACGCACCCTCGTCCTCCACGAAGCCGAGCTCGAGGGGGAGATCCGCGGACAGGGGAGAGTAGCTCCTCACCCGGTCGAGCACCCGCCGCACACCCTCCGGCGAAGCCTCCACCTCGTCGGGGAAGTGCTCGGCCGTGGGCTGGAGGAGCACGGCTCCGGGGAGGAGGTCGGCGAAGCCCTCGCGAACGCGCGCGTACGACGTCACGATGAACCTGAGCGTGTCCTCGTCGGGGAGCTCCATGGTACACGCAGTCTAGCATGGAAGCCCGGCCGCTCACGGTCGCCACGTTCAACGTGAAGGACCTCTTCGAGGCGGGTTTCGCGGCGAAGCTCACGGAGCTGGCCCGCCACCTCGACCGCGCCGGCGCGGACCTCGTCGCCCTGCAGGAGATCGGCTCGGAGCGGGCGCTCGACGCGCTCGTGGCCCGCCTCGCCAGATGTGCAGACTACAAGCATCGCCTCGTCGGCTCGCCCGATCGCCGTGGCATCCGCAACGCGATCCTCTCGACCTTCCCCCTCGAGGGCGCGGTGGTGCACGAGCGCGCGGCGCTGCCGTTCCCGGTGTTCACGCCCGGCGATCCCGAGCCGTTCGGGGCACGGATCCCGCTCCGGCGCGGCATCCCCGAGGTCACGGTCCGCCATCCCACGCTCGGGAAGGTCACGATGCTCTCCGTTCACCTGAAGTCGAAGCGCCCGCAGGCGGCGAAGACCTCCTCGGCGGAGGAGATCCCCATCACGACGCCGCACGATCTGGCGGCCGCCGAGGTGCGGAGCCTCGTCGCCCGGCTGGCCGAGGCCCTGTTCGTGCGCGGCCTCGTGGATGCGGCGACGGCGCGGGGCGCCGAGATCGTGTGCGCCGGGGACCTCAACGACACGGCGGAGTCCCTCCCCGTCGGGCTCATCCGGGGCCGCGGGGCCGCGGCGCTCGTGTCGGCGGCGGCGGGCCTGCCCGGAGGCGAGCGGGTGAGCGCGCTCCACGGCGCCCCCGCGCAGATCGATCACCTCCTCGTGTCGCCCACCCTGGCGTCGCGGCTCGTCGAGGCCCGCTTCTTCAACGAGGATCTCCGCGAGCATCCGCACGCGGACGACGCCCCACCCACGCCGGACTCCGACCACGCGCTGTTCATGGCGCGGTTCGAGTGACCCCTACAACCCCCCGGTGAACAGCGCCCTGAGCGGGTTGTCCACGTCGCGCGCGCCGAGGCGGACGTTGCGGTCGATCGGGACCTCCTTCACCGGGTCGAACTTCAGGCTCCCGGAGTTGATGAAGTAGGCCACGGCGTTGATCTGCGCCCGGGGGTAGCCGCGGCGGTCGGCCTTCTTCGACAGGGTGAGCGCGCTGAAGCCGAGCATCGTGTTCCCGTTGTGTCTCTGCGCGGTGAGGTCCGCGTTGCTCGTCAGCCTGAGCACGGCGAGCTCGCGCGCCTGCCCGCCGAGCTTGATGATCGACGCCGCCGCGCTCGCCTCGTACGTCTTCCAGAACTCGGGGTTGTTCTTGCCCACAGCGCCCGCCGAGAGCGCCTTCTCGTCGTACTCGGAGCCGCCGCCCTGGAAGGCGAACCCACGCACGGGGTTCTGCACCTCGAGCGAGGCGAAGACCGTCGCGCTGCCGTCCGGGAGCCGGCTCGGCACGAGCTCGTCGCCCGCCTGCATCATCTCGAGCGAGTTCCAGTGCGTGTGGCCGAGGAGGACCGTGCGCACCTCGGGGTTCTGGCTGATGCGCGAGATCATCTCGAAGGCCGAGAAATAGAACCGCTTCGACTTGTCGCCGAGCAAGGGATCGAACAGCTTCGGATCGCACTTGCCGTTCGCGGCCCGCTCGTCCCACTTGCAGTCGAGCTCCCAGTCCGGGCGCATCCACTCCTGGAGGCCGTCGTGCAGGCAGCTCTGGCCCTGCGTGTCCGAGATGGCCCAGGAGGGCAGCCGGCACACGATCGGATTGAACACCTTGCCGAGCAGGTAGTTCACGGCGCTCTGCTGGATGCCCCGGTAGTCGAGCTGCTGGAAATAGAACCCGAGATCCTTCGCGCCGTGGCCGCCCCGAGGATCGTGGTGCCCGAGCAGGATGACGTCCTCGCGCTTGGTCCGCGCGCGGGCGAGCTCGCGATCGACCCACGCGATCTGCGACGCGCTCACGCCGCCCCCGTAGTTCACCGTGTACATGCCCCAGCCGCTGCGGCGGTGCTGTCGAAGGTCGCTCGTGTTCACGTTCACGTACCTGTTCCCGCCGAAGATCCACGACGACGTGAGCGGGCCGTACGTCTTCTGCCACTGGTACAGGCCGTCGTAGAGGATCATGTTGCGATCCTGCCGGGGGACCTCCCTCCACGCCGCGCTGAACGTGTCGCCGGGTCCGCGCATGAAGCCGCCCGTCACGATGTCGAGGTGGCGGCCGCCGAGGAGCCCCGCCGCGTCCGTGCTGGCCAGGAAGGCCTTGAGATCGCTCCACTTGTAGCCGGGCCAGGCCTTCGGGTTGGCGGCCTGGATCGTCTGCTCGAGCACGTCGCCGTCGAGGGTCTTCACCGCGCCGGGGACCTGCCCCGTCGACACGAAGGCGTCATGGTTGCCGGCGGTGAGGAAGATGGGGTGGGGGAGCGTCTTGAGGGTGTCGACGATGACCTTCGCCTCCTCGGCGTAGGTCGTGGCCACGGTCTTGTGGGTCAGGCTCCCGGGCGACCCCCCGTTGTGGAGATCGCCGTTGAACGTGATGAACGCCGCGTTGCGGACGCGCGCGTCCTTCGTGGTGTTCATGTAGTAGGCGAACTCCTCGAGCTTGTCCTTCGTCTTGTTGTTGAAGAAGTCGCCGACGGAGATCTGCGTGTCGGTCACGTTGATGATGCCGTACTCCTCCGTCGTGGAGTCGAAGACCCGGAGCGCGTTGAACTGGTACTCGTAGACGCCGCTCGTCTGGTTCGGAAGGTTGAAGAGCTTGCCCTCCCTCCTCAGCTCGAAGCGGACGTCGTACAGGCCCGGCGGCACGCCCTTCATGGCCTTCTGATCGAAGACGAACCGGAGGGTCTTGCGCGTCTGCAGCGCCGGGGGCATGTCGTCCTCGACGGGGTTCTCGAGGATGCGCGTGGGCGTGATCCGCAGGGTCTCCGTCCCGGCGCCCGCAGGGACCGGGGCGTTCGACTCGGTCGACGCCAGGCGCGAGGACGCGTTCCGGGGCACGAGCAGGAACACGAAGGCGTTCGTGGCGTTCTCCTCGAGGGTGACCTGCAGCAACTTGGAGCGCGAGACCGCCTTGCGCGTCGGCTTCAGGTGCGCGAAGGCGCCTTCCTCGATGCGGAGCACCGTCATGAACGCGTCGGCTGGGTCGGACTTCACGTACAGGTTCGGGTTGCCGAGCGTGGGGTACACGAGGCGATCGATCTGCACGTGGCCTGCCAGCGCGTACGGCATGATCTGCTCGTTCTCGCTGGGGTCGGCGTAGAAGATGTTCGACATGTACGTCTCGCCCTGGTCGCTCACGACCTCCCAGGGGAGCTCGCGCCGGATGATGTCCTCGGGCGTCGGCCCGGGCGGCGCGGCCGTGGGATCGCCCGTGCTCGTGGGCGGCGTGGCCGAGCCCTCGGGCGCCCCCTCCTCCGAACCACACCCCGCCGCCGTCGTGCTCGCCACGCCGATCGCGAGCAACAGAGAGCCAAGCCGTCTTCGAACCATCAACCGCGCCTCCGTGGGGGAAAAGTGATGATAGCATCGCACGCGGAATGAGCGACGAACCCTCGGAGGGCGACAACCCGATCCCCAAGCCGCCCGACTCGGACACGAAGGCGGTGATCTCGGTCGACGCGATGCGGGCGATGCTCCGGCCTCCGTCGAACCTCCCGCCTCCCGTAGAGCCGGGGACGCCCGCGCCCACCTCGATCGTGCCCGGCCGGCTCCCCTCGATCCAGCCGATCCTCGCGTCCGCGGAGGAGGCCAAGGGCCGCGCGGATTGGGATCTCGCGCTCGAGGCGTACAAGAAGGTCCTCATGGTCCTCCCCGCCACCGAGCCCGCGTCGCGCGCGTCCATCTACGCCTGCATCGGCGAGGTGAAGCGCCTGCAGGACAAGCCGAGAGAGGCCGAGCTCAACTTCGAGAAGGCGCTCGCCGAGCTGCCTGGCCACGCGCGATCGGTCGCGGCGCTGATCGATCTCGCGCAGCGCGCCGAGGACTGGGATCGGGTCATCGCGCTCCGCAAGCGCGCGCTCGCCGCCGCGGAGGGCGACGAGAAGGCCGGCATCCTCCTCCAGATCGCCGAGATCCAGGAGAACAAGAAGAAGGACCGCGCCGCCGCCGCCCAGACGCTCGAGGAGGCGCGGCTCTTGAGGCCGAAGCACGTGGAGACGCTCGAGCGCCTCCGCAGCGTGTACGCGGCGCTGCACAGGTGGTCCGCGGTCGTCCGCGTGCTCGATCATCTCACGGAGCTCGAGACCGAGCCCTCCTTCCGGGGCGCGTACCGCTTCGCGCAGGGTGACATCATGCTGGCGCGCCTCCGCGACGAGCCGCGCGGCCTCGCGTTCATGGAGATGTGCCTCGCGGAGGCGCCGGGGCACGAGAAGGCGCTCTTGGCGCTGATGGCGGTGCGGCAGAAGCGCGAGGAGTGGGCCGAGCTCGCGAGCACGTACCAGTCGCTCGTCGAGCCGCTCGCCCAGGCGATGCTCCGGGATCGTACCTGGGAGGTGCTGAGGCGCCTCGCCACCGTGCGCCGCGACAAGCTCCTCGACGGCCCTGGCGCGATCGACGCGTTCCGCGGGGCGCTCGAGGTGCGGCCGGAGGACGTCGAGTCGCGCGCCGCGCTCGCGGAGCTGTACGTCGCCAAGGGCGATCGGAACCTCGCCGTCCACGAGCTCGAGCGCGCCGCCGAGGACGCGCCGCTCCGCGTGCAGACGTTCCGCCGCCTGTTCGAGCTCCACACGCGCGCCCAGCACCCCGATCGCGCGTGGCTGGACACCGCGTGTCTCGAGGAACTCGGCGCGGCCGATCCGGATCACGACCTCTTCCTCGGGCAGTACCGGGACAACGCGCCCATCCGCCCCACGGCGAGGCTCGACGCGGCGCTGTGGAGCCACGTCGAGGCGCCCGGATCGGACGCGGCCATCACGCGGCTCCTCCGGTCGGTCCAGCGCGTCGCGGTGCTCGCGAAGGTGGACGAGCTCGAGCGTCGCGGCCAGCTGTTCCCGCTCCCCCCCGACAAGAAGCAGTCCCACGACAGCACCGCCTCGCTGGTGCGCACGTTCGTGTGGGCCGGCAAGGTCCTCGACATCCCCGTGTGCGATCTGTACGTGCTCGACGCAGTCCCGAACGGTATCGCGGCGGCCCAGGTGGCGACGCCGTCCACCGCGCTCGGCCCCGAGGCGGTGTCGGGCCGGACGATCCAGGAGCTCGCCTTCCTCGCGGGCCGCCACCTCACCTACTACCGGCCCGACTTCTACACCCTCGTGTTCTACGCGTCGCTGCACGAGCTGACCTTGCTGGTGCTGACGGCCCTCGCGGCGGGCAACCCCGAGCTGCCGCTCCCCGACGGCGCGCCGAAGCTCTCTCTCGCACTCAAGTCGAAGCTGACGGCGGACGAGAAGGCCGAGCTCGACCTCGCGGTGGAGGACATCGTGGGTCGCGGCGTCACCATGGATCTGCCCCGGTGGATCCAGAGCGTCGAGCTCACGGCGCAGCGCGCGGGGGCGCTCCTGTGTGGAGATCTTCGCGTCGCCATGGGCCGGATCCGCAACGAGGAGCGCAAGGTCGCCGACCTCTCGCTCGACGACAAGCGCGCCGATCTCCTCCGCTTCTACGCCGGCGAAGGGCACTCGAAGCTCAGGCAGCGGCTCGGCGTCGCCGTGGACCTGCAGCCGCAGCGCGCGAGCCGGCCCGGAGGGTCCGCGCCTCCCCCGCGACCGGGCGCCTCCGCGCCGCCGCCCGC
>SXNL01000142.1 GCA_005777185.1 Myxococcales bacterium
GGCGGGCGAGGGCGCGGTCCTTCTCGAAGTGCTGCCGGAACTCCTCGAAGGTCGTGGAGCCGATGCAGCGCAGGCGACCGGACTGGAGCGCGGGCTTGAGGAGGTTCGACGCGTCCATGCTGCCGCCGCTCGTGGCGCCGGCGCCGACGATGGGGTGGATCTCGTCGATGAAGAGGATGGCGTTCTCGGCGTGCGTGATGGTCTTGATGACGGCCTTGATGCGCTCCTCGAAGTCGCCCCGGAAGCGCGTCCCCGCGACGACCGCGCCCATGTCGAGCGAGAAGATGGTCGCGCCCTTCAGGGCGTCGGGGACGTCGCCCTCGACGATCTTGAGGGCGAGGCCCTCGACGATGGCCGTCTTCCCGACGCCGGAGTCGCCCACGAGGATGGGGTTGTTCTTCTTCCGGCGCGCGAGGACCTGTACGAGGCGCTCGACCTCCGAGATCCGGCCGACCAGGGGGTCGATCCGCTTCTGCCGGGCCTCCTCGTTCAGATCGACCGTGTAGGCCTTGAGCGGGTCCTTCCGCGAGCGTGGCTCGCCGTCCTCGCCGGCCGGAACGGGGTCGCGCGTCGCCTCGCCCTCACCGTCGATCTTCGAGACGCCGTGGGACAGGTAGGCCACCACGTCCAGCCGGGTGATGCCCGCGTCCTCCAGCAGGCTGACGGCAAACGAGTCACGCTCGGCGAAGATCGCGACCAGCACGTTACCGCCCGTGACCTGATCCTTGCCCGACCCCTGTACGTGCGCGACGGCTCGCCGGATCGCCCGCTGCACGCCGAGCGACGCGGTGGGCGCTGCGTAAGCGTCCTCGGGCAGCTGCTCCAGCTGCTTGTCGAGAAACTGCTCGATCTTCTTCTTGAGCGCCGGCACGTCGCCCCCGGCGTGCTTCGCGACGAGCGCGGTGCCCTCGTCGAACAGGAGCGCGTAGAGCAGGTGCTCCACGGTGACGAACTCGTTGCGTCGGCGCGCTGCTTCGCTCGCGGCGAGCGAGAGCGCGATCTCGACCTCAGGGCTGATGCGCATGTCTCTCGTGTTTCATTCCGCCTCCGCGGTGAGGAGGAGCGGCATCCCGTTCTCGCGCGCGTAGGCCATCGTGTTGGCGACCTTCGTCTCGGCGACGTCGCGGGTGTAGACCCCCGCGACGGCCGAGCCCTTCTTGTGCACGGCGAGCATGATGTAGTTGGCCTCGGTCACGCTCTTGTTGAAGAAGCTCATCAGGCAGTCCACCACGAATTCCATCGTGGTGTAGTCGTCGTTGTGGAAGATGACCTTGAAACGCCGTGGCACGCCGACCTTCGTGTCGACGTCGACCTCCGACCAGCCGTCGTGGTCGGGGGGCTCGGCGGGGGGAACGGGGGTGTCGGGCGGCATGGGGGTGGGCGGGGACATTGTTGGTTCTCGCAGCTTTTTCTGCAAGGCGATCGAGACCGGGCGGATCCGACAGCCGCGTGGTACGATCCGCTGAAGCGGCGGCTCGCGCGCGCCGTAGACACGTCTCGAGCCCTCTTCGCGGATCCTCGTAGCTCCCATGCAGCTCACCCCCAACCTCGTCGTCGAAGGGCGCTTCTGCCTGGTCCGCCAGATCGGTCGCGGCGGCATGGGAACGGTGTGGCAGGCCCGCCACCTCACGCTGGACACCGACTGCGCGATCAAGTTCATCGAGGGCGAGTACGCGAAGACCGCGGAGGCCCGGCAGCGGTTCGAGCGAGAGGCGCGCGCGGCGGCGCAGCTCCGGAGCCCCAACGTCGTGCAGATCTTCGACCACGGCGTATGGGAGGGGATCCCCTTCATCGTCATGGAGCTCCTCGACGGCGAGGACCTCGGTCGCCGTATCGCGCGCCACGGTGGGCGCGTCCCGCCGGCCGATCTCTGCCGCATCCTCGCACAGGTCTCGAGGGCGCTCACCAAGGCGCACCAGGTCGGCATCGTCCACCGCGATCTGAAGCCGGAGAACATCTTCCTCGTGCGTGACGACGATCGCGAGGTCGCCAAGATCCTCGACTTCGGCATCGCCAAGCAGACGACCGCGCTCGGGGACAGCAACACCAAGACCGGTGCGATGCTGGGCACGCCGTACTACATGAGCCCGGAGCAGGCGCAGGGCACGAAGTCGGTGGACCCGCGCAGCGACCTCTGGTCGCTCGCCGTGATCGTGTACCAGTGCGTGACGGGCCGGCTCCCGTTCGAGAGCAAAGCGCTCGGCGACCTGCTCGTGAAGATCATCGTGCAGCCGCTGCCCGTGCCGTCTCGCGTCGCACCCGGCGTACCGCCGACGTTCGACGCGTGGTGGGCCCGCGCGTCGTCGAGAGAACCGGCCGGACGCTTCCAGACGGCGAGGGAGTTCGTCGAGGCGCTCTCGCTCGCGCTCGGCCAGTCGCAGGTCCTCGACGGTCGCGACGGCGCCACGACGTACCCATCCATCACGGACGGCCGGCCCACGGCGCCCATGGGCGCTCCGCCCGCCTTCCAGGGGCAACCGACGCCCGACAGCGGCGCGCATCGCCACGCTGCGGCGTACCAGGGCCACCGTCCCCCGCAGCCCTCGTACTCGTCGAGCGCGGCGTACCTCCCGGCGGCCGTGGGCCCCGCCCACGCGTCGGTGCCGGGGGTCCAGGCGGTCGCGCACCACCACCCCTCCGTGCCCGGGCTGGGCGGGACGTACGGGGGCGCGTCGGTCGCCGTGAAGAAGTCCGGCGGCGGTCTCGCCGTCGCCGGCGTCCTTGTCGCCTTCCTCGTGATCGGCGGCGGCGTAGCCGGTCTCGTGGTGGTTCGCTCCCGGGCCGCGGCGCGCCAGGTGGAGGTCGCCGCACCGCCTCCGCCATCGGCGGAGGTCGTCCGTCCGGACTCGCCTCCGACCGCCGCGACCGTCGATGCGCCCGCGTCGACCGCCGCCGACGCGAGCGCGGTGGCGTCGGCCGGCCCCTCCGCGAGGCCTCCCGCGAGCGCGGCCGCGGACCCGAGGAAGCCGAACACGCAGGTACGCCCGAAGGTCCCGGCGGCGCCGGCGAGCGCCAGACCGACGGCCAAGCCCGCAGGCTCCGCGAAACCCGACTTCGGGTTCTGACCGTGGCCGGCCGGGGCGCGGAGGACCTCATCCGGACGATCTGCACGATCGCCGACACCCAGGTTCGATTCGAGTACCTCGTTTCCGTCCTCCGCGAGCGGTCCGCTGCCGACATCGGCCCGCTCCTCGACGCGATCTGCGCCCGCGCCGAGCAAGCCGAGCCGGACGCGCGCGCGGTCATGACCTCCCTCGTCATGGCGCTGCACGATCCCGCTGTGGCCGACGCGCTCCAGCACCTCCGGGAAGAGGCGGTCGGCGGGGGTCTCCTCTCCCTCGAGCGTGCCATTCGCAGCCCGGCCATGACCCACGCGAGCGGGCTGCCCGAGGATCCCGACGAGGACCGTGTGCCCGACTACGGGCGCGGCCGCCCGCTGACGCTCGGCGAGCGCAAGAGCCTCGCGCGCAAGCCCGACCGGGGGACGATGGAGCGCCTCCTCCGCGATCCGCACCCGGAGGTCATCGCGCGGCTCCTCGCCAACCCTCGCCTCACCGAGGACGACGTGCTCGCGATGGCCGTCAAGCGCCCGGCGCGGGCCGACGTGCTCACGCAGATCGCGCTCAACGTGCGCTTCGGATCGCGCCCGCGGATCCGGCGTGCGCTCGTGCTCAACCCGGACACCCCGCCCGACCTCGCCGCGTCGATATCCGCGCTCCTCCTGCGGCAGGAACTCAGGCTCGTCGTCGAGTCGCCGCAGGTGAACGCGGCGCTCCGGGCGCTCTGCATGGAGCACCTCGAGCGTCGACCGCCAGGCGAGGAGCGCGACGACTCCGACAGCGACGTCCTGCAGTGACGGTCACTCGTCCTCGTCCTCCCGGCGCCACACCTCGAGGGCCGACAGGCCGATGGCCGCCCCGCACGCCGCGCAGAGGAACGGCTCCTCCCACCGGGTGGTGTCGCCTCTCGACCACATGAGCAGCCCCCGCCCATCGACGGCGTAGCCGCGGCTGCCGCCCTCGGGATCCACCCGCGCGTCGCAGACGTCGCACCGCGCCGCCTCGGGCTCGAAGAGGGAGCGGTGGCAGGCCGATCGATACGCCGGTCGTGGCGCGCGTGCGTTGCCGCGAATGCGAGCCTGGGAGGCCATACGCGTCCGTGTAGCAAGACATCACGCGCCTGTCGACCGACGGCGCCTCGCCGGCGAGGGGAGGGGACGGGGGCGCTACGGCCTGAGCAGGAGGACGGCGGTCAGCGTCAGGACCGCGACGACGCCCACGACGAGGGCGAGGACGGTCCAAGCCGGGACATGGGTGCCCGGGATGTCGATCGCGTCGTCGCGTTCCACGCCGGGCCCCTCGGCCCATCCGCCGGCGGGCATCGAGGGCGACGCGCCGCTGTTGCGCGCCGCCGCGGGGGGGCCGCTGCTCCGCGCGTGCTCGGTTTTTGCGTGGCCGAGCGTGTGGGCGTTCGCCGGGGTGGCGGCGACGACGCCGGCGAGCGAGTCTGCGACCCGCATCGGCGACGTCGAGTCGGACGAGGGTTCGGGGAGCGGATACTTGCGGTATTTCAGAGTGTCCGTGTCGGGGTTCGGCGGCGAGAGGCGGTCGCCGTCGAAGTGCACCACGATGACCGTGATGTTGTCGTGCCCGCCCGCCTGGTTCGCCCGCTCCGTGAGCGCCTTGCAGACGTCCAGCGGATCGGGCGACGAGCGCAGGAGCTCGCGGATCTCTTCGAAGCGCACCATCCCCGACAGACCGTCCGAGCACAGGAGCAGCGTGTCCCCGCGCCGGATCTCGGCGAACGTGAGATCCACCTGCACCGTGTCGGACGTTCCGAGCGCCTGGAGGATGATGTTGTTGTGCTCGAAGGTCTCGGCCTCCTCCTCGGTGAGCTGCCCGGCCTCGATCAGCTGGTTGACGAGCGACTGATCGCGCGTCACCTGGACGAGGCTCTCGCCGCGGAGGATGTACCCGCGTGAGTCCCCGACCTGCGCGAGGAACAGGTGATCGTCGACCAGCGCGGCGGCCGTGACCGTCGTACCCATGCCCCGTCGCGAGCGGTCGGCCTTGGCCTCCTGGAAGATCCGCGTGCCGGCGATCTCGACCGCGTGGACGAGCCTCCGCGCCAGGTCGTCGCGGTGCAACTCGCCCTCGCGCAGGCCCTCCGTGATGCGCTCGAAGATGATGTCGACGGCCAGCTGGCTCGCCACCTCGCCGGCGGCCGCTCCGCCCATCCCGTCGCACACGGCGAAGAGAGCGCCGTGCTTGCCGATCGGCGCGGCGCGGTTCGCCTCGAGGAGCCCGCGCGAGCGCCTCGTCAGGTCCCCGACGAGGAAGTTGTCCTCGTTGTGCTCGCGCACCTGACCGACGTCCGTCCGGGCGAACAGACGGATGGTCAGCTCGCCGTCCGGGTTCACCGGAGCCTCCTCGACGGGCGGTGGCTCGGGCGGAATGGGCGTCTCGGACTGCGTCACGGGTGGAGCCTCATGGCCTCACGATCCACCCGGGAGCTCGATCCGGAACAGCTGTTGTCCAACCCGGAACTGATCCCCATCGAAGACCTCGACCGCCTCGCTCACGCGCAGAAACGTCCCGTTCGACGAGCCCAGGTCGACCACCGAGAACCGCGTCGTGGGGCCTTCCTCGACCCGGACCGCGGCGTGCGTGCGCGACAGGAACGGATCGTCCGCAAAGAGGAGGTCGCCGACCTCCCGGCCCATCACCGTCTCGAGCTTCCGCAGGTGATGCACGTCCAGCGTCGTCCCCTCCACGCCGCGCTGGCACAGCCGGGCGAACCTCCGGCTCGAGGGCGTGCCGAAGAGGAGCGTGTCGTGCTGGTATGCCGGGCCCATCAACGCGGCGCCTTCCTTCACGATTTCGAACCTTAGCACCTGTTGTCCGACCAGGATCAAATCTTGATCCTCCAGGAAGGCTCCTCCATGGAACTCCGTCTCTCGCTCACGCACGCGCGCCGAGGGCGCGCCGGGGTTTCGCTCGGTCTCGTCGGGGAGCGTTCCTTCTTGACTTTCGTCGAGCACCGTCGCCGCGAAACGATCGTGGGCCACCCGGTTGTAGCCCCGGAGCGTGATCCTCGGAGAGAGACGGACGTACACACCGTTCGCGCTCTGCAGGTCGTAGAGGTGGCAGCGGCCGCCAGCCCAGGTGATGCGTGCGTGGCGCGGGGAGAGGTAGCGGTCCTCCGGTACGATGACGAGGCCCTCGCGCCGGCCGATGTCGATCTGATCCGTGAACGGGTACTCGGTACCTGGCTGACCGTCGCGGGTGACGACGACGAGCTTGCAGGTCGGTTCAGGGCGTCGCGTGGGAGCCGCCGCGGAGACCGCTCTCGGTGGAGGCTCGTGGGCCGGAGCCGCCTGGGGGGCGGCCACAGGCCGCACCTGAGGGGCCGGGGCGGCCGCAGGCGCGGCGTAGGCTACGGGCGCCGCCTGAACGGGGGCCGGTGGCGCGGGCGAGAGCACGGGGGAGGGCGCGGCGCGTACCGGGGCGATCGGGGCCGGCGCGGGCGTCGGGGCGACCGGGGCGGGGGCGGGCACCGGCGCGAGGTCGGCCGCCACCGCGATGGGGTTCGGGGCCGGCGTGAGCGTGCGCATCTCCCCTCGCCCAGCGGGGATGTCGCCCATGGAAGCGCCACAGAACTTGCAGAACGCCGCGGTGGCCTCGCACGTGCCGTGGCAGCGCCCGCACACCCGCACGAGCGCGGGCGTGCCCCGCGAGGGCCCGATCGCGATCATGGGCGTGGGCGCGATCGGGTGGACGGGGGCAGGCGGGTGCGGCGTTGCCGGTGCGTGGCCGCCACCCGTCGCGGTCCCGCACGAGAGACAGTAGCGGACGTGCGATGGGTTCTCCGTGCCGCACATCTCGCAGGGGCCGCCTGCGTGCGGCGCGGCGTGGGAGACCGACGCGGCCGCCGTGTCCGGCGGGGAAAGGCCGATCGCCGGCGTCGGCGGGGCGACGCGGGGCCGCAGCCGTTGTCCGCACACCTGGCAGAAGGTCAGGTGGTCGGCGTTCTCGCCTCCGCACGTGGAACAGTTCACCTGACGCGGATGGGACAATACGGGACCCCTCGCCGTCAAGGCTGGAGGTGCAGGCGATCCCTGGCCTCGAGGGTGAGCTCCACCGAGATCACGTGCGAGAAGCCGCCTCCCCGCCGTACGCCGGTGCTGTCCTCGAACCGGGAGAAATACATCGCGCGGTACGTCACCTGGAGTCCAACGAGGGTCTGGGGTGCGATCTCCGCCGAGGCGCCCCCACCGAGGAAGGCGACCCCGCCCTTGGTGTCGGTGCCCCACTCGTTGCCGTAGGCCACGGCGCCGACGCCCCCCACGAAGTAGGGCTCGACGTCACGCTTGGTCTGGATCGCGTAGCGGATCTCCCCCCGGAGCTGCTGCAGGAGCGCGAGGCGGTAGAGCTTGCTCGGGTCCTGCTTCGACACCTCGTACGCCCCGCCGAAGTAGAATGGCCCGGCGGTGCGCAGGCCGATGCGCGCGGCGATGCCTGCGCCCGAGCCCAGGATGCACGGATCCGCCGGGGAGCACATCGACCCGGGCGCCGCGACGAGCTCGGCCGCGATGCCGACCCCGTACTGCAGCATGGGTGCCGGCCGCGAGTCCTCGTGCCCCTGCTCCTCGGCGATCGACGCGCGAGGCGCCATCAGGACGAGAGCGGCGACCGCGACGCATGGCCCGAACCGCACGGCCCATCTTCGCCCATCGCCCCTCGATGGACAAGAACCGTCCTCCGACGCGGAAACCGCCCGGCGATCCATCTCATGGTTGACACTCTGGCCACAGGTTGCGTAGGACTTTTCTCCACCGGAGAACACGATGGAGATCACGCTCGACAAACGCGCCGTGCGGCAGATCCGGCTCTCGGCGCAGGACGCCATCGAGGAGGGCGACACCGACACGCTGCGGGAGGACATCCTCGAGGCGTTCACCGAAGAGCAGGTCGAGGAGATCGAGCGCCGGCTCGACAGCGGGGACTTCTTCGAGTTCCTGACGGACATGCTCGACGAGTGGTCCGGGGACGACGTGGAGGAGCTCTTCGAGCTCCTCGACGCCCAGCTCGGCGACGTCGGCGTCGACATCAAGTTCGAGAAGAAGGGCCCCGTCGAGGTCGAGGAGGCGGAGGAGGACAAGGACGACGCCGAGGACTTCGACGAGGATCTCGACGACCTCGACGAGGACGAGGAAGAAGAGGAAGAGGA
>SXNL01000143.1 GCA_005777185.1 Myxococcales bacterium
CCTCGGAAAGCGGTCCGCGAGCTGGTCCGCCCCCGCCACCAGCTCGATGCTCGCACGGTAGACGTCGAGTCGCTCATGTTCGAACCCGTCCATGCCCGCCAGTCGGCACGAACCGCGGGTTCGTTGCGCAGGAATCGGGCTCGCGCTCGGGCTCGGGCTCGAAAATGAGGGGATTCCTCACGGGCGGCATCGCAAGGGATAGGACGTTCGCGTGGCGGCCTTTCGACGAAGGTCCACCTCGTGGTCGATGCCCTCGGGTTACCGCTCGCGTTCGAGATCACCGAGGGCCAGCGCCACGACAGCATGCCGGCCAAGGAGCTCGTCGCCAGGGTCTTGGCGCGCGAGACGCGCGCGTGGACGGCGCGAGGGGGTCCCCTCGTTCTACGCGAGGCTCAAGAGCTCGACCTCGAAGACGAGGGTCGCGTTCGGTGGGATGACGGAGCCGAAGCCATCTGCGCCGTAGGCGAGGTGGGGTGGGATCGTCAGTCGCCGCAGCTGGCCGACCTGCATGCCCGCCACGCCCTGGTCCCACCCCTTGATGACGCGGCCGCGCCCGAGCGGAAAGGAGAAGCCCTTCCCTCGATCACGTGAGCTGTCGAACTTGCTGCCGTTGGTGAGCGTGCCCACGTAGTGCACGGTCACATTGTCGCCAGCCTTCGCGGCCGGCCCCGTCCCTGGGCGGAGATCCTCGATGCGTAGCTCTTCCATGGGCAGAGCCTAGCACGACCCGGCTCACTTCTCGGGCGCGCCGAGGTCGAGCTTGCCGGGCACCGTCACCGGGGTGATCTCCTGCGGGACGTCCCCGAGAACCGTGCGCCACGTGGCGTGGTAGCGGCCCCGGTGTAGTCCCTCGACTACGCCGCGCCCGTGCGGGCCGACGCGCGCGACGACCGCTCCGTCGAGCAGGAGGAGCCGGGACTCCTCCGTGTGGTTGGCGATGGAGAGCCCTTCCTCGACCGCCCTTGGACCGGGGGGCAGCTCCACCGGCCCCGTCCGGATCGCCGCGAGCTCATCGCGCGTCGCGATCTGCTCGAACGCCGGCGCAGGGATGGGATCCGTCACGAACGAGACGCCGGGCGGGGGAAGGGAGAGAGAGGTTGGCTCGACCTTTCGTGCGAGCTGCGCGACGTCGAAGACGAGGCCCCCCCCGCCTGCCCACGTGTATTCTGCATGAATCGGGACGTCGCCCTCCGCCGACAGGACCGTCGACGGTGCCGCCGAGAGCAGGTCGAGCAACATGCGCCCGAGCAGCAGGCCCCCGTCGCCCACGTCCGGGACGCGCGCCACGTCGAACACGGCGCGCCCCACGCGGGTGACCACCTTGACCTTGTGCACGCGCTGGCCGAAGCGCCGCCCGGCCTCCCCTTGCGGGGTCACCTCCGCGGGTCCTGTGGGGCTCACGTCGGTCCTCCGCTCCGAGACGAGGGCGCGAAGGGCGCCCGGGGGCAGCACACGGTACGCGTTCGCGGGAGGGAGGAGCAGCGCGAACCCGTACGCGTCGAAGCGCGCGCGGAGCTCCGCGTCGGACGGCGTGGCGAACCCGCGGCCCTGCAGGATCACCCGCATGCGCGCCGCGCCGAGCTCGATCGAGGCACGCGCTTCGCCCTTCTTGCGCAGGAGATCGAGCCCTGCCTGGCTGACCTCGGGCGCCTTCGTGACGCCGGGGACGTCGGTCACGCGGAACGTCGCGAAGAGAGCGTACACCCGCTCCTCGTGCGCGGCCGTGTCCTGCGCGACCGGGCGGTCCGCGCGCAGCGTCGAGGGAGGCGGTCCGGCCTCGCGCGCGATCGTCGGGCCGGTCACGGCGCTCGCCACGGGCACGACGACGAGCGGCGCGGGCTCCGTGTTCGCTTGCGGGCTCGTGGCGGCGGCGTCCCCCGTGGCGACGCCCTCGGGCTCCTTCGACGGCCCCTTGCACGCGCCCAGGATCGCGATCGCTCCCAGGAGGAGGACGTCCCCGCGCAAGCCGATCACCCGAACGAGAAGTCGTCGATGATCGCGACGCGCGGATCGAGCGGCGGCGCGCCGGGCAGGTGCTGCGTGTCGACGAACACGCTCTCGCTCTCGGGGTTCTGCTCCAGGAACACGTTACAGTTCGCGGGCTCGTTGTCGAAGGCGGCGACGACGCGGCCCACGCGCGCGAGCTTTGGCGCCTCGAGCCTCTTGAACGCCTCGTCCGGCATGTTGAAGTCGGGCTTGCACACGAGCTCGGTCCCGGGCACGCCGATCGGGAAGCCCAGATCCCGCAGGCTCCGGAAGGTGCCGATCCCCATCATCGGCAGGTCGCGACCCGTGAGGTATACACATATCGCGCCCTTCGCGTAGCACGCGCGCGCGAAGTCCACGGCGCCGGGCAGGGCCACGTCGTCCTTCAGCGAGTCATCCGCGAAGAAGCGCTCGCGCCAGAACCTCTCGGCCTCCGACACCATCTCGCTCCGCGTGATCCCGAAGCGGGCGAGGCTATCCGTGAGGAGGTACGACAGGTCGCTCGGCGCCGCCGCCTTGAGGCGCGAGGCGCTGTCCGGGTTCTTGGAGTTCCAGCGCCCGGCGAGCTCGCGCAGGATCGCGAGCGTGCGTGGCCGGTTGTCCATGAGCGTGCCGTCGAGGTCGAAGACGACGACGGGCGTGGGGCCGCCCGTGGGCTCGCACCGCGCGATGATCCGCCGGAGGAGTGCGCTCTTCGCACCGGGATCGAGGCGCTTGTAGAGGTCGACGTCTGCCATGCGAGGGGAACGAACCCTACCACGAAACGACCCGCCTGGCGCGTCGTGCGGGCGGGCTTTCAGCCCTTCGCCGACGAGCAGGCTGTGCTACGAGATCCCCATCTTGGCCGAGCGGGACTACTACGACGTGCTCGGCGTGAGCCGCAACGCCACGCCCGAGGAGATCAAGGGCGCCTTCCGCAAGCTCGCCTCGATCCACCACCCCGACAAGAACCCGGATGATCCGAGGGCGGGCTCGCGCTTCAAGGAGATCAACGCCGCGTATCAGGTCCTCTCGGACCCGAACCGTCGCAGCATGTACGATCGCTTCGGCAGCGCGGCCGAGCAGCCGGGCTCGCCCTTCGGCGCGGGGAGCCCCTTCGGCGGCGGCGTTGTCGACGTCAGCCAGATCAACATCGACGGCTTCCTGGGCGATCTCCTGGGCGTGTTCGGCGTCGGCCGCGGGGACCGCGGGGACCTCAAGCGAGACCTCGAGATCACCTTCGAGGAGGCTGCCTTCGGTTGCGAGAAGGAGGTGAAATACGACCGCGTCGTGACCTGCAACGACTGCGACGGCTCCGGTTGCGCGCCCGGCACCCGCCCCGAGACGTGCGACGCGTGCAACGGACGGGGTCGCGTGCGCATCCAGCAGGGGATCTTCCCGCTCGCGGTCGAGCGCACGTGCTCGCGCTGCCGCGGGCGAGGTAAGCTCGTCACGACCCCCTGCCAGGGCTGCCGAGGGAGCTCACTCGTCACCCAGAGCAACACGATCGTCGTGACCATCCCGCCGGGCGTGGAGCCCGGCGCGGCGCGCGTGGTCTCCGCGGCGGGAAACCGCCCGCGCCCCGACAGGCCCGCCGGCGATCTCGAGCTTGCGATCCAGGTCAAGCCCCACGCCTTCTTCCACCGCGAGGGCGACGACGTCCTCTGCAGGGTGCCGATCAGCTTCGCGACCGCGACCCTCGGCGGCGAGGTCGAGGTGCCCACGCTCGACGGCAAGGGCAGGCTCAAGGTCCCGCCCGGTACCCAGCCCAACGCGAGCCTTCGCATCAAGGGCAAGGGGATCCCGCGCCGCGCCGGCATCGGACGCGGCGACCAGCGCGTCGAGGTCACGCTCGAGGTCCCGACCGAGCTCACCGAGCGTCAGCGCGAACTCGTCCTCGCCCTCGCGCGCGAGCTCGGGGAGGACGTGCAGCCCCAGCAGCGGACGTTCATGGAGCGGCTGCGCACGCTGTTCTAGTGCCAATGCCGATCGGTTAGGCGCGATCCAGCGAAAAAAAAAAGGGTGCCCCGACTCGCCGCGCTGCGCGCGTCGGTCTCCCCCAAATCGCGCGCTACGCGCGCTCGACAGCTGTCCAAGAATGCGGGAAGCGCGCTTCCGGTCGCGATCGCCGGCCAGGAGCGGCCGGGTGCCGTCCGCCTCACGTTGACGTTGACGTCAACGGGAGAGGCCGGCGCCCGGCGGTCTGGAGCAAGAGCGAGACAAGAAAGAAAGCGGTGCCGGGGGATCGACAAGCGCGGAATGGAACTTATTGTGCGCGCATGAGCGAGCCGCGCCGTCGTGTCCGCATGGCAG
>SXNL01000144.1 GCA_005777185.1 Myxococcales bacterium
GCTACTACCGCTGGCGGCGGGAATACGGGGGGATGAAGGTTGACCAAGCCCGGCGGCTAAAGCAGTTAGAGAAAGAGAACGCCCGACTCAAGCGCCTGGTGGGTGAATTGCATCTGGAGAAGGCTGTATTGACGGATGTAGGATTCCTGCGCAACGAACCCGCGGTTCGTGCGATGCGCGTTCCTTGGCCTTTCCGCCAGATGGCGCTCGAGGCGGTCATGGAGAACCGCACGTCGATCATCATCGCGCACAGGCTGTCCACGATCCGCGCGGCGGATCGGATCGTGGTGTTCCACAAGGGTCGCGTGGTCGAGACGGGCACGCACGACGAGCTGATCGCGCGCGAGGGGATGTACGCGCGCCTGCACCGGCTCCAGTTCAGCGGGGCGCCGCCGGCGGTCGTTAGCGTGCCGTCCGTGCGGGCGGGGTAGGGCCACGCGTCGGGCCCTCCGCGACGGGCCCGGGCCTCCATGCTACGGTCGCAGCGGAATCGGCACCCGGCGTCCCCGCGTTCTCTCCCACGGACGATCAACCCTGACCAAGACGACAGAAGGTGGCCTCCCGCTCCCCCCGCTCGCCCCGCCCTCGGAGCCTCGCGTGCTCCGCCCGCGCCGCGCCGCCCCCGCCGACGCCGTGAGGCCGACGCGCGCGGAGGTCAACCTCGCGGCGCTCCGGCACAACCTCCGCGTCGTGAAGCGCTGCGCGGGGCCATCCAGGGTGTGGGCCGTGCTGAAGGCCGACGGGTACGGCCACGGCGCGCCCGCGGTCGCGCGCACGCTCGAGCGAGCCGGCGTCGACGGGTTCTGCGTCGCGCTGCTGGAGGAGGGCGTCGAGCTCCGCGACGCCGGGATCCGCGCCCCCATCCTGGTCATGGGCGGCTACTACGGCAGCGCCCACGGCGAGCTCGTCGCCCGCGAGATGACGCCCGTCGTCTACGACCGCTCCCACCTCGAGAGGGGTTCGCGCGCGTCGTCCGCGCGGGCGAGGCGCCGGGGCCGATCGACGTGCACGTCAAGATCGAGACGGGCATGGCGCGGCTGGGCGTGAATCACACGCGGATCGACGCGTTCGCGGAGGAGCTCGCGCGGTTCCCCGAGGTGCGCGTGGTCGGCCTCATGACGCACCTCGCGTGCGCCGACGCGGACTCCGAGGCCGACACCGCCCTCCAGATGGCCCGGTTCGACGAGGCCACGGCGCGGCTCGCCCGGGGCCACGGCGTCCGGCCCGAGGTGCGTCACGCGGCGAACAGCGCGGCCGTCCTCCGCGGAGAGGCGAGCCTCGACGTGGCCCGGCCCGGGCTCACGATCTTCGGGGTGTCGCCGCGCCGGATCTCGCCCGACCAGTCCACGGGCGACGCGTTCTCCTCCGAGCTCGTGCAGGCCATGACGGTGCGCTCCGAGATCGTCGACCTCCGCGACGTGCCCGAGGGCGCGCCGGTCGGCTACGGCGCGCTCTTCCGCGCGGCTCGCCCGAGCCGGATCGCGACGCTGCCCATGGGCTACGCCGACGGCCTGTCGCGGCAGCTCACCAACGCTGGCGTCGCGCTGGTGCGCGGGCGTCGCGTCCCGATCGTCGGCGCCGTCTCGATGGACATGTGCATGATCGACGTCACCGACGTCCCGGGCGCCTCGATGCGCGACGAGGTCGTCGTCCTCGGAGAGCAGGAGCGACCGCTCGGCAGGGACGTGATCCTCGCCGACGAGGTCGCGCGCGCGGCCCGCACGAGCCCGTGGGAGGTGCTCACGCAGATCTCCCGCCGTGTGCCGCGCTTCTACCGGGAGCCCTGATCCCCGATGGAGACCGGGGAGAAGGTGCCCGCCGGGACCCCGGTCCCCTCCGCCCTGAGCACCCTCTCCGGCTGGGTCGACACGGCGCTCGGCCCGCTGCTCGACGCCCTCGACGAGCTCGGCGCCACCGTGATGCTCGCGATCCGCACCGTGTCGTGGATGGTGCGGCCGCCGTACCGGTTCGCGCAGCTCCTCGCGGCGCTCGACTTCATCGGCGCGCAGTCGGTGTTCATCGTGGCGCTGGTCGGCCTGTTCACGGGGATGGCGTTCACGGTGAGCACGATCGTCGGGTTCCGGCAGTTCTCCGCCGAGACGATGGTCGGCGGCGTGGTCGCGCTCGCCCTCGCGCGCGAGCTCGCGCCGGTCCTGGCCGCGGTCGTCGTGACGGCGCGCGCCGGGAGCACCATGGCGAGCGAGCTCGGCAACATGCGCGTCACCGAGCAGATCGACGCGATCACCACGATGGGCGTGAGCCCGGTGCAGTACCTCGTCGCGCCGCGCGTGCTCGCGACGACGCTGATGCTCCCCCTCCTCGCCGTCGGCTTCGCGATCGCGGGCATGGGCGGCGCGTACATCGTCGCCGTCGCGTGGCAGTCCATCGATCCGGGGATCTTCCGGGACCGCGTGCGCCAGCTCGTCGAGGTGAAGGACATCGTGATGCTCTTCACGAAGGCGACGATCTTCGGCGCGATCGTCTCGACGATCTGCTGCAAGAAGGGCTTCTCCGCCTCGGGAGGGGCGCGCGGCGTGGGCGAGGCGACCGCGAAGGCGGTCGTGACCAGCATCGTCGCGATCTTCATCGCCGACTACGCCATCACGACCATGATGACGGACGTCTAGGGCGTGTCCTCATATTCTCGAATATGAGGACAGGCCCTAGCTAGGAAAGCTCCAGCATCCGGTCGATCGGCGCGCGGGCCTTCTCGATCAGGTCGGGGCGCATCACGAGCTTCGGCTCGAGGTCGCGGAGCGCGAGGTAGACCTTCTCCAGCGTGTTCTTCTTCATGTGCGGGCACTCGTTGCACGCGCAGTTCGCCTCGGGGGGGGCCGCGATGAACGTCTTCCCCGGGGCGGCCTTCTGCATCTGGTGGAGGATCCCAGGGGGCCCGGGAGCGGCGCGCCCCCCGCGAAGCGCGACCGAAGCCGCGCGCGCGCAGGCCGTGCGCGAGGTGCCGCGCGACTTCGTGTTCCTCGACGCCCTGCCGCGCAACCCGACGGGCAAGGTGCTCAAGCGCGATCTCAGGGGGGCGTAGCGGAGGTGCTGGGTCTGGTGCACGGAGACGCTCCGGGTGCGGCTCCGCCTGACTACCTTCGTCGGAGCTCGGCCTCCAGCTCGGTGACGCGGGCGAGGGCGGCCTCCTTGGCGGCGCGCTCAGCCTCCTTGGCGGCGAGGGCGGCCTCCTTGGCGGCGCGCTCGGCCTCCTCGCCCGTGAGCCAGGGGCCGCGACCGTCCTCGTGATCCCCGATGCGCAGCCGCTGTCCGTCCACGACGACCCATGCGTCGAGCGCGCGCGTACGCGCCGGGCCGGGGCCGGCGTACACGCGCCCGAAGCCGCCCGCGTCGTCACGTTGCCAGATCTGCAGGATGTACGGGCCGCCGTGCCCGGCGGGGCCGGCGAGGAGCGGATCGAAGATCCACAGCTCCGCGATCCCGCTCGCCGCGTACTTGTCGGGAGCGACCAGGTAGTCCTTCCGCGGGTTCGTCTCGCTCACGACCTCGACGGCGAGCTCGGGCGTCTCGTGCCCCGGGAGCCACGTCTGCAGGCTGCGGATCCCCGGAGGGGGCGGCGGCGCCACGACACACACGTCGGGATCCACGCCGACCGCCGGCAGGTCCTCGTCCCAGCGGACCGCGAGGTTCCGGAACACGGCCGTGAGGCCACGGCGCACGGCCCACGCGTCGAGCAGCGCGACGAGGAGCTTCACGATGGCGTCGTGGACCGGGGACTCGGGCATGATCTCCTCGGACAGCTCCCAGCCCGCCGGGAGGGAGGGGATCGTGTAGCTGACGCTGACGGCGCGGGCGGTGGCGGTCACGCGTGGAAGGATAGCACGCCAGGGTGCGTCCCCGCGTACCGCGTGCCTGGCGAGCCACCTTCGCGGCAGGGCCTGGGCGGTGCCGTGATCGGGCGAGTCGGGTGTGGAGGTGGAGATCCCCGTCGATGCCGCGCGACTTCGTGTTCCTCGACGCCCTGCCGCGCAACCCGACGTGCAAGGTGCTCAAGCGCGACCTCAGGGAGGCGTAGGCGAGGTGCTGGGCGAGGTGTACGCCGCCACGCACGTGGTGTCGGGGCAGGACATCGCCGTCAAGGTCCTCCACCGCGAGCACTTCGAGGAGACGCTCCGGGCGCGGCTCCGGCGGGAGCGAGTGTGCGACGGTGGACGAGGGGGCTGGATGGCGGCTGGACGGCCTACAGGCAATACCGAGACGCGCCCATCCAGCCCTCCCACCCCGGAGATCCGATGGGCAAGGGCCACCAATGACCCGCGACAGTCGCTCGATCGCCGCCGAACGCTGCTGCGTGGTTCCTGACGCGGAAACCGGCCGGGTTCGGTACGAGGACTCTTCCGCCGGCCGCGAGTGCGAGATCGGGCGCTCCGTCAGGGAGAAAGCGTGCAAGCGCGTCCCTGACCACAGTCGAGGCGGAGGTGGCGCTCACGCCCGCCATCACGTACCTACCGTCGGGCTGGACATAGAGGCTGAAGGTCTCGCGCCAATCTCCCCCGAAGTTGGTGCTCGCGACGCCTCCCGTGCCGAACGCCGTATCCAGAGCGCCCGTCGAGTCGAGCCGGAAGACGGCAAAGGCATCGCCAGCAGGAGTGCTGAGCCCTCCGCCGACGATGGTGCGCCCGGTGCCGTCGAGAGCAACAGAGCTTGCGCCGCTCTCCATCGCGAGGGCCAAGACGACCTTGCCAGCCGACCCGAACGAAGGATCGAGCGAGCCATCCGGGTTGAGGCGGAACGCCGACAAAGCGGTGGGCCCAAAGGTGGGGGGTGGCGTCGAGTTTGCTTGGCTACTTGCCCCCACGATCAGGATCTTGCCGTCGGGCTGCACGACCATTGCCCCTACCCCGTCGACGGACCGGATGTCGACCCGCACCTTCCCCCCCGTTCCGAACGTTGTGTCAAGCGAGCCGTTCGGCTTGAACTTCACGATCAAGTAATCTTTGGAGCCAACGATCCCCAGACTGCCATCAAGCCCCACACTGCCGGCCGCCAGGACATGTCCGTCCGGCAGAACAGCGATTGAGCTCAAGGACGCAGACTCGGGTGGGCTGAAGGTCACAAGCGCCAAGCCTCCATCTCCGAACGTCCCGTCGAGCGCGCCGCCAGGCGAGTAGCGGGCGATGGCGAGGTCGCTAACACCTGCGTCCCAACGTGCGTAGCCCCCTGCGAGGATGCGACCATCCGCCGTCAGAACCACAGCATCTGCAACTGATCCAATGCCAACGGGGATGGGCGTTTCGACAACCCCCCCGTCCCCGAAGGTGGTGTCAAGGCCCCCACCCGCGGTCAGCCGAACCATCAGGAACCACGACTTGAGGGAGTCGCCGAGGCCGCCGACAAGGAGCGTCTTGCCGTCCGGCTGGATCAGCACGGCATAGGCGGCGCTTCCCGTGCCCGGAGCGGCCTTGATGTACACGACGCCGCCATCCCCGAAACTGGGGTCGAGCGCGCCGGGGAGTCCGCCGTCCCCGCACGGTGGCAGAGGTCTGGAGTCACTTCCGGCGTCTGACGCCGGCGCGGAGCTGTCCGTCGAAGTGGCGGATGCGTCCATGCTTGAGCTTCCCTCCGGGGAGACGCTCGCATCGCAGGCGCCAGCGTTGCACGCTTCCGAAGACGCCTCGGCACCCAGACCCCCGCCGCAAGCGAGGAACAGGGCTCCACCCGCGAGCGTGATGAGGGCGACCAAGCGAACGAGTCTGACGGCGCCGCGCCCCTTCACTTGAATGGCCCCAAGTACGAGATTGCGCCCTCGGGATAATCGCTGCTGCCGTCAGCGTTGACGACGATGATGTAGACCCGTGTCTTGACCTTTAGCCCCAAGACCTTAGGCATCGTGATAAGGAGCGCCACTTCGAAGGTGGGGCTTGGGGAAAAAGGCACAAACTTGGTATAGGCCGAGTTGACATCTGCGGTGTAAATGTACACGGCACGCACCGTCGAAAAGCCTTCGCCGAAGAGGTTGATGACGTCGCCTGCAAATGCGGCGCGGCCGAGGGAGCCCGCGGCAACGTCCGTGATCTTCGGGCGCTCCTTCTTGAAGTACTCGGGAAGCGTGACCTGCGAGATCCTGTAGGTCGATCGGTCAGCGGCGGCGCCGCTGGCGCGGATGATGTCGCCCTTGTAGACCGTCACGCCGTCGGCGTGCGAGCCAGTCTGCGGACCCCAGTCTGCTGTCAGCACCTCCGTCCACGTGCTTCCGAGCTCCTTGGAGACCAGATCCGAGACGAGGATCTTCTTGCAGCTTCCGTCACCGATGACGGAGCCCGTGATCACCCACAGGAGCCAGCCGGGCCGGCCGGGTCCGGGCGGAGTCGCGACGACGTTGTGATACCCGCGGCCGCTCCTCGACGGCTTCCCCGGCCCATCGTAGCCCGTGGGCCACCCGTCGGGATCGGGGAGAGCGGGGGGAATTGCGCGGGGGTGGTTGCTGCGGACCTGGATCCAGTCGTCCCCGTCGAACTTGTAGACGTCGTCGAAGTACACTTCAGGGTCGGAATCGTAAATCCCGCCTCCGACGAGGTAGAGCTCCTGTCTGCCCTTCGCCGTGTTGAAGATGACCGGCATGCCGAAGACCATGCCGCGCTTCGACCACATGTCCCAGGTCGGCTTCGAGGGGACCAGCTTCCAGGTCCTGCCCTGAGTGTCCGAGCTGTACATGTCGTTCTGCGCGGTCCCGGAGTTGATGGTGAGCTGACCGCCCATCACGTAGAGGACTCCGTTGATGCTGCCCGCCATCGAGAGGATGCGCTTCTCCCAGGGCACGTAGTCGTCGATGTCACCCATGTACTGCCAGTCACTCCCCAATCCAGCACGTGACGTGCGCCATACCTCGGAATGTGGGATATGAACGTCGCCCCCGATGAGGTAGAAGTACCCGTCGTCGCAGTTCGTCCATGCAGGCGTGTGAACGCGCTGAAATCGGGCATTCTCGCCGGTCTTCGGGGGATCCTTGAGATGCTCCAGCAGGATCTCCCATGTTTTTCCGTCGTCATCGCTGAACCAGATCTCGTTCGTCGTGATAGTCCGATCGAGACGTATCTCGTGTGCCAACGTTGCGAAGGTGTCTAGCTTCCACGTCTCATGTTCTGCTTCGCTCGAGTCCCACCCGCCGATGAGGAGGAGCCGCTTGCCATTGTTGACGACGCAGAGCGTCGCTCCGTCGCGTTGGGACCATCCTTTCTCGGGGTCGACGGAGCCAACGACGCTCTGGGCCCAGACGAGAGGTTGAGGGGCGACGTCGTCGCCGCCGTCCCAGGGGAAAGGCCGAGGGGCGAAGTCGTCGCCGCCCTCGGTGTCCCAGGGAGGTTCGCGGTTCCTGCCCTTCGGAATCGGGGGCGGCGACTCGCCGTCCAGATCCATTACCCTCATCCCCCCATTTCCGTCGAGGACGAGATCCCGCGGGGGCCGCGCTCCCTCGGCCGCGGCCTGGGCGACGTTGTCGCGGAGGGTGCATTCCCGCGGTCGCATCCCTCCGTTCCCGTCGGGGACGAGATCGCGAACGGCCCGCGCCGCCCGCGTCGCCATGGCCTGTTCGTCGGCCGCGCACTGCGCCTGCATTTCCTCGAGTGTGACCTCCCTGGCGCCGGGGATCGGATCGGAGAAGGCGGCCTCCGCAGGCGGCATGCGCTCGGACGCGCCGCTGCGAGGGTGCGCGTCGGCGCCCGAAGCGACCGACACGCCGAGCTCCTCGACGTCGGAGCGAGCGCTTGCGCCGTGGTCGCCATCCATACCGTCCATCGTACGCGGCGCCAAACGCCCGTGCCAGCCACGGCGACCCCTTCGATCGTCCCCGAAGGTCACCGCCCGCCCGACGGGTTGCCGGATGCCACGACGCGGAGCGTCCCGCTCCACGGTGGCTGGGCGCCCGTGAGCTCGATCCGGCAGCGGACCCAGCGCTGGACCGGCACGTCGGCCTGGGTGAGCAGGATCTTGATGGTAGCGACGCCCACCGCCAGGGTGGTTCCGAGCGTCACCATGGGGACGTAGAGCAGCTCGTCGTTATCTGGAGCGGTGTCCAGAAAGAGGGTCAGCGTGCCGCCTTGCGGGATGGTGAGCGCGCGGACGTCGGCCGTGACCACGATGTCCTGAAGCGCAGCGACGCCGACCGGTGCGGGCTGCCTCCAGGTCGCAAAGGCCGAGTCGATCGTGATGAGGTCCTGGATGACGATGGGGCCGATCATGGATTCCTCCTGAATGTTGCGTGGTGGGCTGCTGCGATTTGACGTGACGGTGCTGCGGATGCGGGCTCAACACGAGCCGCGAACGGGCTCCGCGTGGATTCAGCTGGGGACACCGTGGCGTCGGCCCGCGAGCGGCCTCGCAGGTGTGGGCGACGACAGCGCCACGAGCTCGAGCGGCCGCGGCACGCGGGCCCGTGTTCCGGCTCTACGCAGATGTCATGGGGTGGATACTCAGCGGCCGGCCCGCCGGGAGGGAGGGGATCGTGTAGCTGACGCTGACGGCGCGGGCGGTGGCGGTCACGCGTGGAAGGATAGCACGCCAGGGTGCGTCCCCGCGTACCGCGTCCGCCTGCGCATGACGGAGCCGCCGGTCGCACTGTGAGGGCCGTGTTACGATGGCCACGATGGTCCAGTCGGCGGCACCACCGAACCCCGTGACAGCCGCGGCGTCGGCGGACGTCGACGAGGACGTGACCGGAGAGCTGGACGCGCTCGGGATGACCTACAGGCAGTATCGAGACGCGCCGACCTGCCCGGAACCCGTCGGCACTCCACCCACGGTTCGTGTCCACTGGCCCACGAGGGTCGCCCGCCCGCCGCTGAACGCCGCCGCGTTGGTCCTGACATAGAAGCCGTCAGGATTCGGCGCGACGACCTTTCCGCCGGTGCCGAATGCGGGCCGGTGTCCCGTCCGACAGGAAGCGGGCAAGCGCATCCGAGACGGCGGTCGGGCCTGATTTGATGCTGACGCCCGCCGTCAGGTACTTGCCGTCGGGCTGGATGTGAAGGCCGAGGATCCAGTCGTCGGCCCCCAGGTTGGTGCTCACGATCCCTCCCGAGGCGAATGTGGCATCCAGAGCGCCCGTCGACATGAGCCGAAGGAGCGCAAAATCCTCTTTCGCGGGCGCAGGGGCGCTGATCCCGCCGCCGAGGACGATGCGTCCAGTCCCGTCCACGGTGACGGCGTACGCGCGGCTTTCGGGCGTGAGGACCAGGACGACCCTGCCGGCCGCGCCGAACGAGGGCTCGAGCGAGCCGTTCGCGTGGAGGCGGATCGCCGACAGATCCGTGCGCCCCGCCTGGAAACTCGAGCCTGCAGCGACGATCTTGCCGTCGGGTTGGAGGGCCATCGCGTACAAGACGTTGCTATGCCGCACAATCCCTCCGGCTCCGAACGTGGCGTCGAGCGATCCGTTCGGGTTGAACTTCGCGATGAGGTATTCAGAGGAGGAGGGGCTGCTTCGGGCGGCGCCGAGCGCGAGAACATGCCCGTCCGGCAGCACGGCCACCTGGCCGAAGATGACGCGCTCCGGGGGATTGAAGTTCACGAACGCGAGGCCTCCGTCGCCGAACGTGCCGTCGAGCGCTCCTCCAGCCGAGTAGCGGGCGATGACGCCATCGCTCGTCGTGCCGCCGTCGCCTTTTCGCTCGGCTGCGCCCGCTGCGACGATGTGACCGTCACCGGTCAAAGCTGCGCCGTACACTCCCGCACCGCTGCCCGGAATGGGCGTGTCGACGATGCCACCGTCTCCGAAGGTCGTGTCGCGGTACCCGGGCGATCGTGACGACGACGACGCCTTCTTCACCGTGGCGCCGGACTGGATCTCCGAGCTCCTCTCCGACCGCACCGCCCGCCTCGACCGCATGAAGAAGGTGCCCATCTACGCGCGCGAGGGCGTGGGCCA
>SXNL01000145.1 GCA_005777185.1 Myxococcales bacterium
CCGCCGCCGCCGCCGCCGCCGCCGCCAGTGCGGCGCGGGCGCTCCTCGGCCTCGTTGACCTTGAGCGCGCGGCCGTCGAGCAGGGCGCCGTTCATCTCGGCGATCGCCTTCTGGGCGGCCTGGGAGGTGCCCATCGTGACGAAGCCGAAGCCGCGGGACTGCCCCGTCTCGCGATCGGAGACGACGTGCACGTCGGTGATGTCGCCGAAGCTGGAGAACGCGGTTCGGAGCGAGTCGTTGGTGGCGTTGAAGGAGAGGTTGCCTACGTAGAGACGGTTGCCCATGAGAGTGCTCGATTCTTGGATCACGGCTGGGATCGACCTGCGCCGGTGGCCGTGCAACGGCGAGCAGGGGCGGAAGAGGTTCCGCGCTCGACACAGTGCCGATAAAGCGAGCTTCGCGATCCCGGAAAAGAGAGGGCGTCGTCGTCGTAGCGGTGAACGTGAAGAGACAGGCGCACCTTACTCGTTGTTACGGGATGCGCAAGGCGTACGTCGCGTACCCGTTCCCACGGCCTCCCACGCCGCCCCTCGGCGCTGAGCACTGGGCTCATCTCCGAGAGCCCTCGGCGGGCGTGGAATCCGGACGCCTACCCCTTCACGCCCCCCGCGGTCAGCCCGCTCACCAGCTGCCGCTGGGCGACGTAGAACAGGCCCATCACCGGCACGCTCACCACGACCGCGCCCGCGGCGAACGCACCCCACTGCGCATCGTGCTCGCCGACGTAGCGCTGCAGTACGACGGGCAGCGTGAAGGCGCTCTCGCGGGCGAGGAGCGTCGCGGCGAGGATGAACTCGTTCCATGCGCCCATGAACGCGAAGAGGGCGGTCACCGCGATCGCCGGTCGAGCGGCCGGGAGGGCGACCTTCAGGAAGGCCTGCGTGCGGGTGGCGCCGTCGACCATCGCGGCCTCCTCGATGTCGACCGGGATCGACTCGAACGCGCCGCGGAGCTGGAAGATCGCGAAGGGCACCGCCGTCGCGGCGTACACGAGCACGAGCCCCGCGCGCGAGTCCAGCAGCCCGAGCGTGTCGAGCAGGAGGTACAGCGGCACCGCGCTCGCCACGCCCGGGAACATCTGGGTGGCGAGGAGCGTGCGCAGGCCGCCCTCCTTGCCGACGAACCGGAAGCGCGCGAGCGCGTACGCGGTCGGCGTGGCGATCGCGACGGCCACCGCCGCGGTCGCGAGGGACACGACGAGCGAGTTCCCGAGCTGACGGAGGAACAACCACGCCTTCTCCGCGTCGCCTCCGCCCGTGACGATCGCGAAATTCTCGAGGCCCGGCGCGCGCGGAACCGGGAGCGCGCCTCCCTGGCCCGCCAGCCCGCCCGGCGAGAGCGCGATGGAGATCACCCACAGCACCGGGTAGAGCGCGAACGCCACGAACACGATCACGATCGCGTTCACCAGGATCGCCTCGGACGCGCTCGGCCTCCTCTCCACTACGCGGCCCTCCTGTCTCCCGGCACCAGCCGGTCGAGGAGCCGTGTTCCGCCGAGGAGGAGCAGGAAGATCAGCACCGCGTACGCCGCCGCGTAGCCGTACTGGGCGTCGCGCGTGAAGGCCCAGCGGTAGGCCTCGCTCACCAGGATGTCGGTCGTGCCGTCGGGCTCGCCGCCCGACACCAGGAAGACCACGTTGAACATGTTGAAGGTCCACACCGATCCGAGCACCACCGACGGCAACAGCGAAGGGAGCAGGAGCGGCCAGGTGACGCGCCGGAAGCGCTGCCACCGCGTCGCGCCGTCCACCTCGGCGGCCTCGAGCACGTCCTTCGGGATCGCCGTGAGCGCGCCCATCGTGACGACCATCATGAAGGGGAACCCGAGCCACACGTTGGTCAGCACGTTGGCCGTGAACGCCGTCGAGAACCTCGAGAACCAGGACACGGGCTCGGCGCCCACGAGGGTGAGCAGCGCGTTCATCGCGCCGTACTGCCGGTGGAACATGCCCTTCCACGCGAGCGCCGTGACGTACGAGGGCACCGCCCACGGCAGGATGAGGAGCACGCGGTACACCGCGCGAAGCCGGAGCCAGGGCCTCGACAGGAGGAGGCCGAGGCCCACGCCGATGGCGAGGTGGCACGTCACGTTCACGAGCGTCCAGAGGATCGTCACCAGCAACGTCGACCAGAACGATCCGTGCCCGAGGAGCGCCCCGCCGCGCGCCGTCAGGATGGCCACGTAGTTCGAGAATCCGACGTACCGGGTGTCGCCGCGCGGCCCGGCGAAGAACGACGTCGCCGCCCCCGCGAGGAGCGGGAACACGACGAGCACGGCGACGGTGACCGCGGCGTGGAGGACGTAGCGGTACGCGGGCACGGATCGCGCCAGCTCGGCGGCGAACCCGGGCTGCCGCGCGCGGCGGACCGCGCTCCACGCGAGGAGGACGAGCGCGAAGCCCGCGACGAGGACGAGCGCGGTGGGCCTGGGTGGTGGCGGGGGGGGCCGGAGGACGTCGTCGAAGCGTGCCTTCGCCTCGGCGAGCGCATCGCGCGGCGACATCGCGCCGCGGAGCACCTTCTTGACCGCCTGATCCGCAGGCACCCACGCGGCCTGCATCCGCGTCGAGCTGGGCGTCGGGATCGCCCCGCGAGCGGCCTCGTTGAACGCGGACAGGACGCGATCGTTCGCGAGCTCCGGCAACCGCCACGCGCTCAGGGTGGAGACGACCTGCCGGCCCACGACGGCGCGCGTGCGCGCGGAGCGCTCGTCTCCCAGGTAGCGTGCGAACCGCCGCGCGGCCGGCCGCTTCACGCCGTCGGGGGTGAGCATCGCCCCCTCGAACGTGACGAAGGGGGTGAGGCGCGGGCCGTCCGCCACCGTCCGAGGGAGGGGCATCACGCGGTAGGGCACCTCGGCGTGGATCTCCGCGAGGAACCACGGCCCCGAGATCGTCGCCGCGGCCTTGCCTCCGAGGAAGAGCTGCTTCACGAGCGCGCCGCTCGGCTCGTCGGGGATCGCGCCACGGTCCTTCAGTCCCTTGACGTAGGCGAGGCTCGCCTCGGCCGGGTCGCCGACCATGGCGAACTGCCCGTCTCCGCCCAGCATCCGCCCCCCGTAGGCGTGAAGGAAGGGCGCGTGGAAGAACGCGCCCTCCGACTCGTACGCGAGGGGGAAGGAGCCCGCGGGGAGCGAGAGCCCCTCGAGATCGGCGATCGTCGCGACGCTCCCGGGCGCGAGGCGCTCGTTGACGAAGAGCGCGAGGCACTTCGCCGCGAGGGGCACGGCGAGCGGGCGGGCGTCGAGGGAGAGGGCGGAGGCGCTCGCGGCGTCGTATCGGCGCTCGTCCTCGGGCGGGAGGGCGTCGCCCGGATCCGCGACGAGCCTGTTCCGCGCGTACGAGCCGAGCCGCTGGTGGCCGTCGATGAACAGATCCGGGCCGTTTCCGCGGGGTACCGCGGCCTCGACCTTGGCGACGAACGCGTCGAAGGGGATCGAGAGCAGGGTGACCTTGGTGCCACCCTCCGCCTCCCACGCGCGCGCCACCTCCCGGAGCGCGCGCTCCTCGTCGCCGCGGTAGGCGTGCCACACGACGATCCTCGGCTCGGGCGCGCTGCAGCCGGCGAGGGCGGGCCCGAGGAGCGCGAGGAGCGCGAGCGCGAGGCGCCAGACGGAGGGGAGGCGAGGGCTCGAGGCGGGGCGTCGCACGCCGCTACCTCGCGTCGAGCGCGATCCCGGACCTCGCGTCGAACAGATGTATCTTGCACGGATCCGCGAAGAGGCCCAGCTCGCTGCCCGCCTGCACGCCGCGGGCGTCGTCGCCGTCGAGCCGCACGACCACCTTGGGGCCGCTCGCCTTGGTCCACCCGTGCGCGTACGCCTCGAAGCCGAGGAACTCGAGCAGCTCGACCCGCAGCGTCGCCACCGTGGGCTCGCCCGTCCGCGCGATGCGGAGGTCGTGCGGGCGCACGCCGGCCTCGACGGATCGGCCGGGAACGAGCGCGGATCCGAAGCGCTCCTCGTCCGCGGCGAAGGCGAAACCCGCGCCCTCGACGACGACGTGGCCCCCGCGGTCCTCGAGGCGCGCCTCGACGAGGTTCATCTGCGGCGAGCCGAGGAAGGTCGCCACGAAGCGTGTCCTCGGCCCGGCAAGATCCGCAGCACTCCTACAACACTGTCGCTCTCGCCAAGTTCCCCGGCCTGGTTCATCTCCTCCCTGACGGACGGGCCGGGAACGATCACCGATCTCTGGCTGGACGGTCCGCGCGGCGTGGTTGCGGGAGGAACCTACTCGGGAGCGGCCGCCGGCTCGCCGGAGTTTAGCTTTGCAGGAGTTGTTTTCCCCGCGGCCCGGGCTGCCGGGTGGGCAGATCGCG
>SXNL01000146.1 GCA_005777185.1 Myxococcales bacterium
CGTGGTCGATGTGGGCGATGATCGAGAAGTTGCGGATGAGCTCTTGCGGCGTCGGCATGGCGAGGCATCACCGGACAGGGGGCGGAACGTGCCGGTTATCACCCCCCGGCCCGAAGCGTCGCAGAATCGTAGCGAACCGCGACGATTCCCCGGCCGAGGAGGGCGACGGCGTCAGCCCCCACGTTCCATGGCGCCGCGCTCGCGCCGCGCCGGAACGACCTCGACCTTCTCGTCGGCCTCCTGCACGCGCCCGTTCGCGTTCGCGTTCGCGTTCGCGTTCGCGCGGCCAGGGGCGGGCGCGGCCGTGACGCTCGCGGGTGGGGGCGTGGGTGTGAGGGCCGGGACAGGGGAGGGCAGCTCCATCGCCGAGTCCACCAGCGCGAGCTGCCCCGGCAGGAGGTGTGCGTAGTGACGGAGCACGAGGTCGATCCCCTCGCGGATGTAGACCGCTACCGGGACCTTCGTGCGCTCGTGCAGGAGCTTGAGCTTGTCGCTCTGCTCGGGCGTGACGTAGATGGTGGTGGAGATCTTCTTCCGCATCGTCAAAGGCGTCCGGCGAGCGACGTGATATACACTACGTGAACATACGTGAGGGTCAAGGCCGGACGCCGACCTCGGCAAAAATAGATTAACTATATGAAGTTACTAGGTAAAATGGTTTCGAGGTGCGCCGGCCGGCCTCCAGCGCTCAACCCATCGGAAGCAGTAGGTTTTTGACCGCCAGGGCGACCCGACGGGTGAACAAAAGGTGAGAGGCTTGCGACGCACCCACCGATCCATCTATGGTGTCGGTGCCAAACCCCGGTTCTGGTGCTTGGGCCTGTCGTATCCTCGCCGGTCGGGGGAGCGGACGTGCCCGAAGGGGCTTCATGCGAGGACGGACGATGAAACCGCACGGTCAGCAGTTCAGCATGGTGGGGTGTGCGCTGTTGGCTTCGATGGCGACCGCCGGCATCATGGCCGGCGCCGCCGTCGCGGGCTGCTCGGAGAGCGCGGTCGCGACGACGGGGCCCACGGCTCCGCGAGCCGCGGACAGCGTCCGCTCCACCGCCATCATCCACGAGTCGTGTGAGCCGTCGGGTCGCCGGGTCGTGAAGACCGACGTGAACGGCGACGGCAAGACCGACATCACCAAGGTGTTCGAGGGGAGTCAGGAGCTCTGCCGCTTCTCGGACCTCAACCGCGACGGGAAGCCCGACCTCTACCAGTACTTCGACTCGGCGGGCCAGCTCCGGCGCCGCGAGGCCGACTTCGACGACAACGGGGTGATGAACCTCATCGAGATCTTCGAGGGCGGGAAGCTGGTACGGCGCGAGCTCGACACCACGAATCAGGGGCGGATCGACACCTGGGACACCTTCGACCCGGCGACCGGCAAGATCGTGAAGCGCGAGCGCGACGCGACGAGCGACGGGCGGATCGATCAGTGGTGGACGTTCGAGGGCGACCGGGTGACCATCGCGATGGATCGCAACGGCGACGGCGAGCCCGATCCGGAGGCGACCGTCACCGTCGGCGGCGCACCCCCGGACCCGGGCGTCGCGCCACCGCCGCCGACGGCGGCCCCCACGACCGCGCCAAGCGGGCCCACCCTCGATCAGCCGGACGCCGGCCCGAAGTCGAAGCGGAGATAGCCATGAGGAAGACGATCCCGGGCCACTGGACCAGCATCGGAATCGGCGGCGGAGCGACGGCCTCGCTCGGCGTGTTCCTCGCCACCCTCCTCGGGGCGTGCGGCGACGGCAACAAGCGCCCCGGGCCGCCGCCGAACATCCTGACGGTCACACCCGGCGGCTCGTACGACGTGAGCAAGTGGCCCGCCGACGATCGGACGAAGTGCGACTGGAAGAGCAAGCCGGAGCTCGAGGTCTCGGAGTCGAAGGGGCCCGGTGCGCTGAAGCCCAACGTCCGGCGCGTCTACAAGATCGTGGGCGAGGGCGAGACGCGGCACCGCCAGCTCGTCTGCCGCGAGATCGACACGAACCTCGACGGGATCAAGGATGTCGTGCGCACCTTCAACGCGAAGGGCGAGGCGATCCGCGAGGAGGGGGATCGGAACTACGACGGCAAGATCGACGTCTGGATGAGCTTCGTGGACGGGCGTCTCACGCAGGAGGAGATCGACACCAACCAGGACGGGAGGCCGGACGTGTGGAAGTTCTACGTGAACGGGCAGCTCCAGCGTATCCGGCGGGACCGCAACCACGACGGCAAGCCCGACGTGTGGGAGATCTACACGAAGGGCCGCCTCGAGCGGATGGGCGTCGACGACAACTTCGACACCCACGTCGATCGATGGGACCGTGACGAGAACCTCCGCTACGAGACGGAAGAGGCCGAGCGAACGGCCCGTGAAGAAGCCGCGCGCGCGGCAGACGCCGGCAAGTAGCTCGAGCTCTCCGCGGGCCTCGGCGCGGGCCGCCCGTCAGCCCCGGCGGCTCTTCACGCGCGGGGAGTCGTCGCGGCCCCTCGGGCCCCCGGCCGTGCCCGTGGTCCGGGTGCGGCCCATCCGGCCCGCGCCCAGGTCCTCGCGCGGGCGGCGCTCGTCTCCCGACCGTCCGCGCGTCTGCCCCCCGCGCCAGTCCGACGTGAGGTCGGCGCGGCCCGCCGCCCCGCCGCCGTATCGAGGGCGCCGGGCGTCCTCGGCAGCGGGCCTCGGCCTCCGAGCGTCCACCTTCGGGCGGCGACCGGTGCCAGCCGCCGTGGGCGTCGTGGACGGCAGGTGCCGAGGTACGCCGTACGCCTTCTTCAGGCGGACCAGCTCGTCGCGCGTCAGGTAGCGCCACGAGCCGGGGCGCACCCCCTCGGTGCTGATGCCCGCGAAGGACAGCCGCGCGAGGCGCATCACCTCGAAGCCCGTCGCCTTGCCCATGCGGCGGATCTGCTGGTTGTGGCCCTCGCGGAGGATGAGAGAGAACCAGGTCTTGTCGCCCTCGACGCGCTCCAAGGTGACGTCGGCGGCCAGCGTCTTGTGACCGTCGTCGAGCTCGACGCCGTCGCGCCAGCGGTCGAGGTCGGCCGGCTTCATCACGCCGTGGACCTTCACGATGTACTCCTTGGGCACGGCCGTGCGCGGGTGGAGCAGGCCCGCGGCGAAGTCGCCGTCGTTCGTGGCGAGGAGCGCGCCGCTCGTCGCGAAATCGAGGCGTCCGATCGGGTAAACGCGCGCCCCGGCGCCGAGCAGCGGCTCGCGCACGGTGGGACGGCCCTCGGGATCGTGCATCGTGGACACGACACCCCGCGGCTTGTGGAAGAGCACGTAGACGCGGTCGGAGCGCACGACGCGGTCACCGTCGACCTCCACCTTGTCGGTCGACGGGTCGGCCTTCGAGCCGAGCTCGCGGATCACGCGCCCGTTGACGCGTACGCGACCCTCGGTGATGAGGGTCTCGGCGTGGCGTCGGGAGGCGATGCCGGCCTGCGCGAGGATCTTCTGGAGGCGCTCCTGAGCCACCCGTCTTCTTTACACCCTCTCGAGGATCTACAACAGCGATGGCGGCGCCGTACGGGCTCCCTCGGGCAGGGTGGGCGGCAGCCACACGCGGTCGAGGTCGGTCCAGTCGACGGTGGCGAAGGGCACGTCGAGCACGTTCTTCTGGGGCGTGAGGAGGCGGAGTCCGGTCGGAGGGGCGCCGACGAGCCCCTGGTAGCCGCACTGTCCCCAGAACATCTCGTCCTGGAGGGAGTGTCGCCCTCCGGCGAGGTCGACGACGATCGGCAGGGGGGGACCGCCGGAGAGGGGCACGCCGAAGACGATCACGGGGGCGATCGTGTCGATCTTGTCGCTGACGGGCGCGTTGAGGAAGAGCTGGTCGTCGAAGACGATGCCGCCGGGCCGGACCTTGCGCCAGCTGAACCCCGCCTCCTCCTGCCTGGGCCCCGCCTGCCTGGCGAGCACGTACTCGGAGACGGCCAGGCAGCCGATGTGGCGCGCCACCTCGGCCTTCAGCGTCTCGAACGTGTCGATGACGATCTGGAAGGCGGGGGCGTCGGCGTGCCCGGGCATCGGCGGCTCCATGCGCCACGCGCGGAAGGCGCGCTCCGCGGGATCGTCGACGTCGAGCACGATGGAGAGCACGGCCGAGACGGGCTCGACGAGTTCGGGTTCGTGTTCTGCGAGCGCCTCGACGATCTCCATCGCGTGGGCGAGGTTCTCGTCGATCCGCTGGATGCACATGGCGCTTCGTGGATCCACGCGCGGACGATTATCCCCCGAAAGCCGGTGGCCGCGTCAAGGGAGATAGGGCGTCGCCTCGTGCTCCGTCCGCGGCGCGCGTCGCTCGGCTCCGGCGAGGGGGTCGGCGATCTCGGCCGGGATCTCCCAGGAAGGGCCGAAGAAGCCCGCCGCGAGGACGCTCGCGGGACCGAGGAGGGTCTGACCGCGCGCGGGCGCCACGCGGTCGTCGTACACCACGAAGTCGGGCACGAGGTCCGGGAGGGAGATCGAGCGGAGGACGGCGAGCGGGCTCGTGCCCTCGACGACGATCACGTAGCGGTCCGGGCGGAGCGGGTTGGGGCGGATGAACACGGCGCCGACGTCGGCACCGGCGAAGCTGCGCTGGCCCTGCCCGCGGCCGACGTGGATCGCCCCACCGGCCTCGTGGATCGGCAGCGCGTCCCCGAGCGCGGCCGTCACCCGGTTCGCGCGCGCGGGGCCGACCAGGAACAGCGCTCGGTCGTGGGCGATCGGCTCGCGTCGCGCGAGGAACTCGGCGTCGCTCATCACGGGGTAGCTCACGTGCACCCCGCCGCGGATGCGTGCCCAGGAGCGCGCGACCTCCTCGTCGACGCGCGCGAACGCGGGATCGGCCGTCCCGTAGACGAAGAGGAGGGGCTCGTGGAACGCGTCGCGGATCGGACCGGTGACGCGGCCCTGCTTTCGCCCGGGCTCGAGCGTGCCCTTCCGCCACGTCGCGCCCCTCGCGAGCTCGAGCGGCTCGTCCGCGGCGAACTCGAGCGGCTGCCCGTCGATCTCGACGCGGCGGACGGCGGGCAGGTCGCGGCGATCGAGGCGAAGGGCTGCGACGTTCGTCGTGGACAGCACCACGCGGGCGTCGTCGGGGCGATCGGCGGTCACCTCGGCCCACGCTCCGGTGTCGGACATCGCGCGGATCTCGAGCCACGCGTCCTGGCCGGCGCGCGGGCGCGTCGTGCGGAAGGAGAACCTCCTCGGCACGGCCGCGCGCCGCTTCCCGGTCAGCCACGAGGCGCCCCGGAGCCCTTCGTAGGAGCTCTGCCACACGTTGTGTCCGAGGTCCGGGTGGTCGTGGCGCACGGAGTAGCCGAGCGCGAGCCACTTGTCGATGAGGACGCCGCTGTTCTCCTCCGGGAGGTCGCGCTTGCCGTGGACGATCCACAGCGGGAGCGGCGCCCCGTTCCCCTCTGCCCACCAGACGTTGGACCGCTCCTCGGCGAGGAACCGCTCCCACGGCCGGAGCGCGTGCGCCCTCACGTCGCGTCGCACGAAGTACGAGTGGTAACCGCAGAGCGGCATCGCCGCGGAGAAGACGTGCGGCCGCCGGAGGGCGATCGCCGCCGCGCCGATCCCCCCCATCGAAGGCCCGGTGATGCTGATCCGGTCGCGATCCACGGGGAAGGTGTCGAGCGCCCACGCGAGCGCGCGCTCGACGTCCTCCATCCCGAGCTCCCGGTACATCGTGTCGCCGTGTGCCTCGGGCGCGATCACGAACGCGTCGAGATCCGGGAGGTCGGAGGTGTGGCGCTCCTCCCAGAGCTGATCCTTGGTGGGTTCGTCTCTTCCGAGGACCCAGCGGATCATCGCCATGGGCCGGCCGTTCATGCCGTGCAGGGCGACGATCAGGGGGTACGATCGGCGCCTGGAGCCGTCCCACGATCGCGGCGCGTAGACGCCCACTTCGTGGAGCGCGCCGTCGATCGGGGAGACGAGCGCGCGCCGGGAGGCGCCGGTCCGCGTCGCGTAGGGATCCTTGCCCGCCGCGATCGCGTCCGAGACGTCCAGGATCTCCTGCGCCTCGGCCTGCTGCGCATCGAGAGCGGCGTCGCCGCGCGACGCGGCGGTCCGGAGCCTCTTGGCGAGGTGGGAAAGCGAAGCGCGCGCGTGGGCGAGCGGCGCCGTCTCCGGCGTCGAGAGCGCGCGGGCGGCCGCGGCGAGGGCACGCCTCGTGATCCGCAGCGCGGGCGCCGCGACGTCGCGCCTGCGACCCGCGGCCTCGATCACGTAGCGGACATGGTCGCGCTCGGCGAACGCCCGATCGTCGAGCCAGGGCAGCGTCACCACGAGGTCCTCGACGCCACGCGGACCGCGACGCACCTCTCCGGCGTGTACATCGAACAGCTCGGTGCCGGCGCGCATGGCGCGCGCGGACACGCCGAGCGGTACGCCCCGCGGTGCACCCTCCGGGAACCGCACGGTGAGGCTCGGCCGCCATGCCTCGGCGCGGGCGCCGCGATCGAGCGAGACCCACGACATCCTGGAGGCGAGATCGCGCGCGTCGGCGTCGTCTGTCCCTGGCAAGTACAGGTCGAGACCAGCGGGCGCCTCGAAGCGCGCGTCGACGATCCGGGTCTGGAGGAGCCACGCGCCGTCCCGCTGGTGGAGTTCGAAGAGGAGCGTGTGGGAGCCGGCGTCGAGATCGATTGGGACGGCGTCGTCGTCCTCGCGGAAGGGCCGGCTCTCGTCGCGCGCGTGCACGAGCTTGCCGTCCACGAACGCGCGAACGCCGTCGTCGACGCCGAGGAGGAGGTGGTGACGGCCCGGGCTCGTCACCTCCAGCACGCCCGCTGCGTACGCGACGACGTCCTTCTCGCGCGTCGACAGGGCCGCCGCGAGATCGATGGGCCCGTCGCCCGATGACGCGAGGGTCCAGGCGCGCCCCTGCGCGGGGCGGGCGCCTTTCCGCGCCGATCGTGCGATCTCGGCCTCTCCGAGGGGCACGGCCGGCGGCGGTCCGGCCGGTCCCGGGCCCCTTCGCGCGGGGTACGGCCCCGTCACGAGGAAGGAACCCAGGTGCCCGGTCGTGGAGGGCTGGATGCGGACGCCGCCGTCCGCCGCGCTCGCCCCGCCCGCGAGAATCGTGACGAGGAGAGCGATGCACCCGGCGCCGCGCGGCCGAAGTCCCTCCGCCGGTACCGCGCGACGGCCACGCGCCGCTCTCCCCCGTTCCCGTCCCCGATTCACGAGCTCGGATCCGTCGGGGCGGCGCTAGTCGGCAACACCCTGGGCGAGCGTCCGGGCCTCGCCCTTGAAGAGGATCTCGACCTTCCCGGAGTCGATGACGCGCATGACGACGCCGTCCCCGAACCTCGAGTGCCGCACGAGGTCTCCCTCGGAGAACGTCGCCGACAGCTTGTACGGCCGGAAGTCCGCGATCGCCCGGCCTGCGATGGCCTTCTCCCAGGCCTGCTCGCGCGCCAGCTCTGCCGCGGCCGCGCGCGTGGCGGTGGACTGCCGGGGAGCGCGCGTCGCGGTGCTCGCGGTCGCGGATGGCGCGCGCACGCTTCCCGTCTCCTTCACGCCCGGCGGGCGTGCGCGGAAGTTGTGGTGAGAGCCGCAGGTCGAGCACTCGACCCGAACGGGCTTCGAGCCCATCATCGCGATGATGCGGTGGTTGAGAAAGAGCCGGCACTTCGTGCACCAGCTGTCGACCTCGCCGCCCGCCTGGAGCTTCTTCATGTGTGTGCCCGACGATACCAGAAGATCAGCCGTCGGCAGGATCTTCATCGGTCGCGCCCGCCGAAGCGTCTGGGGCCGCGGCCTCCGGCACGCGTGGCGGGGGCGGACTCGAGCTCGGTCGCGCGCTCGCGGCTTCGCCCTCGCGCTGTCGCCTGCGCTCCTCTTGACGGGCCTCGCGTTCCCGGATGCGCTCGGCGCGGCGGCGCTCCCGCTCCTCGCGGCGGACGTGGACCTCGGTCTTGACCTCGGGCTTGCCGAGCTTCTGATCCTCGCCCTCGGCCGGGACCTCCCCGGACTTCCTCTCGTTGGGGGTGAAGCGGATGGTCGTGTTGACCTCGAACTGCACGGTCGTCAGGAGCTTCTGCACCTCTCCCGAGAAGTTCGTCGCCTCGAGGAAGTCGCGCAGCTCGTGGGCGACCACCCGGAAGAGGCCGTTCTTCGTCTCGTCGACCTGCGCGAGGAGGTAGTGCGCCAGCTCCTTGGGGAGCCGCATGTCCGAGATGAAGCTCTTCACGTCCGCCGGGGCGTCCTGCGCGCGCTCGACGCCGCGCTCGACGGCGCGCTTGATGATCTTGGGGATCACGCTCTCGACGAGGCGTCGTCGCTTCGCGTCTGGCTCGTGATCGCTCATGCCGCGATCCTACCATGCCGGCGTGCCGGCCGCGTCGCCACCGGGTCGATCACGCAGCGCTGAGGATCCGCGACACACCCACCGCCGCGCGATCGAGCGATGCGCGCCGCCCGGTTCCGCCGCGGGCGCAGAGCAGCACCTCGGTCGAGCCGAGCGGCACGCGCCGCACCTCCACCTCGCGCCGGAGCATCGACACGCGCCGGGACACGTCGTGGGAGAGCGCGAGCTCGCCGGCCTCGAGGAACGGCGCGTACGCGGCGAGCTCCTCGCATGACGCCCAGGAACCGGCACCTGCCACGACCACACCGGTGGCGTCCGCCAGCACGATCGCGTCCAGCTCGCCCAGGCTCCGCGCGGAGGTGAGCTGGTAGTGGAGGGCGATGAGGGGATCTGGAGAGCGGCGCTGGCGCCTGTCTTGGTTCATGAGCGACCTTGGTGTGGGTGAATGTAGGTATTGTGGTCCACCGGGCTGGACACGGTCAACTTTGCTCGGGCGGCGGAGCGTCCAGATCGGCCTCACGACGTGGACGGCTGCGGAGGGTAGACACGAGGAACGCGAGGAGACCCAACGCGAGGCCGAGCCCGCCGCCCACCGGAAGGAGGCCGATCATCCAGTCGAGGAGCAGAGATCGCCACTGCTCGAGCACGTGTTCCCGGTCGAGCGTCATCCAGGCGCCGGTCCGCAGGTGGTGGGAGACCTGCACCTCCGCGTAGACGATGAACGGGAGGGTCACCACGTTCGCGACCCGCGAGCCGAGCCAGGCCCAGAGGCGGTTGAGCCGGAGCAGCGTCGCGAGCGCGAGCGCCGCCGGCCCGTGGAACCCGAGCGCCGGCGTGCACCCCGCGAACACGCCGATGCCCACGGCGAAGCCGATCTCGCGCGGCGACGCCCGCTCGTTCCGCGCCCGGCGCCAGATGTCGCGGGTCCGCGCCCAGACTCTCCGCAGGAAGGCGCGCATTGCATCTGGTTTCTAGGCACTCGGGGGCCGCCGCGCTATCGGAAAGGGATGCACGTGTCCGAGGCGAGGCGACGCTTCGTGAGTTACCTGGAGGTCGAGCGCCGCGCCTCCCCGCGGACGGTGGCCGCCTACGCGCGCGACGTCGCCGAGCTCGAGGCGCACCTCGGGGAGCAGGGGTCGGACGTCACCAACGTGGACGTGTACGCGCTCCGGCGGTGGCTCGGGGAGCTCGCGCGAAGGAACAGCCCGGCCTCGATCGCGCGCAAGATCTCCGCGATCCGCGCGTTCATGCGCTTCCTCAGGAAGCGCGGCGTGCTCACCCGGAGCCCGGCGGACGAGCTCTCCGCGCCGAAGGTGCGGCGCCCGCTCCCGACGTTCCTCTCCGTGGACGCGGCCGGGGCGCTCATGACTGCGCCGGACGAAGAGCGGCGTGGCGGGCGCCGCGATCGTGCCATGCTCGAGCTCCTCTACGGCGCCGGTCTTCGCGTGAGCGAGCTCGTCTCGCTCGACGTGGCGTGCGTCGACGTCGCGAACCGGACCGTGCGCGTCGCCGGGAAAGGCGGCAAGGAGCGGGTCGTGCCCTTCGGCGAGGCGTGCGCCAAGGCGCTCGTCGCGTACACGGAAGAGCGGCCCTTCCTGTTTCCTGCGAGGCCTCGGGCGGGCGCCGCGCGGGTCGAGTCCGCGCTGTTCGTCTCTCGACGCGGCTCGCGCATCACGGTCCGCGCCGTGCAGGCGCTCGTGTCGCGCCATGGCGTCGTCGGCGCCGGGCGGGCCGACGTCCACCCCCATGCCCTCCGACACACCTGCGCGACGCACCTCCTCGACGGCGGCGCCGATCTCCGGGCGATCCAGGAGTTCCTCGGCCACGCGTCTCTCTCGACGACCCAGCGGTACACGCACGTCTCCGTCGAGCACCTGTTCCGCGTGTACGACGCGGCCCACCCGCTCGCGCGCAAGCCCCGCGCCTGACCCCCGCTTCAACGGTGCAAAGCGAGGCGTTCTTCGGTAAGAGGCGTCGTGTCTGGATGACGATCCCCGAGGAGTCGAGCGCGCGCGAGGACTGGGGCGCCGTGCGCGCGCGCTTCGCGTTCGGCGTGGGCGGCGGGGCCCTCGGCGGGCTTTTCGTCGCGCTCGTCGAGACGGCCCCGGTGCGCCTCGACGTGCCATCGCGCTCCTGGATCGTCGTGGCGCTGGAGATGCTCGGCGTCCTCGCGCCGATCGCGCTCCTCCTCGGGACGCTCGCGAGCCTCGGGCTCCTCGTGCTCTTCCCGCGTGCCGAGCTGCCCTGGGAGGTGTTCGCCCGCCTCCGCGCGGAGCCCGTGTTCACGCGCTCGCGCACGGCCGCGCTCGCACCGCTCCTCGTGGTGGGCGCGTTCGTGTGGTGCACGGCGTCCGCGCACCTCGCCAAGCACGCGATGGCGCTGGGGTCGGCGCGAGAGGCAGGCTTCGTGATCGCGCTCGGCGCGGTCTTCGGCGCCTTCGTGCTCGGATCGACGGTCCTGGCCTTGCTGCCACCTCTCCGCCGCGGCCTCGCGTTCGGCGCCGGTCTCTGGGGCGGATTCATCGATCCGGCCATCACCCTGTCGGTGGCGGCGGCGGCCTGCGCCGGGGTCTTCGCAGGCGGCGTGGTCGTGGGGGACACGAGCGGTGGCGGCGGTGTCCTGGGGATCTACGGCGTCCTGAAGCGATCCGAGCTCGACCTCCGGCCCGTCGCCAACGCCCTCCTCATCGTCGCCGCCGTCTACCTCGGGCAGGTGACGCTCCGGCGCGCGACGGGCAGGCGTGGCGCAGGCGTCCTCGCCCTCTTGCTCGCCCTGGCGCCCCTCCTCTTCACGCTGAAGGCCGCGTTCTCGCTCAACGTGAAGCAGGACGTCGCCCGCGCGGTCGTGAAGAGCGCCCCGCTCGGGAAATTGTCCCTCGGCATCCTCCGGCGCACGTTCGATCGCGACCACGACGGGTACAGCGTCGCGTTCGGCGACGCGGACTGCGACGACGGCAACCCGGGCGTCAACCCCGGCGGGCTCGACATCGGCGGCAACGGCGTCGACGAGGACTGCTCCGGCGAGGACGCGCCTCGCCTCGCGATCGTGCCCGTCGTGCGGATCGGTCGGCGGCTGCCCGACCGCCTCTACAACGTCGTGCTCATCACGGTCGACACGCTCCGCGCGGACGTCGGCTTCCTGGGCTACCCCAGGCCGGTGACGCCGAACCTCGATCGTCTCGCCGCCGAGTCCGTCGTGTACGAGCGCGCGTACTCGATGGCCTCGTACACCGGCAAGAGCGTCGGGCCCATGCTCATCGGACGATATCCGAGCGAGACCTGGCGGGACGGCAGCCACTTCAACAAGTACGACGCGAAGAACGTCTTCGTGACGAGGCGGCTCGCGGACGAGGGGATCCACACCTTCGGCGCCGCCGGCCACTGGTACTTCAAGCCCTGGAGCGGCCTCTCGCAGGGGATGGACGAGTGGGACGTCTCGGCGATCCCGCCGGCGATGGGTGACAACGACAACACGGTGAACAGCCAGCAGACCACCGACGTGGCCATACGCATGCTGAAGCTCCACGCGGAGCGGCGCTTCTTCATGTGGGTGCACTACTTCGATCCGCACGCACAGTACGTGCTCCACCCGGAGGGTCCCGACTTCCAGGCGGGCGACAACAGCCCGATCGCGGGGACGCGCGCCGCGTACGACAGCGAGGTGTGGTTCACGGATCGGCACATCGGTCGGCTGCTCGATGAGATCCGCGCCGCGCCGTGGGGGAAGGACACCGCGATCATCGTCACGGCGGATCATGGAGAGGCCTTCGGCGAGCACAACATGAGCTGGCACGGGAGCGAGATCTGGGAGCCGCTCGTGCACGTGCCGCTCCTCGTGCACGTGCCTGGTGTGACCCCGCGTCGCGTGCGCCAGAAGCGGAGCCAGATCGACATCGCGCCGACGATCCTCGAGCTCGCGCGCGTGCCCATCCCCACCGAGCCCGGCGAGATCCAGGGGACGAGCCTGTCGCGCGACTTCAGCGGGCAGGAGCCCGAGGAGCGCAACGTGTACATCGACATGCCCGCGGGCCCGTACAACTTCGCGCGGCGTGCGATCCTCTTCGGCGAGTCGCCAGGCATGAAGCTGATCCACCTCGGTGGCGCGCAGTACCTGCTGTACGATCTGGCTCGTGATCCAGACGAGAAGAACGATCTCTCCGGCGACGCGGACCGCTTGCGGGAGGGCGTCTCGGCCCTGACCGACCAGCGCGCGCGGCTGAAGGAGGTCGAGGTCAAGCCCGACCCGCCCTGACCCGACCGCGTGTGTAGGCTGATGTAAGTGCGTCGTGCGGTGGTGGGCCGGCCCGATCCCCGCTACGCTTTCGGGGCCCGATGGGGATCCTCAGCGCCCGCGATCGCCGCCGGTCCACGCAGCAGGCCCTGCTCAAGGCAGGGGACGTGCTCGCTGGCAAGTACCGCGTCGATCGCCTGCTCGGCGAGGGCGGCATGGGGATGGTCGTCGCGGCGCACCACCTCATGCTGGATCAGCGCGTGGCGATCAAGCTCCTGTACGCCGACGACGAGGAGGCGGTCGGCAGACTGCTCGACGAGTCGCGGCGCTCTGCCAAGCTCGGAGGCGCGCACGTCGCGCGGGTGATCGACGTCGACATCGGCGAGAACGGGCTCCCCTTCATCGTCATGGAGCTGCTCGAGGGGATCGATCTCGCTCAGATGCTCGCGTCGCGCGGCCCGCTCCCGCGGTGGCAGGTCGTGGACTACGTTCTCCAGGCGCTCGAGGGGCTGACCGAGGCACACGTCCGCGGGATCATCCACCGGGACATCAAGCCTTCGAACCTCTTCGTCGCGCAGCGCCCCGGCGGTGGCGAGGTGCTGAAGGTGCTCGACTTCGGCGTGTCCAAGTCCGTGGCGGAGATCTCGAAGCAGAGCTTCACGGGCGCGAGCTCGGTCCTCGGATCTCCGCCGTACATGTCGCCGGAGCAAGTACGCAGCCCGAGGTCGGTCGACCTGCGCACCGACATCTGGTCCATGGGGATCGTGATGTACGAGCTGCTCACGGGGCGCCTGCCGTTCCAGGGCGAGGAGCTCCAGGCGACGTTCGCGCAGATCCTCGAGAAGGAGATCCCGCCCATCCGGGGCCTGGTTAGCGGCGTGCCCGAGGGGCTCGAGCGGCTCATCATGAGGTGCCTCGCCCGCGATCGTGGGCACCGCTACGCCACGGTGCTGGAGCTCGCGCGTGACCTCACGCCGTATGGCTCCGGGGGCTTCACCTCGTCCAAGGATCGCATCGGCGCCTTGTTCGCGAAGCCCATCGACGAGCTCTCCATCACGGGTCCCCGCCCCGTCCTCGCGCACACGCCACCTGTGGGGACGCCGCTCGTCCCGGGCGAGGGCATGCACACGGACTTCGCGCCCACCGCGAGCACGGTCATCGGTCGCAAGGGGTTCGTCGTCAACGAGACGCGCTCCCGCGGCGTCGTGCTGGCGATGCTCGCGGGGCTCCTCGTCGCGCTCGCCATCATGGGCGGGGCGCTCCTCGTGCGCAGCAAGCTGAGACAGAACGCGGACATCGAGTTCCCGGCCGATCCGCAGGCCGCCACCGACGACCCGCGCCCCTTGCCTCCGCTGTTGCCGGCCACGGCCGTCGCCGCGGCCAGAGCTCCCGGCTGGCCTTCGACTTCGGGCGCGGCGCCAGCGGGCGTCGCGCTGGCCGCGGCGACCCGGGGCGCGGTCGAACCTCCGGCAGCCTCCGTGCAGGGGGCCACGCCGGGCCCCGCGAGCGGAAAGGCCCCGGCGCCGCAAGTGCCGGCCGCCGTCGCACAGCCCCCGAAGAGGCCCGCGCCGCCGCCCCCGCCACCGTCCGCGACGGCGAAGCCGAAGCTGCCGACGCAGCTCATGGGGCGCGATTGAGCCTCCGATTCGTGTAGCCTGGCAAGCGATGAGCCGCGCGAATCGCCTTCGAGGGTTCCGGGGGCTCGCGCTCGCCCTCGCGCTCGCGCTCGCCCCGGAAGCGCGCGCGGACAAGGCGCAGGACTCGAGGGACGCGGACCGGTACTTCAAGGAGGGCCAGACCCTCATGGAGGAGAACGAGTACGCGAAGGCATGCCCGAAGTTCGAGCAGAGCTACAAGCTCGATCCGAAGACGGGCACGCAGCTCAACCTGGCGTTCTGTTACGAGAAGGAGGGTCGCGTCTGGTACGCCTGGCTGGCCTACAAGGAGGCGGAGATCCGCGCGAGCACGGGTGGGCAGAAGGAGCGCGCCGACTTCGCGAGGCTGCAGGCGACAAACCTCGAGAAGGGCCTGGCACGCGCGCGGATTCCCGCGCAGTCGGGGCTCGAGCGCCTCGCGATCGACGATCAGACGATCCCCGATGCGACGCGGGGCCAGCCGTTCGCCGTGGAGCCAGGGTCCCGCAAGGTCACGTTCGTCAAGAGCGGCAAGAAGCCCGTGGTGCGCGAGATCCGCATCACGAAGCAGGCGGCGCCGCAGGTCCTCGATGTCCCCGCGGACTTCGAGGACGAGCCGCCGCCGCCCGTCGTCAAGCCGCCGCCGGTCGAGGCGCCACCGCCGGTCGAGGCGCCGCCCCCCGAGCCGCACAAGAAGGACCGGGCGCCGGATCGGACCCTCGCGCTGGCGGCGTTCGGTGGCGGCGCGGTGGCCCTGGGGGCGGGCGCGGTCTTCGGCGTGATGACGCTGACGACGCGCGACGAGGCCGACGCGAACTGCCCCAGCAAGGTCTGCGACCCGATCGGACAGGACAAGATCGCGACGGCGCGGACCTACGGGATCATCTCCACGATCGGTTTCGTCGTCGGCGCGCTGGGGGTCGGCGGCGGCGCGGCCCTCTACTTCCTCGCGCCGCCCGACGGCAAGGGAGCCTCCGTGGCGCCCGCGATTGGCCCGGGCATGGCCGGTCTCACGGCCCGGGGCCGCTTCGCGCCATGAGCTTCTATCCCCTGCCGACGGGCCTCCGTGACGCGCTGCCGGAGGAGGCGCGCGCCGAGGAGGCGCTCGTGCGCGAGCTCCTCGCGACGTTCGCGCGGGCCGGGTTCGAGCGCGTCATCACCCCGATGTTCGAGTTCGCGGAGGTCCTCGAGCTCGGTCTCGGGCGCCGGGCTCTGGCGAACATGCTCACCTTCGTCGAGCCCGAGTCGGGGGAGATCGCGGCCCTGCGGCCGGACATCACGCCCCAGATCGCCCGCCTCGTCGCGACGCGACTGAGCCGGCGCGCGCGCCCGCTCCGCATCTCCTACGAGGGGACCGTCGCGCGCCGCCGGGCGGGTCGCGCGCGTCGCCAGCGCCAGATCCGGCAGGTCGGCGCCGAGCTCGTCGGACAGCCGGGGCGAGACGGAGACCTCGCCATGATCGAGACGCTCGGGGCCGCGCTGCACGCAGTCGGGCTCGCGAAGTCGACCCTCGACCTCACCGACGCCGGCATCGTGCACGCGCTGATCGGGGACGTCGGGTCAGAGCAGGCCAGCGAGATTGGCGCCGCTCTCGCCGTCAAGGACGAGGCGGCTGTGCGCTCCGCGGCGCGGGGCACGGGGCGGGAGGCGACGCTCGCCGCGCTGACGCACCTGTCCGGGGGCCCGGCTGCGCTGGACGAGGCGCGCGCCACGCTCGCGGGTGGGCCCGCCAGCCCCTACGTGGATCGCCTCACGGCGCTCCACGACGCGGTGCTCCGGCTCGGGATCTTCGACGTCGTGCTGGTCGACATCGGCGAGGTGCGCGAGCTCGACTACTACACCGGCTGCATGTTCCACGTCTTCGCGGACGGGCCCGGCGCGCCGATCGCGGGCGGCGGGCGCTACGACACGCTGCTCGCGCGCTTCGGGGTCGACGCGCCCGCCGTGGGCTTCGCCCTCGATCTGGAGAACCTGGCGTGGGCGCGCCGGCGCGCCGGACTCGAAAACCTGCTAGCTGGTGATCCATGACCGCGGTCGTGATCGTCGGAGCGCAGTGGGGGGACGAGGGCAAGGGAAAGGTCGTCGACATCTACACCGAGGCGGCCGACATGGTCGTTCGCTACGCCGGCGGACCGAACGCCGGGCACACGCTGGTCGTGGGGGGGGACCGGCTGGTCGTCCGCCTCATCCCGAGCGGCATCTTGCGGCCGCGATCCGCTTGCTTGCTCGGGCAGGGCATGGTCGTGGACCCCGAGACGCTGTCGACCGAGATCGCGGAGCTCGAGCGGCGCGGCCTGCTGGTCGATCGCGACCTCCTCGTGTCGGATCGGGCCCACATGATCCTGCCGTACCACGTGCTCGTGGACACGCTCCGCGAGCAGGGGGCGTCCGCGATCGGCACGACGAAGCGCGGCGTGGGCCCCTGCTACGAGGACAAGGCGGCGCGCGTGGGGATCCGCATGGGGGCCCTTCGCGACGCCGCCCGGCTGCGCGCCGGCGTCGAGGTGGCGCTCGCACGCTGGGCGCCTGTGATCCGCTCCCTCGGCGGTGGCGTGCCTGCGGCCGACGAGGTGTGCGCGCACGTTCGGCGCTTCGAGGGCTCCGTCGTGTCCCGCCTCACGGACACCGGCGCGCGTGTCGACGAGGCCATCTCCGCGGGGCGGCGTGTGCTGTTCGAAGGTGCCCAGGGCGCGCTCCTCGACGTGGACCACGGGACGTACCCGTTCGTCACGTCGTCGAGCGCGGTGGCGGGTGGTGCGTGCACGGGCGCGGGGGTTGGGCCGAGCCGCATCGACGCCGTCGTCGGCCTCACGAAGGCCTACACCACGCGCGTCGGCGGCGGTCCGTTCCCCACCGAGCTCGAGGACGACGTGGGTGAGCTCATCCGGCGGCGCGGCGGCGAGTTCGGCTCCGTCACGGGGCGACCGCGTCGCACGGGCTGGCTCGATCTGCCGGCGCTGCGCTACGCCCGTCGCGTCAACGGGCTCGACGGTATCGCCCTCACCAAGCTCGACGTCCTCTCCGGGCTGTCCGAGGTGCGGGTGTGCGTGGCGTACCGCACTCCCGCGGGCGAGACGCGGGATTTCCCGATCGACGATCTCGCGCGAGCCGAGCCGGTCTACCAGACGCTCCCCGGCTGGGGCCCCGTGGACGGCGCTCGGTCGCTCGGCGACCTGCCGGCGTCCGCGCGAGCGTACGTGGACCTCGTCGTCCGCGAGTCGGGGTGCCCGCTGTTCCTCCTCAGCGTGGGGCCGGACCGGGCGGCCACCATCGTGGCGCGCGATCCGTGGGACATCCCCCGGCGCGCGGGGGGCTGACGTCGTGGGCCCCCTCGGCGGCGTCCTCGCGGTGTTCTTGCAGCTCACCGGCGCGACGGCCAGGCCTGTCGAGTGCGTCCCGGCGGACGGCACCGCGGGCACGAACGTGTGGGAGCGCGCCAAGGCACCCCACCTCCGCCGCTACTGCGATCTACTGGCGAGCGGGAGCGCGAAGCTCGCGGGCATCCCGCCGGGCGCTGGGCCAGACGGCGCCCGCGCGCAGGCGGGGGAGGTGCTGGCCATCGCCGACGAAGCCGAGAAGCTCGTCCCGGATCGGATCTTTCCCGCGATCCTCCGTGGGCGCGCGCTCGCCCGGCTCGGGAGGTGGGACGACGCGCTCGCCGCGCTGGCCGCCGTACGCAAGAAGGACGAGCGCGCCCTCGGCGACGCCTTCGCCCTCCTCGCGTGGGCGCGGGCCAACGCGCGCACCGGCCACATGGATGAGGCGAGCGCCGCGTACCGGATGCTCCTCCCGCAGGCGAAGTCCCTTCCCCCGGTCGATCGCAGCCTCGCATCACTCGAGGCAGGCCTCGTGCTCATGGGTCGGGGGCCCGCGGCGATCGACGACGCGGTCGCGGTGCTCCGGCAAGCGCGGCGCGATGCGCAGGACGCGGTCCTCGGAGCGAGCGTCCTCGCGCTGGCGCTGGCGCTCGACCGTGCGGGGCAGAAGGACGAGGCCAGGGGCGTGCTCGCCGAGCGCGGGCGGACCGATCCGCGGCCGCTCTTCGCGGACGCTCGCGTCAAGGAGGCGCTCGCCAACGCAGCCGCGCTCGCCGAGGCGGAAGCGCTGGCGGCGATCGGACTCGAGGCCGTCGACGCGGCCGCGGCCCGGGAAGCGTGGGCCCGCTACGAGAAGGTGAAGGGTCCGTGGAACGACCACGCCCGCGCTCGCGATCCGGCGAAGCGGAAGGGTCCCGGGTGAGCCCGCCCCGCCCCGACGCGGGCGAGATCCTGACGAACGGTTTTCGATCGATCCTGCCCGGCTACGAGCCCCGACCCGGTCAGGCGGCCATGGCCTCCGCCGTCGCTCGCGCCCTCGAGAGCGAACGTCACCTCTTCGTCGAGGCCGGCACCGGCCCGGGCCAGACGTTCGCGTACCTCGTCCCGGCCATCCTCTCCGGAAGGAAGGTCGTCGTGTCGACCGCGACGCGCGCGCTGCAGGACCAGATCTACGAGAAGGATCTCCCCGTGGTCATGGAGGTGCTCGCTGCGCACGGCGTGGAGGTCGACGCGGCGCTCATGAAGGGCCTGCCCAACTACGTCTGCAAGCGGCGCTTGCGGGAGGCCGTCGCCGCGGGGGCGGACCCCGTTCTCTTGCGCATCGCGGCCTGGGAGGATGAGACGACCACGGGGGACCGCGCCGAGCTGTCCACGATCCCGGAGGGCGCGGCCGCGTGGTCGTCGGTGCTCTCGAGCGCCGACACCCGCATCGGCGCGGGTTGCCCTCACCACGAAACCTGCTTCGTCACCGCCATGAAGCGCGCGGCGGAGCGCGCGCGCATCCTCGTCGTGAACCACCACCTGTTCTTCGCGGACCTCGCCCTCCGGGCCGGGCCGCGGGGGGACTTCGCGAGCGCCATCCCCGCGTACGACGCCGTCGTGTTCGACGAGGCCCACCAACTCGAGAACGTCGCGACGGAGTTCTTCGGCCACCGCGTCTCGCTCGGCAACGTGAGCGCGCTGGTCGAGGACGCGGCTCGGGCGCTCCGGGCCGCGAAGCTCGTCCCCCCGCGCGGGGGCGCCGGTTCGGCGACGCGGCTCCTCGACAACGTGCAGCGCGCGGGCGACGCGTTCTTCGGCAGCCTCCGGCGTTCGCCCCCGTCGCGCGCGCGCCCGCCGGACTCCCGCGACAAGGAACGGCGGCTGCTCGCGGACATCCGCTGGACGACCGAGGACACGGCCGCCTACCACGCGCTCGACTCCGCCCTCGAGGCCCTCGAGGCGTTCGCGGAGCTCGAGGGCGTGACCGTGGAGGCCGTGCGCGTGCTCGGCCGGCGGGCGGGCGACCTCCGGCGTCGCCTCGCGGGGATCCTCGACGGCGAGAAGGGGAGGGTGGCGTGGCTCGACGTCGAAGATCGCGGCGTCGCGCTGGGCGCGAGCACGGTGGACCTCGCGCCGACCCTGGCGGGCGCCCTCTTCGAGCGCGTCTCCTCGGTCGTCTGCACGAGCGCGACCCTCTCGGTGGCGGGGCACTTCCGCTTCATCCGGGCGCGACTCGGAGCGCGCGAGGCCGAGGAGCTCGTCGTACCGTCGCCGTTCGACTTCCAGAGCAACGCGGGCTTCTACGTGGCGAGCGATCTGCCGGAGCCGGCCGCGCCGGGCTTCGACGACCTGGCTGGACAGCGCACGCTCGAGCTCGTCGAGATCTCGGGGGGGGGCGCGTTCGTCCTCACGACCTCGCTCCGGACCATGCGGCTGTTCCACGAGCGCCTCCGCGCTCGGTGGGGTTCGCGCGTGCTCGTCCAGGGGGACGCGCCCAAGCAGTCGCTGCTCGCGCGCTTCCGGAGCGTGACGGACGCCGTCCTCGTCGCGACGTCGAGCTTCTGGGAGGGGATCGACGTCCCCGGCGACGCGCTCCGCCTCGTCGTGCTCGACAAGATCCCGTTCGCCGTGCCCACCGACCCGGTCACCATGGCCCGCTCCCGCGAGATCGAGGACGGCGGCGGAAATGCGTTCGCAGAGTACGCCATCCCGCAGGCCGCGATCTCGCTCAAGCAGGGATTCGGCCGTCTCGTCCGCTCCGCCTCCGATCGCGGCGTGGTGGCGCTCCTCGACGCTCGCATCACCCGGCGCGGGTACGGCAAGGCTCTCCTCGCCAGCCTCCCCCCGGCGCGCCGGCTCGGGACCCTCGACGAGGTGCGGGGCTTCTTCTCCTCGCCGGCCGCTGGGGGTGGTCGGTGGACGCAAACGTCGCGATCGTGATATGCCGGATGCCTCGACCGAGGTGCTCATGACCGAGATCAACGCCGTCTTCGCCCGTGAAATCCTCGACTCGCGCGGGAACCCGACGGTGGAGGTCGAGGTCCTCACCGACGGAGGCCGTGGCCGCGCAGCCGTGCCGAGCGGCGCCTCGACAGGCGAGCACGAGGCCATCGAGCTGCGCGACGGGGACAAGAAGCGCATTGGTGGCAAGGGCGTGCTGAAGGCGGTCGACAACGTCAACAAGACGCTCGGCCCGGCGATCATCGGGCTGGACGCCCTCGACCAGCCCGAGATCGACGGTGTCCTCTTGCACGCGGACGGGACGGCCAACAAGAGCAAGCTCGGCGCCATCTCCATCCTCGGCGTGTCCATGGCTGTGGCCCGCGCGTGCGCGGACAGCCTGGACCTCCCGCTCTGGCGCCACCTCGGCGGCGCGAGCGCGCGCGTGCTCCCGACCCCGCTGATGAACGTGGTCAACGGCGGGCAGCACGCGGACAACGGGCTCGAGGTCCAGGAGTTCATGATCGTCCCCTCGGGCCTCCCCAGCTTCCCCGAGGCGTTGCGCGCGGGCGCCGAGATCTTCGCCACGCTGAAGCGGTTGCTCCAGGACAAGGGGCTGACCACGTCCGTCGGCGACGAGGGGGGCTTCGCGCCGCGCCTCGGCTCGAACGAGGAGGCGCTCGCGTTCCTGGTGAAGGCCATCGCCGACGCCGGCTACGCGCCCGGGAAGGACGTCGCCGTCGCGCTCGACTGCGCCGCGAGCGAATTCTTCGACAAGGCGTCGCGGACGTACACGTTCGACAGGAAGAAGGTCTCGGGCCCCGAGCTCGTGGCGATCTACGAAAAGCTCGCCTCGACGTATCCGCTCGTGTCGATCGAGGACGGC
>SXNL01000147.1 GCA_005777185.1 Myxococcales bacterium
ATGAAGATCAACCGCGTCGTCGACGCATACAACGAGGCGCGGGTCCCCGAGGCCGAGCCTCCCCGCGCCCGGCGCTCGCTGGACGTCGTCCCCTGATCATGGCCGCCACCCGCCGTGCCCCTCGCGTCCCGACGGCGGTCTGGATCGTGGCGGCCCTCTCGGCGGCGTGCGGAAGACCGGAGCCGCCGTCCGCCCTGGCGCGCGCGGCGGCCGACGCGGGTTCGTCTGCGTCCACGCCGATAGACGCGGGGCCGCCGCTCGTGCTGGACGACCTGTGGGCGCTGGCGCGCGAGGGGGACGATCTGGATCTCTCTCGCCTCGCCCGGCGTGAGGGGCCGGCCAGCCTCGCGCGCGCCCTCGACGTGCCCGAAGCGCGGCCGACGGCGCTGCGGGCCCTCGCCTGTGCGGACGGGCCTCCCGAGATCGCGCCGCTGGCGCGGGTCGCGGCGAAGGGAGACGCGGCAGATGCCGCGAAGGCGCTCGACACGTTGCTCATCCTGGCCGCGCGCCCGCGCCGCGCCGAGGAGATCGAGGACGTCGACCTCCTGCGCGAGGGGATCCTCGCGCTGCTCGCGCTCGCCCGCGACCCGGCGAGTCGGCGCGAGCGACGGGTGCCTGCGATCGGCGCGCTGCGCATGTTCGCGGATGCCGGTATGCTGCGCCGCGAAGAGATCCCGACCGACCTCGACGCGAAGTAGTAGAGGAGAGCCGTGAGAGACGCGAGCATCTACGCCAGCGAGAACTTCTTCGTGCAGCTCCTCGGCAAGGCCGTGGCCGCGAAGGCCAGCGACATCCACCTCAAGGTCGGCATCCCGCCCGCGGCTCGCGTGCAGGGCGACCTCGCGTTCTTCCGCACCGACGCGCTGAAGGCGCAAGACACCGAGGCCATCGCGCGCCACGTGATCCAGGACCCGAAGATCCGCGCGCAGCTGGACTCCCTCCGCGAGTTCGACGCCGCGTACACCGCCCCGGGGATCGGCCGCTTCCGCGTGAACGTCTTCCGCCAACGCGGTACGCTCGGCATCGTGCTCCGCACGATCGCGCTCGAGATCCCCACGTTCGACAGCCTCCGCGCGCCCGCTCCGCTCAAGGAGCTCGCCGAGAAGTCGCGCGGCCTCGTCCTCGTGGTGGGCGCGGCGGGCAGCGGCAAGAGCTCGACACTGGCCTCCATGATCGGGCACCTGAACCGGACGCAGCCCCTCCACATCGTCACCATCGAGGACCCCATCGAGTTCCTTCACACGGACGAGAAGTCCAGCATCAGTCAGCGCGAGATCGGCCTCGACACCGACTCCTTCGCCGACGCCTTGCGCGCCGCGCTGCGTCAGGATCCGGACGTGATCCTGCTCGGCGAGATCCGCGACGAGATCACGATGGATATCGCGCTCAAGGCGGCGGAGACCGGCCACCTGCTGCTGTCGACCCTCCACACGCCGGACGTTGCCCGTACGTTCGGTCGTATGCTGTCGCTGGCGCCCAAGGGCCAGCCGGGAGGCTCGGACGAGTTCCGCGAGCGGCTCGGGGACGCGGTCCAGGGCGTGATCGCCCAGCGTCTCCTCCCGAAGCGAGGCGGGGACGGCCTGGTTCTTGCGGCCGAGGTGCTCATCGGAACCCTGAGCGTCCGCGAGGCGATCAAGCGTCCGGATCGGAACCCCCCCCTCAAGGACCTGATGGAAAAGGGCGTGCACCCGTACGGGATGCAGACCTTCGAGATGCACCTAAAGGAGCTCGTCCAGCAGGGGCTGATCGACAAGGAGACGGCCCGCCAGGCGGGCGCCTTCTAGTCTCGATCTTGGCCGAAAAGTTGCCGATTCCCGGCGACGCTCTACGTTCCATGGAACGTTGCCACGGTCCCGCTCGGTCTCGGCTCTCCTGTTCGTTCCCCTCGCTGCGTCGTGCGCGGGCCGTCAGGACACTCCCGTCCCCACCGCGCCGCCCGCCAGCGCGCACGTCGGCGCGCCCCAACCGGCACGTGAGCTCGCCGTTCACGCGAGCCCGGCGCGCCGGCCCCGCTCGGAGCTCGCCGACATCGGGACGTGCGACGAGGGGAGCGCCCAGCGCGGGGTCGCGCGCTTCACCGTCGCGCACTTCAACGATCTCCAGGCGCGTTACAACGATCGGATCGACGGCCGCAGCCGCTACGCGTACCTCGCAGGCTACCTCCGCGGGCTGAAGGCCTCCGTGCCGAGCACGCTCGTCCTCGACGCAGGGGACGACTACGAGAAAGGATCGCTCGCCGAGCTCCGCACGATGGGCGAGTCGACGCGCCAGATGATCCAGGCGCTCCCCATCGACGTGCGGACGATCGGCAACCACGACTTCGCGTACGGCGAGGCGGCCGTGCTCCGCGACGTGCGGCTCTCGGCTCACCCCGTGCTCGCCGCGAACGTGCGCTGGGACGGCGCCGCGAGCGACGCCGAACAGCCTTTCGTCCCGTTCGTGATGGTGAAGGTCGGCTGCGTCCGGGTCGGCGTGGTCGGTCTCGTGACGCAGGGGTACGGGGCCGACGATCAGCCGTCGCGGGAGCCCTTCTGTGGCGTGTTCCGTCAGGATCCGCGATACGCAGAGGAGCTGTCCCGCCAGGTCAAGGCGCACAGGGCGGAGGTCGACGTGATGATCGCGCTGACCCATACCGGCCTCGGCGAGGACATCGCCCTCGCGCAAGGCGTGAGCGGCGTCGACCTCGTCGTCGGGGCGCACACGGAGGATCTCCTGAGGGCGCCCGGGCTCGCGCAACGCGCGGACGGTACGCGCGGGTGGGTCCTTCAGGCGGGGCACTACGGGCACACCGTCGGCCGCGCCGACCTCGTCTTCGATCCGCGCACGCGCGCCGTGTCCTTCGAGTCCTACCGGATCGTCGACGTCGACGGCTCGCTGCCCCACGACGACGACGTCGCCGACCTCGCGGCCAACCTCGAGCGGGACGCCGAGCCCGATCTCCACGCGGTCATCGCGTCGGTGCGCGGGGAGAAGAAGCCCGGCCGGGACATGAGCGACCTCCTCTTCAAGGCGGTCGCGAACGCCTGGGGCGCGGACGCGCTCGTCGTCGGGCGCGACGTGTTCTGGGAGGGCCTCCCGAGAGGGCCGATCACGCTCGACAGGCTCTACCGGTCGGTGCTGGTCCAGCGCGAGCCTGCGGGCACGAGCGGCTTCACCTCGCTCTACCTCGTCGACGTGAAGGGGGACGAGCTCCTCGGCCTCCGGGCACGTGCGGGGCCCATGTACGACGTCTACCTCCCGACCGCGCTGAACCCGAAGCGCACGTACCGCGTGGCCATGGAGAAGCGCGCCTACACCTACCCGTTCCTGGCATGGGCGGGGCGCGCGAGCGTGCCCGGCGGCCGGTTCGGGGGGGAGATCATCGACGTGCTCGAACGTCACGCGCGCATGCGCGCCGCGGAGGGGCTCTCCATCGACTGACCGCTCCATTCCGGAGCGACCCTCCCGGATCGGATCGCGGCGAGGCGCGGAGTTCGGGAAAAGCGCCGGAGATCGGCCTGGCCCGCCGCTCGCAAGGGACCCCGCCGGAGAGGCAGGAGTCACCCATGCGAATCACGTTCAGGGGCGTCCGTGGAAGCATCGCATCCCCGGGCAAGGAGACCGCCGAGACGGGCGGAAACACGAGCTGCGTCGAGGTGGATCTGGGCGCCGACGGGCGTGTCGTCCTCGACGCGGGCACGGGGCTCCGCGGCCTCGGCGACGACATGATGGCGCGCGGCGAGCGCTGCGACGTCGCGATCCTGCTGTCGCACTACCACTGGGACCACATCCAGGGCCTCCCGTTCTTCGTGCCGCTCTACGTGCCCGGGTCGCGCGTCGAGATCATCGGCGGAGCGAGCGGCGTGATGAGCGTGGGAGAGACCCTGGTCCACCAGATGCGCGCGCCGGTGTTCCCGGTCCGACTCGACGAGGTCGGCGCGACGATCACGACGCGGGAGGTGCGTTCGGGCGAGACGTTCGACGTGAAGGGCGCGCGCGCGCGGACCGTCAAGCTGAACCACCCCGGGGGCGTTCACGCGTACCGCCTCGACCACGGCGGTCACTCCATGGTCTACGCCACGGACACGGAGCACTACGCGTGCGTGGATCCGCAGCTGCTCACGCTCGCTCGCCACGCGGACGTCCTCATCTACGACGCGCAGTACACGCCCGAGGAGTACGGCGGCAAGGTCGGCTGGGGCCACTCGACGTTCCTCGCCGCGACCGAGCTCGCGCGGGCTGCCGGCGTGGGCCGACTCGTCCTCTTCCACCACGACCCCACGCGGTCGGACGTCATGGTGTGCGAGATCGAGGCCCGGGCGCGGGAGGCCTTCGCCCGGACCGTCGCGGCCCGGGAAGGCGAGACGATCGATCTCGGCGGTGGAGCCGCCGGGCGCGCCCGCTCGCCGGCGCGCGTGGAGGGGACGGTCGCTGCATGATGGCCCTCCCCCACGGGCCCCGGCCCGGCGGGGGCGCGCGTGATACCCTCCAGGGGGCGGACACCATGTCGAGCCGCCTCTCCCTCCTGGTCGACCTCGCCTCGCTGCTCTCGCGCGAGGTGGACTTCGACGCGCTCCTCAGGGTCGCGTGCGAGCGCGTCGCGGTGGCGCTCTCGGCCGAGCGCGCGACGATCTGGCTCATCGACGCAGAGCGCGGCGACCTCGTGGCCCGCGTCGCGCTCCTGCCCGAGCTGTCGAGCATGCGTCAGCCCATCGATCGCGGGATCGCGGGATACGTGGCGCGTACGGGCGAGACCGTGCGGATCGACGACGCCTCCCGCGATCCCAGGTTCGATCCGTCCCACGATCGCGAGACGGGGTTCGTGACGCGATCGATGCTGGTCGTGCCGATCCGCGAGGAGCCGTTGTCGCCCGTTCGCGGCGTGCTGCAGATCCTGAACGGGATCGCGGAGGACGCGCCGGCCAGCTTCGACGAGGAGGACGAACGGTACCTCGTGGCGCTCTCGATGCAGATCGCGCGCGCGCTCGCGTTCACGACGCTGCGCGCGGGCAGGGTGGAGGACCCGGGCGTCGTCCTGAGAGGCCCGTTCAACCGCATCGTGGGGCGCGGTCCCGAGCTCGGGCACGTCTACGAGCGCGTCGCGCGCGCCGCCGAGACGGACGCGACGGTGCTGCTCCGCGGCGAGACGGGGACGGGGAAGGGGATCTTCGCCCGCGCGATCCACGTCAACTCGGGACGCGGGGCGATGCCTTTCGTCACGGTGGATTGCACGACGCTGCCGTCGCAGCTCGTCGAGAGCGAGATCTTCGGCCACGAGCGCGGCGCCTTCACGGGCGCCGATCGCAGGGTTCCGGGGCGCGTCGAGCTCGCGGAGGGAGGGACGCTCTTCCTCGACGAGATCGGGGATCTGCCGGGCGAGATCCAGGGCAAGTTCCTGCGGTTCCTGCAGGATCGCTCGTTCGAGCGCGTGGGAGGCCGCGCCACGCTCCACGCGAACGTGCGCGTCGTGTGCGCGACCCACCAGGATCTCGAGCGGGCCGTCGCGCAGGGGAAGTTCCGGGAGGACCTCTATTACCGCATCCGCGTGGTCGAGATCACGCTGCCGCCGCTCCGGCGGCGGGGCCCGGGGGAGATCGACGCCCTGGCGCGCCACTTCGCCGACGTGTACGCCGCGCGCTACAGGCGGCCGCTGCCGGTCCTCTCGGACGCGGTTCTCGAGACGCTTCGCCGCCACACATGGCCCGGCAACGTGCGCGAGCTTGAGCACTGGATCGAGAGCGCGGTCGTGCTCAACGCGGACGGCGTGATCCGCGCGGAGCACCTCCCCGAGGTGCGCGCGGATCGGCCCGCCCGCGGCGACGCGGGCGTGGTGCCGCTCGGGCTCACGATGGACCAGGCCATGCGGATGTACATGGAGGCGGCCGTCGCGGCCGCCGGCGGGAACAAGACGCTCGCGGCCAAACGGCTCGGCGTGGGGCGCAACACGCTGCTACGGGGGCTTCGCGGCGCCTGCGCGCCCGAGGTGGACGCGAAGGATCGCGACGACGACGCGTGAGCCGCGCGGGGCGTTTGATGGTAGGGTGCGGCCCGCCATGCCCTTCTCGAAGCAGGAAGTCCGCGCACTCTACGACAGGCCTCTGTTCTCGCTCCTGGACGGGGCGCGGGCCGCCCACGTCGCCCATCACCCGACGAACGAAGTGCAGCTCTGCACGCTGCTCAGCGTGAAGACGGGCGGCTGTCCCGAGGATTGCGCGTATTGCCCGCAGTCGTCCCACCACGCCACGACGGTCGAGCCGGAGCGGATGCTCGACGTGGACGAGGTGCTCGCGAGCGCCCGCCGCGCCCGCGAGGCAGGCTCGACCCGCTTCTGCATGGGCGCCGCGTGGCGTGAGGTCAAGGACGGACCTGCCTTCGAACGCGTGCTCGCGATGGTCGCGGGCGTCAAGGGGATGGGGATGGAGGCGTGCGTGACCCTGGGCATGCTCACCGACGAGCAAGCGCGCCGTCTCAAGGACGCGGGCCTGGACGCGTACAACCACAACCTCGACACGAGCCGCGAGCACTACCGGTCCATCATCCAGACGCGGACGTTCGACGATCGCCTACGGACGCTCGCGAGCGTCCGGCGTGCCGGCATCACCGTCTGCTCCGGGGGCATCATCGGCATGGGCGAGTCGGTGGACGACCGCTGCGAGATGCTGCGCACGCTCGCCAACCTGGAGCCGCAGCCCGAGAGCGTTCCCATCAACGCCCTCGTCGCCGTCCCCGGCACGCCTCTCGCGGACATGCCGCCCGTGGATCCGCTCGATCTCGTCCGCATGATCGCGATGGCGCGCGTCCTGATGCCGCGGGCTCGCGTGCGGCTGTCCGCAGGTCGCACGGCGATCTCTCGGGAGGCGCAGGCGATGTGCCTGTACGCGGGCGCGAACTCGATCTTCTACGGGGAGAAGCTCCTGACGACGCCCAACCCGGAGGCGGACATGGACCTGGCGCTCCTGCGGGACACGGGTCTCACGGCCCAGCCTCCCTCGGCCTAGTACGGACACGTGGCGAACGACAGCACCGCGAGCACGCGCGCCTGCACGAGCTCGAACTCGCGCAGCGCGAGCGCGATCTCCGCTTCGCGCATCGCGGCCGCGGCGGCGACGAGCTCGAGGCTCGTGCCCCGGCCTTCCCCGAACGCGCGCCGGACCAGGTCGTCCTGCTCGGCCGCGAGGCGCCGGGCGTCCTGCGCGACGGCGCGCCGCTCCTCGGCGACGCCGACGCCGCGCTTCGCCTGATCGAGCTGGACGGTCGCCGTCCGTCGCAGCGCCTCGTGCCTCTCCTCCGCCGCGCGGATCTGCGCCCTGGCGTCGTGCATCGCGCCGTAGCGGGCGCCGCCTTCCCAGATGGGCACGCTGAGGATGCCCTGGATGTTCCACGTCGTGGGCGGGGCAACACCCGTGTCCATGGTGGTCGTGGAGATCGCGCTCTGCGCCGTCAGGGTCGGCGAGAAGAGGAGGCGAGCGTCCGTGAGCTGGCGCTCGGCGAGCTTCACGCGCTGTCGCGCGACGAGCAGGTCCGATCGTTCCTCGATCGGGCTCGGCTTGCACGTGCGAACGGCGCTCGCCTCGAGCCCGTCGAGGCGCACGTCACGCGCGACGCCGACCTCGCCGGCGATGCCGAGGGACAGGCCGAGGGCCTCGCGGGCCTTCCGCAGCGCCTCGTTGCCCGCGACCAGCGTGCCCCGCGCGGCCGCGACGTCCGTACGCGCGCGCACGAGGTCGAGCCCGGTCCCCGCGCCGAGGTCGAACTTTCGCTGCGCGAGGTCCAGGCGCTGCAGCGCGTTCCGGAGCCCTTCACGGTTCAGCTCGGAAATGCGCTCGGCCGTGAACACGCCAATGATCGCCTGCGCGACGGACAGCACGATCTGGCGCTTCGCCTCGTCCACCGCGAGGCCCGCGAGCACGCGGCCCTCCTCGGCGGTCCCGATCGCCCACCACGCGCGAGGCGCGAACATGGGCTGGCTCATCGACAGCGAGCCGTTGGCGGCGTTGGGGAAGGGGGTCTGCACCTGGGTGAAGAGGGGGCCGGCGGGCGTCACGCCCGAGATCTGCCGGCTCTCGGTGGTGATGAACTGGTTCGCCGCCGTCGCCGTCCCGTTCAGGGATGGGAGCGCGGCCCCGAGGGCGGATCGCCACTGGGCGTCCGCGCGGTGCACGTCGAGGAGGACGAGCCTGAGATCCGTCGATCGGGCCTTCACGAGGCCGAGCGCCTCCTCCCAGGTCGCGATCTCGCGCCTGGCTGCAGGCACCGGCGTGAGCATCGCGTCGTGGGCTTCGGGCGCCCTCGGCTGGTCGTCCGCGGCCGAGGACCCGGAGAAGAGCGAGAGCACGCCGAATACGGCGAGGCTGGCCCGCTTCGCGGTCGTCATGCTTCCGGGTTTAGTCTACGGCGCGCGCGGGCTGCAATAGCGGACATCCCCGGGCGTGAGGTCGAGCTCGCGTCGGAGCCGGGCAAAGGCGCCGCGGAGGTCGGCGATGCCGACGCGGAAGGGGCCTGCGACCTCTCCCACGGAGAGGGGGATCGCGTCCACGTAGACGACCGAGTACGCGAGCGCAGCGGCGAGCACGTCAGGCGGGAGTGCCCAGATCCGGGAGTCCGGCCGCCGCGCCGTCCCGAGCGCGTCGTCGGCCAGCTCCGCCACGCGCTGTCGCTGGGAAGCCGCGAACGGCAGGTGTGCCACGCCGAGGGAGAGGCGGGACCCGAGCTCGCGCGCGAACGCGAGGCGCTGCCGCGGGCCCATCGCGCGCGCGACGCCGGGTTCGATCGCCACGGTCGCCCGCGGCTTGGCGAGCACGGCATCGGGAGCGCCGGCGTCCACCCACTCGAGGAGGAGCGCGATCTCGCGCGGTCGAGGCACGCGGTCGACCGCGACGAGCACGCGCCGCGCGTCCGCGAGCCGGCCGACACGCGCGAGGGCGTGCGCGTACGATGCGCACACGTCCGGGTGCCAGGGAGTGACCGCGTGAGCGCGCGCGAGGTGCAGGAGCGCGCTCGCTGGATCGCCCAGCGCCACGTCGAGCAGGTGGCCCAGGTTGTGGGCGTACCAGGCGTTGTCCGGCGAAGCGGCGAGCGCCTCGACGTACGCCGCGCGCGCGTAGCGGTAATTGCCGAGCAAGGTCTGGCAGAGCGCCAGCGTGGCCCAGGCGCCGGCGTCGTGCGGGGCGCAGGCGAGCACGCGCCGGGCGTGGAGGGACGCGCGCCAGGGAGCTCGCTCCGACAGGAGCTCCGCGAGCTTCCGGTGCGCGAAGACGAACTCCTCGGATCCGCACTTCGCGCGCCGCGCCAGCCGGTGGAGCAGGGGAAGGACGACGCTCGCATCGCGCGCCGCCGAGCGCCCGATGGCCTGCTCGAGCGACTCCCTGAGGCTCAACGTGTCCCCGCGGCGGGTCATGACGACAACTAGGGTGTAGCGAGCGGAGCCAGCGCGCGCAACGAATCGACCGGAGATTTCGGCCTCCTGTCGAATACAGCTTGCGCGCCGCCAAACACGCGGCTCGCACTCACCTGAAGGTGATGACGCGCTGATCGGCGAGATCGCAGAGAATGCGGAGCGCGTCGAGCATCGACATGCCGCTCACGTCGACGATCATCTCCAGGCTCGAGACCCCGTCGATGTGGGACAGCACGAAGCCCGCACGGTGATCGATCGTGAGCCACCTGAGCTGCTCGCGCGCGACGGCCACCTGCGGCACCCGGTCGAGCGACCCGATCCGCGAGGTGTACTTCTCGATCAGGGTCGCCCGGCACTGCGCGACGGCGGCCTTCGCCGCCGGATCGTCCGGCGAGGTGATCAGGATCTCCTCGGCGACGTCGAGCGCGCCCGAGAAGTCGCCGAGCGCGAGGCGCTGGCCGAGCTCCTCGCGTGGATCCTCGAACTGCTCGACCGAGGAGTCCACCTGCGAGTCGTCGGGTTCGTTCGCGGCGGCGGGCTCGTCGATCGGCGGTGCGACCGGCGGGGCGACGACGCCAGCGTCGAGGATCGGCGCAGGGATCTCGGCCGGGGCAGTCGGCGCGGCCGCCGTCGGCTCCGGCGTCGTCGCGACCGCGGGGGTGACATGAGGGGGCTCGGGGCTCTTCACGGGCGCCCCTGGGCGCGCCGGAACGGGTGGCGGTGGCGGTGGCGGCGGCGGGCGCGCGGAGGTCCGGTCCTCCAGGAGATCGGACTCGAGCAGGTCCTCCTCGGGCGGGGGCTGCGTGGGCTTCGTCGACTCCTCCGGCGGCGCGACGGGCACGGCCGCTCGGGTCTTCGCGGCCGATGGTGTGATCGCGAACGAGAAGACCGGGGTGGGCACGTCCATCGGATTCGACGGCGCCGGGCCGGCGGCCGCCACGGGGACCTTGATCGCCGGCCGGGGCGGCAAAGGCCTCGGCGCGCCGAGACCCGACGCGGGAGGGGAGGGGCTCGCTGCGACGGGGGGCGCCGGCGTCCGGGAGGGAGGAGGCGTGACGGACGCGACTTCCGCGCTCGGGGCCGCCGGGGGCTCGGTCACGTCGCCGGATCGAGCGACCTCGTCCTCTGGGGGGGCGGGCGCCGGCTTCGCGGCCTTGGCGGCCTGCATCCTCGCCACCGAGGCGGGATCTTCCCAGTCGCTGTCGAAATCGTCCACGTTAGACCCCGCTAGCCCGCGTCGAACAACGGTATCACGTCTTCGCGACGACGCCCTTGAACATCCGGTGCGTTCGCGTGAGGCCCTCGATCTGCTCCTTGATGGCGGGTACGTCCTTGCGCTGGATGGCGGCGCGCGCCTTCTCCACGATGGCCTTTGCCTTGTCGATGGCGTCCCGGCCGAAGTCGCTGGACGCGACGATCTGCTGCACCTGCGGGAAGAGCCGCTCGATCTCGATGATCAGCTTCTCGGCCTCCTGCTTGGCAGCCTCGAACTCGTCCGAGCTGCGCCGCTCGAGGAGATCGTCCTTGGCGTTGTCGACCATCGCCTTGATCTCGTCGCGCGTGAGGCCGCTCGTCGCGGTGACCTGGAGCGACTGCTCGAGACCGGTCTCGAGGTCCTTCGCGCGGACGCTCACGATACCGTCCGTGTTGATCTCGAACGTGACCTCGACCTCGACCATGCCCTTGGGCGAGCGGCGGAGGCCCGTCAGGATGAACTCGCCGAGCAGCTCGTTGTCCTCCGCCTTGCGCTCGGGATCGCCCTGCATGACGAGGATCTTCACGGCCGTCTGGTTGTCGCGGCTGGTCGTGAAGATCTTGGTCCGGTGCGTGGGCACCGTGGTGTTGATCGGGATGAGCTCCTCGAACACGTTCCCGAAGGTCATGATGCCGAGGGCGTGGGGCGTGACGTCGAGGAGGATCATCTCCTGCTTGTCGTCCACGAGAGCCGCACCTTGGATGGCCGCGCCCAGCGCGACGACCTCGTCCGGGTGGACGCCCTTGCACGGTTCGCGCTCGAAGTACGTCGCGCACGCCTGCTGGATCTTGGGCATGCGGGTCATGCCGCCGACGAGGATGACCTCCTGGATGTCCTCCTTGGTGAGCCGCGCGTCCTCGAGGGTCTGCTTGCAGATGTCGATGGTGCGCTCGATGAGGTCGTCCGAGAGCTCCTCCAGCGTCTGCCGGGTCAGGGTGCGCTGCAGGTGGAGCGCCTCGTTCCGCCCGCTCGAGATGATGAAGGGTAGGTTCACCTCCGTCTCGCGCACGCTCGAGAGCTCGCACTTCGCCTTCTCGGCCGCGTCCTTGAGGCGCTGCAGGGCCATGCGGTCCTGCCGGAGGTCGATCTGGTGCTCGTCCTTGAAGCCCTCGACGAGCCAGTCGATGATCCGCGCGTCGATGTCCTCGCCGCCGAGGAACGTGTCACCCGCGGTCGCGATGACCTTGAAGACGCCGTGCGCCGCGATCTCGAGGATCGAGATGTCGAAGGTG
>SXNL01000022.1 GCA_005777185.1 Myxococcales bacterium
ACGGGCCGCTCTCGGCGAGATTTTGCGAGGAAACGCCTTCGAAGCGCACATCCAGCTCGCCAGTCCGTCGCCGTCAACGTCAACGCTCACGTCAACGTCAACGTCAACGAAGGGCAGCCCCGGGCAATTGTTGGACAGCTCTTGAGCCTTCCTTCTCACGCCCTGGGTGAGGCCGTCACCACGATCCGTTCCCGCTTGCTCACCACGACACCCCCGGGCTTCTCGACGGTGACGGCGAAGAGGGTGGGGTCGACCACCTGCAGCTTCGCGGTGATCGGCACGATCACGTCGCCCGTCGCGCGATCGACGTCGAAGACACCGCCGTCGACGGGCGTCTTCGCGTCCTGGTTCTTGTCGAAGATCCAGAGCTGGTACTGGGCCTTCCTCGGATCGTTCGCGGCGAGCCCGCTGAAGCGCATGTAGCCCTTCTGCTCGCTCGGGCTCCAGACCACGTCGCCACCCGCGCCCTTCGCGGCCGGGTCCTTCGTGGCGACCCACGAGGCGCGGACGACGTCGGTGCGCGCGAGCATCTTCGCGCGCAGCTCGCCGGGGCTCGGGGCCGGCGGAGGGACGGGTGCGCTCGTCGGGGGCGGAGGCGGAGGCGGCACGACCGCGATCGGCCTGGGCTCGCGGAGGATCCACGCCGCGGCGAGGAGGATCACGGCCGCGGCGGCGACGACCCAGCCGGCCCAGGCGAGAGGGCTCGGGCGCGTGGGGAACGGAACGACGTTGGCCGCGGTCCGCCGTCCGCCGTCCGCCGTCCGGACCGGCTGTCCGGGTTCGGGGGTCAGGCCCGCCGCCGTCGCCACGCGGTCCATCACCGACGCGGGCATCGGCTCGACGTCGCCCATCGTCACGAGCGCCGCCGCCGCCATCGCGATCTCGAGCTCGCCCTCGACGAACGCGTGCTCGCGCATGAGCAGCGCGAGCTGGGCGACGTCCGGGTCCGCGAGCGATCCACCGTCGCGGTCCACGAGGAGCTCGAACGCACGCTGCGCCCTCGGCGAGAGACTGTGCATCACGCCACCACCCCCGCGGGCGCGATCGCATCCGCCAGCGCCTCGCGCACGCGGATCAAGCCGCGCCGGGCGTGGGCCTTCACGGTGCCGAGCGGCATCCCCGTCGTCCTCGCCACCTCCTCGTGCGTCAGGCCCTCCGCCGTCGTCATCATGAGCACGCGTCGCTGGTCGGGGCCGAGCGCCGCGATCGCACGCGCCGCCTTCGCGGCCTCGATCCCGAGCTCGGGCGCGGGCACGCCGCTCTCGACCGCGTGCCCGCGCTCCGACAGGGGCTCCGTGTCGACTCGCCGCTGCCGTCGGCGGAGCCGATCGATGAGCCGTCGGCGGGCGATCATCGCCACGAACGTCGGCTCCGACGCGATGCCCGGGTCGAAGCGCGCGGCGTTCTTCCACAGGTCGAGGAACACCTCCTGCACCGCGTCCTCCGCGTCGGCCGCTCCCGGTGTCGCGCGCCGCGCGAGCGACCACACGAGGCCGCCGTACCGCGAGAGGCACTCGCGGACGGCGGCTCGGTCACCGGCGGCGACGCGGGGGAGGAGGTTCACGGCGGCGAGGATGATACGCCGGGTTCAGTGGGCGAACACGTGGGAGATCGCCCAGGGGCTCGGCGTCGTGTCGACCACCGCGAGGCGGAACGGGCGCGTGCTGTGGCCCAGCACGCCGGCAGCGACCACGAACGAGCGCGAGGGCGCGAGCGTGGGCAGCGTGAAGCGCGCGAGGATGTTGTTGCTCTGGTCGGCCGGCGTGACGCCGAGGAGGAGGTTCGGGCCGGGCAGCGAGAGCCCCGCGTCCTGCGTGGACTTCCCGAAGGCGAGGTTCGCCACCGCGGGCGTGATCCCGCCTCCGGCGACGGGCCCCGCGTCGACGGCCGGAGCGTTCGGCGAGGCGTGGACGACGCGAGCACGCGCGTTCTTCGTGTCGTCGAGCGCGAAGCTCTCGGCGAACGCGAGCACCTGGAACGGCTTCGCGCCCGCCGGAGGGGAGAGAAAGCCGGTGGCGATGGAGAGGTAGCGCTCGCCGGGGCGGAGATCGGTCAGCGTGGGCTCGGCGACCGGTTTGCCGCTCGGCGCCGCCCCGGCGCCGAAGACCTTGATCGTGAGGTCGCCGGGCTGGACCTGGAGCGGCCCGGCGAGCTGACCGAACGGGAGGTTGTCGATGGCCCGCGCGCTGCCGGCGTACGCGTCGATCGCCGGCGCGTCGGGGGACGCGTGGAGCGCGTACACGATGGGGTTCTGCTTGATGAACCCGATCGCGCCCGCGCTCGAGATCGCGAGCAACGAGAAACCATCCTTCTCGCGCGGCAGCCTCCCGAGGAGGCCCGTCGCGATGACGGTGAGGTCGCCGCCGTCGGGGAGGCGGGGCGTCGTGAAGGCGGTGACGCGCTTGCCACTCGCGCCGATGCCGATCTGGAGCGCGTTGTTCGCGGGCAGCTGCACGCCGGCGACGTCGGCGAAGCGCGCGAGGCCTGCGATCTCGGGCGCCGCGACGTTGTCATCGCCGACGTCGACACCGACCGTGGGCGCGTCGGGGGACGCGTGCACGACGCGCACGCGGGCCTTCCCGGTCGGCACGGCGGTGGTGCTGTCCGCCAGGGCGAGCACGCGGAACTTCGAGTCCGCGCTCGAGGAACCGAGGAGGCCGGCGGCGATCGCGGTGGAGCGCGTCTGCGACTTCAGCGTGATCATGCCGATGGAGTAGGCGACGGCGTCGCTCGCCTTCGACGGCGAGGCGCGGAGCTCGAAGTCGTACGAACCCTCGTCGACCTCGAGGTACCTGGACGCGTCACCGTAGGAGAGGCCCGTGATCACCGGCTGAGCGAGCCCCTTCACCCAGACGTCGACGGCCGGCGCGTCGGGCGACCCGTGGACGACCCGCACCTCCGCCTTTCCCGCCGCGACGCCCTTGGACGTCCCCCCGCCGGGGTTCGTCGGCTCCGCACCCGAGCCCGTACCCGAGCCCGAGCCCGACCCGACCGGCGCTGGCCCCGCCTTCTCGATCGTCTCGATCGTGCAGCCGGAGATCAGGAGCGCGCCCAGGAGCAAAGACGACTTTCGCATGGCATCCTCCAAAACGGTGATGGTCTCTTCCACGCGCCACCGCGTGTCCCCTCCCGGGGCGAGACCGTTGTGACCGGCGCCACGTCGCCGCGGGCCCTCTCCCGCGACCGGCGTTGCTGGCGTCGATGCAGGGGTCTTCGCCGGGCGCGGGCGGGTGGATGCAGGGGGGATGTCGATTTCGTGGATCCGGGGAGATTCGCGACGCGTAGGGCTACTTCACCCGGAAGCTCGCGACGCTCTCCTCCGCCTGGAGGCCCCTCGCCTCCGGCGTCAACCGCGGGCGCAGATCGTGGTACGCGAGCGTGACGAACTTCGTCATCGCCCCGTAGACGCATACGAAGAAGAACCCGTCGCGCGACTCGTCGACGCCGTGAAACCGCGCCTGGACGATCTCGCCCGCCACGACGACGCGCACATCCGAGAACGTGGCGCGCCCGCCGGCGAGCTCGAGCATGGCCTCCTTGCGGGCGGCGACCTCGTCGGCGAGCGCCTCCCGACGGAAGTCGACCGCCAGCGCCTCCCTCGCGGGCTCGACCGTGACCTGGATCCATCGCTCGCCGGAGGGCTCGGCGTAGAGGTACTCCGGCCCGTGGATCTCCTCCTCCCACGTGCCCACGAGCGCGAGCTTGAACTCCGGGCGGTCGAACTTCACGGTGTCGCGCATCCCTATCGGCCGGAGGCTCCGGTCGCGTCCGAGCAGCGTCACGAGCTCGCCGGGCACGTTCCGGAGCTCGCGCGCGCACGCGAGCGCGGTGCGCCCGGCCACGTTCTGGATCGTCGGGTCGGCGCCCGCGCGCAGGAGAAGGCGCACCGTGTCCACGAGGTGCGCCCGCGCCGCCTGCATGAGCGGCGTCATCCCGTACTTGTTCTGCACATTGGGATCCGCGCGGCACTGGAGCAGGAGCTCGACGGCCTCGAGGAGGCCGTGCCGCGCGGCCATGTGGAGCGGACCGTTCCCCTCCCTGTTGACGAGGTTGGGGTCCGCGTTGCGGATCAGCAGCGCCTCCATCGTGGACGTGTCGCGCGTCGTCTGCGCGTACAGGGTCGCCGTCATCAGCGCGGTCGTGCCGTCGGGCGCCCGCAGATCGATCGAGGCGCCGTGATCGAGCAGCGCCTCGATGATCGAGACGCGCCCGAAGAAGGCGGCGATCATGAGCGTCGTCGTGCCGTCCCCACGCCGCCAGTCGGGATCGACCCCGCTCTTGATCAGCGTCACGATGTGGTCGGCGTGACCGAGCTGCGCGGCGAAGAGGAGATCCTCCGACACCTTTCCTGTCTACCACCGTCCGGGGGGGCGCGCGCGCGCCGTCGTTGCGCGTCGCGCAGGCCTTGCGGGGGCCGACCGTGTGCGCCACGTCCGGGATGCGACTCCCGCGCGTGCACGGAACCTGCAAGCGGTGCACGCATGGAACGCTACGAGTACCGTTCGCTGGAGGTGGACATGCCCAGGCTCGCGAGCGCGAGCTTCGACGCCGAGCTGAACGCCCTGGGCGCCGACGGGTGGCGGCTCGCCGCGACGATCCCCCACGAGCGGCACGGCTACTCGCACGCGGTCCACCTCGTCTTCTCGCGCGTCGCGGCGCCGTCCAGCGAGGCGAGCGGCTGAGTGGGCGCGGCGCGCTCCCTCCGGCTCCTCGGTGACGCGCCCGAACCGAAGACGAGGCCGCGCTTCGCCGTCCTCGGGAAGGGTTTCCGCCCGTTCTTCCTGATCGCCGCGTGCTTCGCGGCAGCGATCGTGCCGCTGTGGCTGCTGATCCAGGGCGGCGTGATCCCAACGATGGGCGCGATGGAGCCCGCCGTGTGGCACGCCCACGAGATGATCTTCGGCTTCTCCGTGGCGGTGATCGCGGGGTTCCTGCTCACCGCGGTCGCGAACTGGACGGGGCGTGAGACGCTGACGGGCGCGCCCCTCTTCGCCCTCGCGGCGCTATGGGTGCTCGGCCGCGCCGGGATGGCGCTGGCAGGCGTCCTCCCCGCGGGCGGTCCGGCCGTCGCGGATCTCGCGTTCTTGCCGGCCCTCACCCTCGCGCTCGCTCGTCCGCTCATCGCCACGGGAAATCGGCGAAACTTCGTCCTGATCGCGATCCTCTCCGCGCTGTTCGCGGCGAACCTGGTCGTTCACCTCGCGAGCCTGGGCGTCTTGCCCGGCGGCCTCGCGCGGCGCGCGCTCGTGGCGGGCCTCGACGCGGTGCTCGTGGTCGTCGCGATCATCCTGGGGCGGGTCCTGCCCACGTTCACGCGCAACGCCACCCAGGCGCCCCAGATCCGCTCGATCGCGTGGCTGGACGTCGCGAGCGTCGCCTCGATGGCCGCGCTCGCGATCGTCGACGCGCTCGGCCTCGAGGGGCGAGCCGTCTCGATCGCCGCTGGCGTCGCGGCCACCCTCGCCGCGGGCAGGGCGACGCACTGGGGCGCGCTGCGGACGCGCCGTCACCCGCTGCTCTGGATCCTCCACGCCGGTCACGCCTGGTTCGTGATCGGGCTCGCGCTCCGCGCCGCCGCCTCCGTGCTGCCGTCGATTCCCACGTCGAGCGCCACCCACGCGCTGACGGTGGGCGCGGTGGGATCGCTCACGCTGGGGATGATGGCCCGCGTCTCTCTCGGCCACACCGGGCGCTCGCTCGCGGCGTCGCCAGCGATGACCTGGGCGTTCGCCGCGGTGAGCGCGGCCGGGATCCTGCGCGTGTTCCTTCCGTGGATGCTCCCCCCTTCGGCGTACCACGGAGCGCTCGTCGCCGCCGGCGCGCTCTGGAGCGTCGCGTTCGCGGCGTTCGTCGTCGACTACGCGCGGCTCCTCCTCACGCCGCGCGCGGACGGAAAGGCCGGGTGATCAGGGGGAGCGATCCGCCGGCGCGCCCGCCCCTGCCTCGATGCGTTTCATCGCCGCCCACGCGAAGTCGGACGGGACGAACGTGGTCGAGCGGACCTCGCCGCGGGGCCTCCATTCGACGAGCGCGCCCTGCTCTCGACGGTAGTCGCCGGAGTGCGCGATGGCCACGAACTTGCCGTCCTCCCCCGTCCAGCCGACCGCGACGCGGCGCACGGCCCTTGGGGGGGGGGCAGGGGGCAACACGCGCTCTCCGATCCGATGGGCGATCGCCGAGTCCTGCACCTCCGAGCGCGGACCCTCCTCGAACGCGCGCACGGTCACCACGCGCAGCGAGAGGAAGCCCCCGCCCGCGCGCTTCTTGTGATGCTCGAGCGTGGCCTCGCGCACCTGGTACATGACGAACGTGGTGCCGTCGATGCGCGCGATGGCCACGCACGCATCGGACTTCACCGGGTCGCGGACCTCGTCGACGTGGGGCTTGATGAGCGTGGCCGGCTCGGGCTCGGAGGCCGCGGGCTCCTCCTCCACGCTGCCGTCGCTCGGATCCGCCTTCGTCTCGAGCGCCACCGTCGGCGGCGAGGGGGTGAACTCCGGTGGTGCGACCGGCGCCGTCGCGGCGGGCGGCGGCGCTTCCTCCGACTCCGGCGCGCGCAGGTCCTCGTCCTCGGGCCCGAGATCGCGTGGCGGCGGCACCTCCGCCTTCGCGCTCCGCAGCCGCTCGAGCAGCTCCGTGGCCGCGGGATGGTCCGGCTCGCCCTCGAGCACCTTCTCGAGCGTCTCGATGGCGCGCTCCTTGTGGCCCTGCGCGACGTAGATCTCGGCGAGCGTCACGGTGGGCACGACCTTGTGCGGCGGGCGCTTCGGGTCGGGCAGGGGCGGCGCGTTGCGGATCCGCTCGGCCGTATCGGGGAGGTGGAGGCCGCGCTCGACCACGCGCGCGAGCAGGTCGCGCGCCCGGCCGAAGAGCCCGCGGGAGCGGCGCAGCGCCGCGTCGTCGCGGGTGTGCACGGCCATGAGGATCTCGTCGACGAGCTCGGCGCGGGTGAGGATGCGCGCGCGCTTCACCTTCAGCGATTCGGCGCGCTCGATCAGCTCGTCGCGGTTCAGGGACTCGAGCGCCTTACGATCCAACGGGCGATCCTCCTTCGGGTTCGCCACCAAGATGCCCGCGCGCCGCGTCCACGTCGATCAGAATCTGCGCCCGGAGCGCCTCGAGTCCGGAGAAGCGGACCTCCCCCCGGAGCCGCGCCACGAGCCCGATCGAGAGCCGCCCGTCGTAGAGATCCCCATCGAAGTCGAGGAGGTGGGCCTCGATCGACACGCGTGATCCGTCCACCGTCGGGCGCGTCCCCACGTTGACGACCGCCGGCTGCGAGCGACCGCGGACCTCCGCGCGCGCCGCGTAGACGCCGTGCGCGGGCAGCATCTCCTCCACGGCGCCGAGGTTCGCCGTGGGGAACCCCAGCGTGCGTCCGCGCGCGTCGCCGCGCACGACGACGCCCGAGAGGACGTGCGGGCGCCCGAGAACGGCGGCCGCGGCCTCGACGTCGCCGGTCGCGAGCGCCGCGCGCACGCGCGAGCTCGAGAACGGCCCCTCCGCGTCGCCGACCATGTCGTGGCTCGTCGCCTCGAAGCCGAGCTCGCCCCCGAGCGCCACCAGCGTGTCGAGATCGCCCGCGCGCTGGTGCCCGAAGCGAAAGTTCTTGCCGACGACCACCAGCTTCGCGCGGAGATCCCGCACGAGGAGGTCGCGCGCGAAGTCGCCGGGGGAGGTCAGCGCGACCCCGCGGTCGAACGTCTTCACGAAGACGGCCTCGATGCCATGCTCGCCCAGCAACGCGGCGCGCCGCGCGAGGGTGGTGAGCAGGGCCGGCGGCGGCCGACCGAGCACCTCCGCGGGGTGCGGCGAGAACGTGAGGACGGCCAGGCGGAGCCCACGCGCGGCAGCCATCCGCCCGGCTTCCCGCGCGACCGTGACGTGGCCGCGGTGGACGCCGTCGAAGTTCCCGATGAGCAGGGCGTGATCGCGATCGACCGTCGTGGGGAGCGGTTCGAGCTTGCTCACGGGCTGTTCCTGAGGCACTCGGGGGGCACGGGGTGATCGTCGCAGAAGCCGGGCGTCTGCGGGGGGACGATCTCGAGGACCGCGCGGTTCCCCTGCGACGGGAGCACAGGCCGCGACTTCACGGAGCACGAGGTCCGATCGCCCGTCGGGGCACCCTCGGCCGGCGCGCAGCTCCCCGCCTCGTTGGGCACGGTCCACGCCTGCCCCGAGGGGTACACGAGGGAGATCGCGTAGCGACCGAGCGGGAGACAGCCACGCTTGACGACCGCGCCCGCGGGCAGCGCCTTCTGCACCGCCGCGAGATCGAACAGCTTCTTGTCGCCCGCCTCCGACGGATCGGCGCTCCGGCCGTCGGTGTGGGGCGTGACCAAGGTCGGCGGGAGATCCGGACGGCGAGAGCTCACGCAGAGCGCGGCCGGACGGATCAGCGCGGTGACCCCGGCGCGGAGCGCGTTCGCCGTGGGGGCGGCGGCCACGGCGCTCGCGGACGTCTGCGCGAGGAGGTCGTTGTTGAGGGTGATCGCCTGGATCACCACCATCGGGAGATCCCGGCTCGACTGGGGCACGAGGCTCTGCGGATCGAGCACGTGGGACGGATCGTCGACGAGCTTGGAGAACGCGACGAGCGGCCAGACCGCCGCCGTCGCCGCGCTCTCGGGGATCGGTCCCCCGCGCGACCAGACGAAGAGGCCGCCGGAGCCCGATGGGGGGGGCGCGGAGATCTGGAGTCCGTAGGGCTTCCTCGGATCGGTCGCCTCGCCCACCTCCGCCGCGGGGACGCCCCAGACCACCTTCGCGGCGCGGAACCCCTTCTGGTAGGCGAGGATCGTGTCAGGGGTCGCGTTCCGCGGCGGCGCGAGGATCTTGTGATCCTGCGTCATGGTGATCGCGGGCACGTAGTCGACGGTGCCCTTCGGGTTCGCCGCGGTCGACGCGCTCTCGACGGCGCGATCCCATCCCTCGACGTGGAAGTACGGGCGCGTCGTGCGGATCGCCTGTCCGATCGTCACGGGGATGTCGTCGGCGACCCAGCCGGTCTGCGGCGGGACCGTGTACGTGGTCCGCCCGTCCACGTCCTCCGAGGGCACGCCCACCGTGATCGGGAGGTAGGCCGGCGTGTAGCTCGGGTTGCCCGCGTTCTTCTGCGCGTCCAGGAGGTCGATGAAGCCGCCGCCGAGATCCCCCGCCTCCGGCAGGTTGCGGAACTTGAAGCCCGGGAGGAACCGTCCCGCGCGATCGTAGAACGCGAGGACGACGTAGGCGCCACCCTCGAGCGGGGAGACCGTGAACGGCGCCGAGACCGAGACCACGTCGTCACCTGGGCAGAAGAGGGAATCGCCGGTCGAGCGCGGCTCGTTCGCGAAGAGGACGTCGCCGGGCACCGTGACGAAGTTCACGGGCTGCTGCGCGAACCCGACGGGCGGCGGGGGGTTGCGACGGTCGAAGACGAGGATCGCCGCGCCGCCCGCGATGTGGCCGTTGCGCGAGCAAGGCCGCGGGCCCGTGTACGTCACCGTCCCCCGGATGACGCCGCGCGGGAGGAACAGACGCTTGTCGTTTCGCGCGTCGTCGACGGCGACCGGGTCACACGCAGGGAGGATCTGCGGAGCGAGGAGGAGGAGCGTGGGAAGGAACAGCGTGCGCACGGCGGTCATCGACACTTCGTCAGATCAGAAACGGTACGTCAAGAAGCCCATCACGCGACGCCGGACGAGCTGCCCGAAGGGGTGCTCGCGGTGCTGCACGTCGAGCGCGTTCCACACCACGAGGCTCGCGTCGGCCTGGTTGTCGAGGAACCGGTACGCCACGCGGCCGTTGAGGAGCGTGTACGCGGAGAGCTGGAAGCGGTCGAGGAGGACGCGCTGCGACGCGATGTCGGTGACCTGCTCGGCCCACACCTGGTCGGTCACGACGTGGAAGTCGACCGACGCGTCGAAGCCGGGCGTCGTCCGGAGCTGCACGCCGGCGTTGACCTTGTGCACGCTGGTGCGCTGGTCGTCGACCACGAGGCGGATCTGCTCGGGCGTGCACGCGGCGTTGTCCTGCCGGACGAGGTGGAGCGTGTAGTTGGCATGGAAGTCGAGCCCCTCGATCGGGAACGTCCGCACGCCCGCCTCGGCGCCGTACACGTTGAAGACCTGACACCCGTTGTCGAAGCCGCCGAAGAACAGCGGGAAGAGGCCCGTCTCCGAGTCCTGGCGGCCGAGCCCGCGCGCCACGTCGCCCACCGTGATGGACCGGATGGGCGCGAGCTGGATCAGGCTCTGCGCGCGGTTGAAGAAGAGCGCTCCGTCGAAGACGAAGTACTCGCTCTCCTGGTTCCGGTAGCCGACCTCGGCGGAGTAGATGCGCTCGGGCTGCACCTTGAATCCGCGGGCGTCCGATCGCACGCCCTCCGAGAACACCGCGCCCCCGGCCAGCGGGAGCTGGATCGGCAGGTCGAGGTACGACTCGAGGAAGGTCGGCTTGCGGAAGGCCGTCGCGGCGCTCGCGCGGACGCTCGACTGCTTCGTCGGACGCATGATGACCGCCCCCCGCGGCGACTGAACGAACGCCTCGAGGTAGGGCACGCGATCGAGGCGGTAGTCGGCGACCACCGACACGCGCTCCCCGAGTCGGAGCTCGTCGTGAAGGAAGAAGCCGAAGTGGTGCTCGAAGCGGCGGCGGTCGAGGAACGTCCACGCCACGTCCTTGTAGCGGTAGAAGCCGCCCGCCCGGAGCTCGTTCGAGGAGGCGTCCCCGATCGGGAGCCTCACCTTGAGCTGGGCCTCGCCGTCGAGGACGTTGGCCTCCGCGCGCCCGGGCAACAAGCTCTGCCCGAGGGTCTGCACGTTGAGGCGGTTGTCCGCGCGGAGTCGATTGTAGAATACACGCGTTTCGAAGTACTTCGAATCGAGGGTGGCCGTGAGGTCGGTGGAGGTGATGCCGTCGAGGATGACGTCGTTCAGCGGGCCGATGCCCAGCACCTCGTGCGTGCCCTGGACGAGGCCGCCGCCGAGCCCGATCGTGGCCGCCGTGCCGAGGTGCCTGAGCCCCCGCACGTCGATCCGCGTCGTACGCGACGCCTGCACCTGGTCGCTGATGCCGAGCGCGATGTCGCCGCGCCCGTTCGGCACCTCGCGCGACCAGCGCGGCAGGTAGTCGTAGCCCGCGGACGCACGCCACCCGAACTCCCGCGCGTTGCCGGACGCCCAGAAGCTGCCGTGCGTCTGCCCCTGCGTGCCGTAGCCCGCGGAGACGCCGCTCTTGCCGGCGCCGGGGCGCTTCGTGAGGATGTTGATCACGCCGTTGAACGCGTCGGCGCCGTAGAGGGCGGATCCCGGGCCGCGCACGACCTCGATGCGGTCGATGTCCTCCACGCCGATCGAGAGGAGCTGCCAGAACGTGGCGCCCAGGAGATCCACGTACACGGAGCGTCCGTCGACGAGCACGAGGGTCTTGTTCGAGAGGCGCTGGTTGAAGCCCCGCACCGACACCTCGGTCTGCCCGCCGGTGACCTCCATGATGTCGAGGCCCGCGAGGCGCCGCAACAGCTCGGGGATCTTCGTGATGCCCGAGAGCCGGATGTCCTGCTGGGTGATGATCGACGTCGAGCTCGGCGCGTCGAGCGGGCTCTGGGTCCCCTTCGTCGCGGTCGTCACCGTCTCCGCGAAGACGTCCTCGGTGCGCGCCTTCGGGATCTCCTCCTTCTTGATGGGAGGGGGCGGAGGCGGAGGCGGAGACGTGGCGCACGGCGCACACGGGACGGGCTCCCGTGGTGCGTGCGGAGGCGGCGCGGGAGCTGGCTCCTTCGGCGCCTCGCGAGAGGCCGCGAGGCTCGCCTGCTGCCGCTTGAGGCGCGCCTCGAGGTTCTGCACGATCGCGAGCACGTCGTCCTTGTCCGCGGGGTTCCCGTCGAGATACTTGCGGAAGTACTCGATCGCGCCCTCGAGGTTCCCCTGCTCGCCGTGCGCGCGGCCGATGTTGTACAGGACGTTGGGGTGCGGCACGAGCTCGTAGGCCCTCTGCAGCGCGGCGATCCCGTCGTCGTACTTCCCGTTCCCGATGAGGTCCATCCCGCGCTTGAAGTGCGTCCGCGCTTCGGAGCGAGCGTCGGCGCGGGCAGGCGCCACGGCGGTGAGGACCACGAGCGCGGCGAGACCCGCGACCAGGCGCGGCGCGCGGGGACCAGACCGGAACATCGGCCGGCACCCTACCAAACCCCCGGCGAAAACCTGCAGCGAAAGGGCCCCCCCGGCGCCGACCGGTCGCCCGTGGTACAGTGAGGAGCGCTGGCGCTAGCAGGAGATCGACGGATGAGGTTTGCGCGCTTCGTTTGGGCTGTCCCGGCCCTCGCCCTCGCGGCCCCCGCCGCCTGCTCGGAAGACCCGGAGATCATCTACGTACGCCTGGGAAACGACGGCGGCGGCGCGGCCACCGGCCCCGGTGGCGCGGCCGACGCGGCGCAGGGCGACGCGGGGGGGCCCTGCACGAAAGCCACGGACTGCCCGTCGAAGGTCTGCAACGCCGGGACGTGCGCGCCGGCGTCCGCCACGGACGGCGTCCAGAACGGCACCGAGAGCGACGTCGACTGCGGCGGCAGCGCGCCCGCGTGCGACACCGGAAAGAAGTGCTCCAAGGCTCCCGACTGCAAGAGCGGCGTGTGCACCGGCAACGTCTGCCAGGCCCCCACCAACTCGGACGGGGTGAAGAACGGCGAGGAGACCGATATCGACTGCGGCGGTACCGGCAACCCCAAGTGCGACGCGGGCAAGGCCTGCGCGAAGAAGGACGACTGCAAGACCGACATCTGCAGCGGTGGGAAGTGCGCGCTCCCGGCGACCGCGAACGGGGTCAAGGACGGAACCGAGACCGACGTCGACTGCGGCGGCCCCGCCGCGCCGCGGTGCGCGGACCTCCTCGTTTGTGCCGTCGACGGCGACTGCAAGAGCGACAACTGCAAGGACCTCGGCGGGGGTCCGAAGTGCCAGCCGCCGACGCCCCTCGACGGCAAGAAGAACGGCGACGAGACCGACGTCGACTGCGGGGGCGCGGGCAACCCGCCGTGCGGCGTCGGCAAGAACTGCCTGACCGGCGACGACTGCATCAAGGCCGCGTGCAACTACGCAAAGAAGTGCGTCGCCGCGAAGAGCTGCGTCGGCCGATTCGGCGGAGACACCTGCGGCCTCGGCGGCCTCGGCGGGCGCGGGCCGCAGGCGTGGGAGAGCTGCTGCGTGGGGATCCCCGTGACGACGGCCGGCACGACCGTCCAGATGGACAAGTACCAGGTGACGGCGGGGCGCTTCCGGGTGTTCCTCACCGCGATCGGGGGGAACGTCCGCGGCTTCATCAACAACGCGCGGCTCGACGGGGCTATCCCGAACGTCCCCGCGACGGCGATATCCGTCATGCGTCCCGAGTGGGATCGGTACCTGCCCGTGAGCATGGCCGGGAACAACGACCTGCCTCCCGGGGAGATCGCCGATCCGGACACCGAGACGGTGACGCCGATCAACGGCATCTACACGGGCGTCCACCGTCACATCGGTGGGAACGTGTTCATGGGCAACTCGCACGGCGAGGTCGCCGCGGCCTGCATGGTCAAGAACGGCGGCGCGCCGGCGTACTGGCTACCCACCGCCGTGCGCGCGAGCTTCGGTGACGTCGCGCACGAGCAGACGCAGGACGTCAACGACACCAAGTCCATGACGTGCGTGAACTACCTGCTCGCGCAGGCGTTCTGCATATGGGACGGGGGACGCCTCGAGACGCTCGTGGAGTGGCAGCAGGCCATCGGCGCGCTCACCTACCCGTGGGGCGCGACGCCTGTGCCGAAGCAGCAGGACCCGTTCGCGCCCGCCAACTTCCAGTGGCCCGCCGCGGACGACGCGTTCCTCCGCAACCCGGCCAACGGGGTGCCCGCAGGGTACGTGCCGACCGCAGCGCAGACGATCGAGAACGGCAACTACAGCACGTACCAGTTCCCCGCGCTCGTGACGAAGGACAACATCGTGCGCGTCAACGCCCCCGGCCGGATGCTCGCCCGCGGCGTGCTCGATCACGCGGACCTGCTCGGAAACGTGCTCGAGCTCACGTCGACGATCACGACGAACGTGCTCCCGACCACGGCGAGGACCCGGACGAGCGGAAACGGACACTGGGACAACCTCGACTCCGGGCCGACGTCCTTGTACACGCGATCCCCTTCGAACTCGCTGAACCTCCTCAACAAGACCGGGTGGATCGGCTTCCGCTGCGTGCGCTTCTGACCATGATCGCAGCGCTCCGGCGGTGCGTCCCCGTGATCGCCATGGGGGTCGCCGCGGCGACCGCGTGCGGAGACCAGACCTCCACGAGCGCGCCGCCCCCTGCTCTTCTGCCCGAGGCCGGCGTCGCGGCTCCAGGCCCGTCGGACTCCGGAAGCGACACCGCGTCGACCGACACGGGCGTGGGACCGTTCGCCGCGCCCTTCGGGCTCGACGCGCGGCCCTCGAACACGACGTGCATCGCACGCCCCCGCCCGCCGAGCGCGGCGTCGATCGCCCTGGAGGATGCGTTCCCGTCGCTGCCCAGCTTCGATCTGCCGGTCTTGATGATCCAGGCCCCCGGCGACAAGACGAGGATGTACGTCGTCCAGCAGGGCGTCCCGACCGGGCCGCAGGCGGGCGCCGCACAGATCCGGGTGTTCACGAACAGCCCCACCGTGACGACCACGTCGCCCTTCCTCGCCTTCCCCGCGGGCACCGTGACCGTCGGCGGCTCGCTCGAAGGCGGGCTCCTCAGCTTCGCGTTCCACCCTGGCTGGGCCGCGAACCGGACGGCCTTCCTCTCGTACACGGTCGGAAGCGGCGGCTTCCTGACGGGATCGCGCGTCACGCGCATCCGGAGCACCGACGGGGGCTCGACGCTCGATCGCGCCACCGAGGAGAAGACCTTCCTCACGGTGGCGCAGCCCTTCGAGAACCACAACGGGGGCCTCGTGGCGTTCGGGCCCGACGGGCGGCTCTACATCGGCTTCGGCGACGGCGGCGCGGGGAACGATCTGCTCGGAAACGCGCAGGATCTCGGCTCTCTCCTCGGCAAGATGCTCCGCGTGGAGGCGGGCCCGACCGGCCCGTACACGATCCCGCCGGACAACCCCTTCGCGAAGGGCGGTGGCCGGCCCGAGATCTACGCGTGGGGTTTCAGGAACCCCTGGCGGTGGTCCTTCGATCGGATGAGCGGCGATCTCTGGGTCGGCGACGTCGGCCAGGACGAGTGGGAGGAGATCGACCGCGTGGAGCGCGGCGGCAACTACGGCTGGGTCACGAAGGAGGGGTTCCACTGCAACTCCATCAACCCCGTGCCGTGTCCCTCGGCGGGGCTGATCGACCCGATCGTGGAGTATCCCCACACGGGCCTCGGCGAGTCGGTGACCGGCGGCTACGTGTACCATGGGACGAAGATCCCGGAGCTGGCGGGCCAGTACGTCTTCGCCGACTACATCCAGGGGACGGTCTACACGATCGACGGGTCGACCACACCGGCTTCCCCGAGGGTGCTCCTCTCCGCGCCGACGATCTACATGTCGTCGTTCGCCGAGGACGCGGACGGCGAGCTGTACATCGTCGACTACCTGGGCGGCCGCATCTGGCGCATCGTCCGCAAGGGCCCGGCGCCGGCCGACACGTTCCCGAAGCTCCTGTCCCAGACGGGCTGCGTCGATCCGAAGGACGCGACGAAGCCCGCGCCGGGCCTCGTCCCCTTCGCGCCCACGGCGCAGCTCTGGAGTGACAACGCCGAGAAGCGCCGCTGGCTCGCCATCCCCGACGGGGCGAAGATCGCGCGCGCGGCGGACGGCGACTTCGACTTCCCGAAGGGCAGCGTGCTCGTGAAGGAGTTCAAGGTCGGCGAACGGCGCGTGGAGACACGCCTGCTCATGCGGCACGACGACGGCGGGTGGGGCGGCTACAGCTACGAGTGGAACGACGCGGGCACGGACGCGACCTTGCTCCCGGGCGGGAAGACGAAGGCCGTCGGGGCGCAGTCGTGGACGTACCCGGATCGAAACCAGTGCTTCTCGTGCCACACCGGCGCGGCGGGCCGCACGCTCGGGCTCGAGACCGGGCAGCTCAACGCCGATTTCGTGTATACTACAACCAATCGCGTGTCGAACCAGCTCGCGACGCTCGACCACATCGGCCTGTTCGCGGCGCCCCTCGGCGACGTGTCGACCCACCCGCGCTTCCCCGACCCGTTCGGGACGGCGCCGCTCCCATCGCGCGCGCGCGCGTACCTGCACGCGAACTGCTCCGGCTGCCACAGGCCCTCGGGGACCGGGACGGGCCCGCAGGATCTCCGCTACGGCGCCGCGCCCGCGGACGTGAAGGTGTGCGACGTCGCGCCGACGGCCGGCGACCTCGGCGTGACGGGCGCGAAGCTCGTCTCTCCGGGCAGCCCCGAGAAGAGCATCCTCTCGCTGCGCGTGCGCGCGACGGACGTGAAGCGGATGCCCCCGGTCGGGACACGCATCGTGCACCCGGAGGGCGCGGCGCTGATCGACGCGTGGATCAAGGGGACGGCGGCGTGCCCGTGAGCGCTCCGGTGCCGTCCAGGGCTGGATACGCGCGGACCCCTCCGATCAGCGGGGCGCGCCGGCCTCGATCCAGCTCTTCACCATCGCGACGTCGGCCGCCGGAAGCGCGCCGGTGAGCGGCATCCCCTGGGAGGGGACCCCCGGCGCGTCGTCCCCATAGGGCCCGCCCGCGATCTTGTTGTAGAAATAGCTCCCGGCGGGATCGCCGGGCTTCACGTACCTCCGTGGCTGCTTCGCGATCTCCTGCCAGGCGTCGAGCGTCGTCAGCCGCTCGTACAGTGGGAGATCAGGGCACCCGGTCGACTGTCCCGCGTTCGGACCGCTGTAGAACTTCGCGCCGAGGGGCGCGTCCTCCAGCGAGAGCCACCCGCGGCACGCCTTCGCCTTGTTGGCCGCGTAGGCGTCCCGGATGTGACAGCCCGAGTTCCCCGGCCCGCACGAGCGCGCGATGAGCGGGAGGATGTGGGTGGCGAACGAGACGACGCCGCCGTCCCAGACGGCAGCGTCGACGACGGCCCCCGCGTCGATCACGACGGCGGTCGGCGGCGCCACGGCCGTCACCTCGTTGGAGTACGCGGACGTGAGGCCGCGATCTCCCGTGGCGCGGACGCGATACACGTACGTCTTGCCCGCGACGAGGTTCGCGTCGTGGTACTGCGCGACGTCGAAGACGACCGACGCGAGCGCGCGGAAAGGGCCGCCTGGTTCCTTGCGCTCCACCGCGAAGCCGGCCTCGTCCTTCGCGTTGTCCGTCCACACGAGGTGAAGGCCACCGCCCATGGGCGTCACCCCGAGCCCGGACGGCGCCGCGAGCGACGGGCCGATCGACTCCGTCGAGCTCGAGCCGCACGCACCGGCCGCGGCGAGCGCGGACGCCGACAGGAGGATCCAGGCGAGTCGTTGCGCGATCGAATGCTTCATGGTCGCTCTCCCTCCGTTCACGGCATCACCATCAGATCCCCCATCATCCCCCGCTCGGCGTGCTCGAGGATGTGGCAGTGGAACATCCACATCCCCGGAGGATCGTACCGCACCGCGAAGCGGACGCGCGAGCCGCGCGGGACGTTGACGGTGTCCTTCCAGCCGCGCGCGGGGTCGGGCCGCCCGTCGGCGCCGAGAGGCTGGAAGAACATGCCGTGGAGATGGAACGGGTGGTCCATCGCGGGCGAGCTCTCGACCTCCCAGACCTCGACGACGTTGCGGGCGACGACCACGGGCCTGGTGAAGGGCCACGTCTCTCCGTTGATGGAGAACACGGGTCCGTCCCTGGCGTCGCGCTCCCCGAGGACGAAGCGACGGACCGGCGTCGTCGAGGTCACGGGGAGCGCCTCGTACGCCGAGAGCACCCCGGGCAGGGGGGCGGGTGCGCGCGCGACCTGGCCGCGATACGTCACCTCGACGAGCGGCTTCGGGCCCGGATCGGGCAGGTCGTGCCCCCGGTCGTGATGGATGGTCTCCAGCGTCGCCTCCGTGCCCGGCGGGCCGTCGAACGTGACGAGGACGTCGTACCGCTCTCCGGGCGCGATCGTCAGCGTCTCCACGGGGCGGGACGGAGCCGGCAGGAGCCCGCCGTCGACGCCGATGACGGTGAACCGATGGCCCGCGAGCCGCAGCGTGAAGTACCGGCCGTTCGCCGCGTTGACGAGGCGCCAGCGTTCGCGCGAGCCGCGCTCGACCGCGATGCGGGCCCCCGTCCGCCCGTTCGCGAGGACGAGGTTCCCCTGTCTGCCGACCATGAGGTCGAGGGTGTCGCTCTCGACGAGGTCGCCCGACGACGCGACCTTCACGTCGTCGAGGACGAACGTGCGCTCGCGTGTGACGTCGATCCCATCGTCGAACGAGACGACGAGCGGGGCGTGGAGTCCTCGCTCGATCTGCTCGCTCGCGCGGACGTGCGGGTGGTACCAGAACGTCCCGGCGTCGATCGCGCGGAAGCGATAGTCGAAGGCTCCGTTAGGGGGGATCGGCGTCTGCACCGAGGTCGAGCCGTCCATCTCGGCCTCGAGGCGGATCCCGTGCCAGTGTACCGTCGTCGGCTCGGGAAGCTCGTTCCGGAAGTGGACGATGATCTGGTCGCCGCGCCGCGCGCGGAGCGCCGGGCCCGGGATGGAAGGCGCGCCGCCCGCGCGGGCGCCGTCGCGGTATCCCCACGCGGGGGTCGCCTTACCGGAGAGGTACTCCACGGTCGTCGGCGCGGCCACGATGGAGACCTCGACGATCGCCGGATCGGGGTTCACGTCCGTCAGGACCGCGGGCTCGATGTCGGGCGTGGACGCGGCGGCCGCGTCTCCCCGCTCGGTCCCGCAAGCGGCGCCAGCACAGGCCCACCACAGCGTCGCGCCGAGACGCCTCAGTAGCATGTGACGGGGACGGTGCAGCACAACGACGCTATCGCCATCGGGTAGCAACTGTCCGCCGGCTTGCAGTAGCAGTGGCCCGCAGCGCAGTACCGCGCGCCCGCGTCCAGGAGCGGGTGCCCGAACTTGCACCCGGCGTCGGCGGCGAGGCCGGCGTCGCGGGGTCCGTCGGCGCCCGCGTCGACGACGCTGGCGTCCACGCCGGTGTCGCTCGCGCCGCTCGCGCCGTCGACGATGGAGACGCTCCCGTCCGGGCCGGTGCCGGCCCCCGTCGCCGGCTCCGGGCGAACACAGAGGGTGCTCAGGCACACGAGGTCGACGTCACAGCTGGTTCCATGGGGAGGGCAAGGTCCCCCTTCCGATCCGGCACGTGGAGCGGGGGAGACGCCCGTCGTTCCGGAGCACGCGGCGGCCACCATCAGGAGGAGCGACGCAGCGAGGAGGGTCGAACGCATCCTGGTCGTCATGGCGCGATCGTGGATCATACTCCTCTACCTCTTCAGCAGTCCGTGCTTGTGCAGCTTGTAGATCAGCCCCCGCCGCGAGATCCCGAGTCGCTTCGCCGAGCGGGTCTGGTTCCCGCCCTCCGCCGCGAGGGCCTCCTCGATGGTGCGCCGCTCCGTGTCGTCGACGCGCGCCCGCATGGGCCCGCTCGGGGAAGCGCCCGGACCCGCACCTCCGCCCCCTCCGCGCACGCTCTCGGGAAGATCGCCGAGCTCGATGCGATCGGTCTCGGTCACGACGAGCGCGTGCTCGATCGCGTTCTTCAGCTCGCGGACGTTCCCGGGCCAGCGGTACGACGACAGCGCGCGCGCGGCCTCGGGGGAGATCACCGGCGCGGGCGCGCTCATGCGGGCCGCGCACTCGCGCGCGAAGAGATCCGCGAGCAAGGTTATCTCCACGGGCCTCTCACGCAGCGGGGGGAGCTGGATCGTGAAGGCGCACAGCCGAAAGTAGAGGTCCTCGCGGAAGCGGCCCGCGGCGATCTCGGCCTTCAGATCGCGGTGCGTCGCGCTCACCACGCGCACGTCGACCGCGACCTCGGCGGTGCCGCCCACGCGCGAGAGGCGGCGTGCCTCGAGGACGCGGAGCAGCTTCGCCTGGGTCTCGGCGGGGAGCTCGCCGATCTCGTCGAGGAAGAGCGTCCCCCCGCTCGCGGCCTCGATGTAGCCGATCTTCCGCTTGTCGGCGCCCGTGAAGGCGCCGCGCTCGTGGCCGAAGAGCTCGCTCTCGAGGAGCGTGAGCGGCAGCGATGCGCAGTTCAGGCTCACGAAGGGGCCCTTCGCACGCGGGCTGAAGCGGTGGATCTGGCCCGCGACGATCTCCTTGCCCGCCCCCGTCTCGCCGTGCACGAGCACGCTCGTGTCCGTGCGCGCGGCTCGCTTCGTCAGGCGGTACACGTTCAGCATCCCGGGATCGGCGACGATCACGCCGTCCGGCAGCTCGAGCCCCTCGACGCCCGCCGCACGAGCCGAGGGGCGGCTCGCCCACGCCCCCGCGACCACGATCTCGACGTCGCCCAGCCGGATCACGTCGCCCGCGGAGAGCCGCCGCTCGGCGTTCGTGACCAGATCGCCGTTGACCTTCGTCCCGTTCCGGCTGCCGAGATCGCTCACCCATAGCTCGACTCCGCTGCGGCGGACCCGCGCGTGCTCGCGGGAGATCCTCGGATCGTCGATGACCACGCGGGCCCCCGGGACGCGCCCGAACGTGACGTCCTGCCCCTCGAGCACGTCCACCACCTCCGTCGCGCCTGCGCGGCGAACGACCAGGAACGCCAGATCGGCGGACGGCGGCTCCGTGTCCGCATCGAAGTCGACCGCATCGATGGTCTCGCCGATCAAATCTCCTCCGGGACGGTAGGATAGCGGGTCGACGTTGTTTTCACCATACGGCCGCCGGTCCCTGATCTCACGTCGTGGTTCTCGCTCGCGGGGCGTGATGCTCGACTGGCTCGGAGAGACGAGCCCGATCAGCGGCTGCCCGCCCCGCGGGATTTCCCGACCGAGCTCGGACTGCCGCCGCGTGAGGAGCCGGACGCCACCGGCGCGAGCGTGTACGTGACCTGGGTGCCCACGATGAGATCGTGCACCGCGCGCTTGGTGGGGATGATGGCGGCGAGCAGGAGACCCGCGCCGAAGACGACGGAGAGGAGCGCGCTGTTGACCACCATGCCGAGGACCACCGTGCGCGAGTCGCCGATCGCGTACAGCCGCTCGATCGTCGCGATGAGCGATCCCCACCCCTGGCTCCACAGGATGGTGGCCCCGAGGAGGAACGGGTACCACAGCGCGAGCAGCGTGCGGAGGAGCGCGCGGCCGAGCGGCACGCGCCCGCCGCCCGTCATCGAGACGCGGATGCGCATCAGGTACTTGCCGACCGTCTGGCCGAAGCGCCAGTGCCCGAGCGTGACATACGCGAGGTGCACGAAGATCCCGGGCCACCCGAGCGCCCAGATCAGGATGCCGGCGATCACGCAGTCGATCCCGACCGCCATGCCACGCGTGAAGAAGCCCGCCGCAGGGGCGCTCCCGGGGGCCGCGGCGTGGAGCGCGTCGAGGAGGTCGTCGTGGCTCGCGAAGCGGTCCGCGGGTTCCTTCGCCAGCAGGCGGTGCACGACGGACGTGAACGCCGGATCGACGTGCGGGGCGAGCTTCTCGAGCCGCGGCGGCTTCTCCGTCGTGTGCAGGGCGATCAGCTGCAGCGCATTCGTACCCTTGAACGGCGGGCCGCCGGCGAGGATGTGAAACAGGGTGCACCCCAGGCCGTACATGTCGGCGCGGAAGTCCACCTCGGCGCCGCGGCATTGCTCCGGGGCCATGTACAGCGGACTGCCGACGATCGCGCCGTCCTGCGTGAGGCCGACGTCGTCGTCGTGCGACTTCGCGAGGCCGAAGTCGGCGATCTTGACGTAACCACCCTCGGCGAGGAGCAGGTTGGAGGGCTTCACGTCGCGGTGGATGAAGCCCGCGCGGAAGGCGTCACGGAGCCCCTCGACGATCTGGATCGCGTGGCCGCGGACCTCCTCGGGGGGCAGCGGACCGCGCTCGCCGACCACGGCCTCGAGCGAGGCTCCCTCGACGAGCTCCATCGCGAAGTAGAGACGCGGCGGCCGCGGCGTCCCCCCGGCCTCGGCGGGGGCGGCAGCGATGTGACCCACGAAGTAGATCTGCACGATGCGCGGCGAGGCGAGCTGGGCCTGCGCGCGGGCCTCGCGGATGAAGCGCTGCTCGCGGACGCCGCCGGGCGTGGACTCGGTCTGCAGGACCTTGATCGCGACCTTGCGCTCGAGGGACAGGTCGCGGCCGACGTACACCGTGCCCATGCCGCCACGGCCGAGCTCGGCCTCGATCTCGTAGTGATCGAAGCGCGTCCCTGGCGCGAGGTTCGCGTCCTCCCCACCGCCGCTCGTGCGCATCTCCGCCGAGTCGATCGTCGACGAGAACCCCAGGCTCCCCCCCGGAGGCGCCGAGCCGGATCCCGCCGCGAGGAGCGCATCGGGGGATGGAGAGGGGGGGGGGCATCTCCCGCGAGGGTGGCAGCTTTGGAGTCGTTCGTGAAGGGGGACGTGCGGGCTGCCACGTCGCCCTCGCCGCCCGCGACCGCTCTCAGTAAGGCGCTTCCTTGAACCCCGACGGCGTCGCCGGCGGCGCCTCGACGGCCGCCGTCGGCGGTGCCGTCGCGGGTGGCGCCGCCCTCCCCGCCCCGCGCACCATCTTCACCTTCAGGGTCGTCTGCTCCGGCGCGAGCTCGCGTTGCTCGGTCCTGTGGCCGTTCTTCACGAACGTCACCTTGTGTCCCCGCTTGGGCTCCCGGATCGTCACGTCGCACGGCGTCGCCGTGCACACCTCCACGCCGTCCACCCGGACGCTCGCGCCCTCCGGCTCGGACGTGATCCGCACCGTGGCCGGCGCCTCCACGGGCGCGGTCGCGACCGGCGGCGGCGCCGTTGGCGTCACGGGCGCCGGCTCGACGCGCGCCTGCGCGGTCGGGATCGCCTGGGTGGGCCCGCGCGCCGGGCCGCGGAGGATCGGGAACTCCCCGCTCGTCGCGTGGAAGGCGAGCAGCCCCGCCGCCGCGCCGACCGCGACCGCGCCGAGGACCGCGAACGGGATCCACGCGCGTGATCCGCCCTGCCCCCTGAGCTCCGCCGACATGTCCGACGCCGCGAGCGGGAGCGGCGTCGCGCTCTGCGTCGCCATCACGCGCCCCATCCCCGAGCTGCTCGACGAGTGCGCGTAGGCGACGTTGGTGAGCGGGTATCCGCTCATGCTGTGCAGCTCGCCCGTCATGCCGATCATGCCGCTCGCGCGCTTGAGACCCGCGAGGAGCTCGTCCATGGAGGACGGGCGCCCGTTCGGATCCTTGGAGATGCACCGAAGGATCAGCTCCTCGGCGACGGGGGAGAGCACGATGTCCGGCTTCACCTCGCGCATGGGAGGCGGCGGCTCGTTCACGTGCGCCATGAGGATGCTCACGCTCGTGTTGCGGTCGAACGGGACCTTGCCCGTCATCATCTCGTACATGATGCAGCCGAGCGAGTAGATGTCCGTCCGCTGATCGACCGGGTTGCCCTGGATCTGCTCGGGCGCCATGTACTTGGGCGACCCCATGAAGAGGCCCGTCTGCGTGAGCTGCTCGTCCGCCTTCTCGCGCATGTTCTTGACGAGGCCGAAGTCCAGGACCTTCACGTGATCGGGCTCGTCGCCGTGCTCGACGAGGAAGATGTTGGCGGGCTTGAGATCGCGGTGGATCACCCCGAGGAGGTGCGCCTCGCGGAGCGACCGGCAGATCTGGCGCGCGACGTGGAGCATGCGCTCCTCGGTGAGCGGGCCGTCGGCGCGGATCACGTGGTGGAGCGTGTGCCCCTCCAGGTACTCCATCGCCATGTAGTAGATGTCGTCGTCCGTCCGCCCGTAGTCGAAGATGGTGATGGTGTTCGGGTGGGTGAGCCGCGAGACGATGCTCGCCTCCAGGAAGAAGCGGCGGTGGAACTCCGGGTCGGCCTCCCCGGCGTAGTTCGGGTTCAGCACCTTCAGCGCGCACGGCCGCCCGAGCGGGGCCTGCTCGGCCCGGTACACCTTGCCCATGCCACCGCGCGCGATGAGGCCGGTGATGGTGAAGCGGTCGTTGATCGAGCGGCCCAGCAGCGGGTCCGGATGAGGGGTAGGGGGCGCTGCTGAAACCGCCGCGTGGCGGTTCGTCATCGAAGTGGCACTGCCTGGAAGGGGGTCCTGTTTCCAGGGGAGATTTTGCCCCCTGGAGCGCGCCGTGTCAACGCTCGCAAGACCGCGAAAACGCGACCGATCTGCTCGCCCGGCTCGACGCCGAGGGCGGGCCTGCGATACCGTCCCTGTCGATGAAGCCCCGCGCGCTCCTCCTCACGCTCCTCCTCGGCCTCCTGCTCGTCGCCTCGCCCGCGTTCGCCGTCGGCAACTACAAGCTCAAGTCGAACGAGGTCCAGGAGGTCTCGGGCGCGTGGCACGTGTTCGTGAGCATCGAGCTCCCGAGGGCGCCCGCGACCAAGCACCAGACGATGCGGTTCGTGTTCACGCAGATCGCGATGTACGATCGCTCGCTCGTCGACGGCAAGTCGGAGCCCGTGACGAACCGGCAGGAGATCAAGGGTCGGACGCCGTCGGTGGAGAGCCAGGACGTCAACTTCGGCGACGTGCGCGGCAAGATCTGGCCGAAGACGAGCTTCGACTTCGGCCTCACGCGTCAGCGCGGATACGAGGCCGGGGAGTACAAGATGGAGCTCAAGACGAGCGACGACCAGCTCGTGGGGAGCCCCACCACGCTCATCCTGAAGGGGGACAACCCCGTCGTCGACCGCCGCACCATCGCGTTCAACGCGAAGGACAAGAGCATCCGCAAGGTCGACACCGGGCTCGACGGCGGGACCCACACCAAGGCCGAGATCGAGGGCGATACCGCCGCGAACCCCGGCATGGGGGAGGTGACGGCGACGGGCACCGCGGCGCCGTTCATCCCCGCGGACGCGTACAACCGGACACCGGAGGAGGACATCAAGGTCAAGCCGAAGAGCGGCTGCAGCCTGGTGGACCTCGGCGCCACCAGCACCGGGCTCGCGGTCGGCGCGCCGCTCGGCCTGATCGCGATCGCGGCGCTCCGCAGGCGCCGCGCGACCGGCGGATGACGCCGGACGAGGCGATACGGAAGGCGCGCGCGGGCGATCTCCTCCCCGTGTACCTCGTCGCGGGCGAGGAGCGGCTGCTGCGCGACGAGGTGGTCGCCGCGCTCCGGGAGGCGTCGCTCGCGGGCGGGCTCGCGGACTTCAACGAGGACAAGTTCCTCGCGCAGGAGACCAAGGTCGAGAAGATCGTCGCCGCGGCGCAGACCTTGCCCATGATGGGGGCTCGCCGCTTCGTGCTCGTGCGCGGCCTCGATCACTGGGACCAGGGAGACCCGGAGGCCGATCCGAAGCGGACCTCCCCCCTCGACGAGATCGTGGCCTACGCGGAGAAACCCTCCACGTCGACGGTGCTCTGCCTCGTCGCGGAGAAGCTCGACGGCCGGCGTCGGCTCTCGGTGCTCGCGCGGAAGAAGGGGTTCGGGGTCACGTGCGACGCGCTCGATCGCCACGCGCTGGCCGGCTTCATCCTCACCCGCGCGAAGCAGCGTGGAAACCCGATGTCCAGGGACACGGCGGAGCTCCTCTCCGAGCTCGCGGGCCCCGAGCTGGGGCACGTGGTCGACGCGGTCGAGCGGCTCTCGCTCTTCGTGGGCCCGGGCGTGGAGATCGGCGACGACGCGGTGGCGGAGTGCGTCGCGCGCGTGAGGCTCTCGGACACGTGGGCGCTGGTCGACGTGCTCGGGCGGCGTGATCTCGCCAGATCGCTCGCCATCCTCGACGACGCGTACGATCCTCGCGACCGCGGGCTCCCGCTGCTCGGCGCCGTCGCGTGGTCGGTGCGGCAGCTCTTCCGCTTCTCGCTCGCGGTCGCGCGCGGCGAGCGCGACGACGAGGCGGCGCGCATCGCGGGCGCCCACCCGGGCAAGGCGCGCGAGCTCGCCCAGAAGGTGAAGGGGATCCCGGCGCGCGAGTTCGAGCGGTGGCTCGGGATACTCGCGGAGACCGACCTCGCGCTGAAGGGCTCCAAGCGGCCACCGGACGCGATCCTGGAAGACATGGTGACGAAGATGTGCCGGCCGCGCGCGGCGTGAGCCGGTGTCAGACGTCCAGGACCCGCACGGCCTCGTGTGGGTCCGCGACGCAACGCAGCGTGCCCGCGTCCGCGGCGTAGGTGCGGCCGCAGCGGTGGCAGGACCAGCGCGTCGCCAGGGTGGCCGCGCCGAACGCCAGGGCGTCGACGAGCCTGGGTCCGCAGGCGCATACGTAGCCCGCGACACGCGCGGGGCTGCCGACGACGAGCGCGTGCGGGGGGACCTCCCGGGTCACGACGCTGCCCATGCCGACCATGGCGAACCGCCCGATGCGCACGCCGGGGCCGATGACAGCGCCCGCGCCGATCGTCGCGCCTCGCTCGACGTGGGTCGCCGCGGTCTCGTCCGTGACGTCCGACGTCTCGAGCCGCGCGAGGGCGCGATCGAGGGCGCGCGGGAACGTGTCGTTCGTGAAGATGGCACCGGCAGAGATCATCACGCCGTCCTCGATCGTGACCTGCGCGCAGACGTAGACCTGCGCGTTGATCTTCACGAAGGAGCCGATCTTCACCTCGTACGCGATGTACGTCTTCTCGCCGATGGTCGTGTCCGCTCCGATGACCGCGTCGTGGCGCACGTGGACCGCGTCCCAGATCGCCGCGCGCGCGCCGACGACGACGCCGCGCTCGAGGAGCGCCGTCGGGTGCACGCGCGCCGTCGGGTCGATGACCGGCGCCTCAGCCACCGTGCTTCTCGAGGACGCACGGCTTCACCTCGACCCAGGTCTCGGCCGCGAGCGACGCGTAGGCCGCCTCGATGACGAGGACGGAGGCGAGGGCGTCCTCGGAATCGACCAGGGGTTGCTCGTAGCCGCGGCAAGCGCCGACGAAGTTCGCGACCTGCGCCTCGAACGCCTTTTGCTTGTCGTAGCCGGTACCGTAGACGTCCCACGAGGTCGAGCGGTACTGGCGGTAGCGAGACTCCTTCCACCCGACGGCGAGCACGCCCTCCGTACCGAACACCTCGATGAAGCTCGCGCGCTCCTTGCCCATGCTCCAGCTGACGTCGAAGGTGCCGACGACGCCACCGGTCGACTCGGCGAGGACGTGCGCGCTGTCCTCCACCGCGATCGGCTGGATTCGCGGCCCCTGACACGCGAACACGCGCTTCACCGGATCGATCAGGTAGCGCATGACGTCCGCGCAGTGCGTCCCGTTGTCGATCAGGACCCCGCCGCCGGAGATGGCCCGGTCGGAGTTCCACCGGTTCGCCACGTCGAGCCAGCTCGCGAAGGTGTTCTCGTACCGGACGACCGTGCCAAGGACGCCCGCCCGGATGATCGATCGCGCGGTGGCCACGTCGCGCACGTACCGAAACTTGGAGGCCATCATGAGGATCTTGCCCGCGCGACGCGCGGTGGCGATCATCCGCCGTACCTCCTCCTCGTGGAACGCGAGGGGCTTCTCGCAGAGCACGTGCACCCCGGCCTCCAAGGCCTCGACGGCGATCGGGTAGTGCGTCGACGGCGGGGTGCACACGGTGACGGCGTCCACCCCGACAGCCTCGAAGAGCCGCTGGTGGCTCGGGAACGCCGGGCAGCCGTGGGCCTCGGCGGTCGCCCTGGCGGCCCCGTCCTGGACGTCGACGACCCCCACGAGCCGGACGCCCGGGAGAGATCGGTACGCGGACATGTACGCCTGCGCGATGCGACCGGCGCCGATGAGGGCGACGCGGAAGTCGCTCATAGGGCCCCCTTTCGCAGGGCCTTCTCGGCGTCGTGAAGAACCGCAGCGATCCCCGAGAGGTGCTCATCCTCGTAGCGCTCGTTCCACGGCAGCACCATGGCACGCGCGAGCGCCTCGTAGGTCCCGGGGTAGTCGTCCCGGCGGTACTCCACCGGATCGCGGCCGGCCATGTGCGCGCCCTCCCACGGCCAGCGCGACTTGCCGAACGTCACGCGATCGCGGATGACCTGGCACTCGAAGGCGGGCTTCTGGATGTAGCGCGGCACGCAGAACACGCCGCGCGCCTTGAGGAAGTTGCCGAACGCCTGGACGTCGACGGACAAGCGTTCGGGATTCATGCGCAGGCAGTACTTCCAGTAGACGTGCGTCCCGTTGGGTGTCGTGGAGGGGGGCTCGGCGACGGTGAGATCGCGGAGCAGCTCGTCCATCTTCCGGGCCGAGGCGCGACGGCGCGCCACGACGCTCTCCAGCTTCCTCAGCTGGGCGCGCAGCACGGCGCCCTGAAGCTCCGTGAGGCGGAAGTTGGGAGCGAGGAAGTAGTGGTCGGGGGTCGCGTCACCATAGCCCCACGCCTTGTTCACGAAGAGGAACGCGCGCCGGGCAAGGTCCTTGTCGCGCGTGAGCACCATCCCGCCCTCGCCGGACGTCATGTGCTTGCCTTGCTGGAACGAGAAGCAGCCGATGTCGCCCAGGGTCCCGACCAGCCTGCCCTTGTAGGTGGAGAGGAAGGCCTGCGCGCAGTCCTCGATGATCGGGAGGCCGTGACGCTTCGCCAGCTCCACGATGGGATCCATGTCGCAGGGATTGCCGAAGAGGTGGGTCACGACGATCGCGCGCGTGTGCTTGCTCAGGCGCCGCTCGATCGCGTCACACGTGACGTTGCACGTGCGCGGGTCGACGTCGGCGAAGATCGGGATGGCGCCCTGGTAGAGGATCGCCGCGATGGCGCCCATGTCGGTGATGGACGTCGTGATGATCTCGTCGCCCGGCGAGGGATCGAGGCAGGCCACCGCGGTCTGGACCGCCCCGCTGCCGCTCGAGACGGCCACGGCGTGGGGGACGCCGTGGTGCGCGGCGAACTCCTTCTCGAGTGCCGGGACCGCCGCTCCGTTCGTCGAGCTGAGGTGGCCCGATCGGATCACCTCCCGCAGCATCTCGAGCTCCTCGTCGCCGAGATCCCTCCCGCTGGCGTTGGCGTCGCTGGGCAGGGAGAGCTTCGTTGGGTCCATGGTCGTGCTCCGTCGTCCTCGGTCGGCGCCGCGCCACGGCGACGTCAGGTTTGGCCCCGCTCGGCGGCCAGGCGCGCGAGAAATAGCACATGATCGCGTGCCACGCGCGCGACGCGGATCTTGCTCTGGCCGAACTCCCGCACGTGCAGGACGGCGGGCACCTCGACGAGGTGAAAGCCCGCCTGGTGAGCACGCACGGCGATCTCGGCCGTGGCGAGGAACCCGTCGGCCTGCCAGGTGATCGCCTCGAGCACGCGCCGGCGGTAGGCCCGCACCATGCTCGTGTAGGTGTACAGCTCGAGCCGCGTCGCGAGGCGGTAGAGCCGGGAGAGCGTGTGGCTGAGGACGAGCCGCCAGGGGGGCACACCTTCGACGGCCCCCTGGGGGTGGTAGGGCGAAGCGATGGCGACGTCGGCACCCGCGTCGAGTGCGCGGAGGAGCTCGCGTACGAGGAGGGGATCGTAGGTGCAGTCGGCGTCGAGCTGCACGACGACCTCCGCGTCGGTGAGCGGGAGCGCCGCCCGCAGCGAGCCTCCGACGTTCAGGTTCACGGGGCTGTGGTGGACGCGCGCGCGCGGGACCCCGGCGAAGGCCTCGCGAAGCCGCTCGAGCGTACGGTCGGTGCTCCCGTTGTCGAAGAGGAGGAGGTCGAGCCGCCACGGCGTCTCCGCCTCGATCGCGTCCCGCGCGGGCAGGAGTCGTCGCGCGAGGTTCTCGACGGCCTCCTCCTCGTCGTAGCAGGGTACGTGGACCGTCGCCCTCACGTGGGAGGCGCGACCGCTGGGGTACGACGACGCTCCGTCATCCTGCCACCTTACCGCATCGGGTGGGGCCATCGCCATCTGCTATCCTCGCGCGGCGATGGGCCTTTCCTCGAACCTCCTCGCGCGCACAGCCGCCTGGCGAGGAACCGTCCCGCTTGCGCTCGCCGGCGGGGTCGGCACCCTCCTCGTCTCCTCGAGCTCGCGCTACGTGCAGGGTGGTGACAGCTCCGAGTTCGCGCTCGTCTTCCACGAAGGCGGAGTGCCGCATCCGCCAGGCTTCCCCGTGTACGTCGCGTGGCTCCGCGCCATGAGGTTGATCCTCGGCGCCGTGGATTGGCCTCGAGCGCCCGCTCACGCCGCCGCCGTCGCCACGGCGGCGCTCGCGGTGCCAGCTTCCCTCCTGTTCTTCGCGGCAGCCCGCGCGTGGGGGGCCCACCGGCACCTCGCGCTCCTCGGGACGATCGCCCTCCTCACGTGGAGCCGCTCGTACGTCGCCTTCACCCACCCGGAGGTCTGGCCGATGGTGGCCACGCTCGCGTGCGCCATCCTCTGGGCCGCCGCACCTGGGCAGGCGGACGGGGCGGGGGCCCTGCCTCGTGGCGTCCGACGCGTGCTCTTGCTCGGGTTGCTGGGCGGCCTCGGCGTGGCCACCCACTCGACGCTCGTCTTGCTGGCGCCGATCGGGCTCTGGGGGGTCGTCGCCGGTCTCCGCGAGTCGACGGGGGCCCGCGCACGGGCAGCCGTCTGCGGCGTCGGTGGTTTCCTCGCGGGCCTCGCGCCGTACCTCCTCTTGCTCGCCACGGCGCGCGATCCCCGGGGGCGATGGGTCTGGAACGACCCGAGCACGCCCGAGCGGCTGTTCCACCACGTGCTCCGGTCGGACTACGGCGCTCTCGAGCTCTCACCGTTCCCCGGGGAGTCTCGCGGGGCCGCGAACGTCGTGGCGTGGCTCCAGGCGAGCGTCGGCGACGGCATGGTCGTCGCCGCGCTCCTCATCGCAGCGCTGGGCGCCTGGGCGCTCGCGATCCGCCGCGCCTCCGGCCCGGACGAGCCCGCGCCGCACGCCACCCGGGGCGCCTGGATCGCGCTCGGCGCGTCCTGGTTGCTCTCTGGCCCGCTGTTCTTCTCGATCTTCAACTCGAACCCGACCGGCCTGGGCCTGGCGTCCGTCAGCCAGTGTTACCTCCTCCCCGGCGTGCTGGTCGTCCTCGCGCTCGTGGTCGTGGCGTCACCGGCCTGGAGGCGTTCGCCTCGCACGACCGCCGTCGTCGCCGTGGGCCTCGTCGTCCTGAACGGGTGGCGCGGCCAGCGCGAGGCGGCGCGCCGCCACACGTCGGTCATCGAGGACTACCTCGTCGACACCGCCGGAGCGCTGCCTCCGCGCGCCGTGTTGTTCATGTGGGGCGACACGAGGTCGTTCGGGTTCAACTGGCTCACGCGGGCGACGGGCACCCGTCCCGACGTCGAGTTCGTGTCGCTGGCGCTCTTGCAGCGCGACTTCTATCGCCTTCGCGTCGAGGCCGCCCTCGGTCGCCGGTTCCCCATCGGCAAGAGCGGGCTGTACGACCTCGTCGGCATGATCGAGGCGCTCGTGGCGTCGGGGCGCCCGGTGTTCTTCACGGAGGACGATCTCTTCTTCAACCACGTCGCGAGCCAGCTCCCCACCCATCCCCACGGCACGTGCCTCAGGGTCCTCGGGCGGGGCCAGACCGTGCCTCCCGCCCACGTCCTGGAGAGGGAGAACGATCATCTCTTTGCAGCGTTTCGAGCGAAGCCCGACGACGCGCGCGTGTTGCCGAACACGTGGGCGGCGTGGATGTACTCGGGCTACTCGCGCACGTGGCTCATGATCGCGGATCGCTTCGACGAGGAGAACGACCCTGGCGGATCGCGCCGTGTCGAGGTGCGAGGTAGGGCGTGGCAGACGCGGTGACGGGACGATGCCCCCAACCCGCGACCGGGCTTCGGCCCCTGGACTCCGCCGTGTCCACCCTGACCTGAGGCATCCCCTCATTTTCCTCACGTCGAGCCCGAGCCCGAGCCCGACGAAGACGAGCCGAGCTTCAGCACCATCGCGGTGAGCATCGCCGTGATCCGCAAGAGGAGGGCTCGCACAGCCACCAAGCGTTGCGCATCGGCGAGCCCGAGCACGGCCAGAACGTCAAGGACGGCTGCGGTCTCGGTCGGCGAGCGGCGCGCCATGCGGTAGAAGCGCGCCTTGTCCGCCGGAGCGAACTCCCCGGCGCCTTCCGCGATGTTGAGGGGGATCGAGGCGACAGCTCGCCGAAGTTGATCGCTGAGGTAGGCGCGGCCCCTCGGAAAGCGGTCCGCGAGCTGGTCCGCCCCCGCCACCCGCTCGATGCTCGCACGGTAGACGTCGAGTCGCTCATGTTCGAACCCGTCCATGCCCGCCAGTCGGCACGAACCGCGGGTTCGTTGCGCAGGAATCGGGCTCGGGCTCGGGCTCGGGCTCGAAAATGAGGGGATTCCTCCGGTCAGGGAGCCCAGGGTGACCAACCCGTCATGACGCGAGGGGGCACGGCGCGGTCGCTGCGGTACGGCGCGAGAGGATCGAACTCTCCTAGGCCTGCTTGTGAGGCAGGTTCCGTCACCAGACGAAGCGCGCCGCGCGAAGGAGTCTGATCGTCCGGAATCGAACCGGAGCCGCCCGGGCCCAGACCAGGAGCGAGACCTCGAGCTGCGATCAGGAGGCTCCGGCGGAGGGACTCGAACCCCAACGCCGCGGGTCAAAGCCGCGTGTCCTGCCGCTGGACCCCACCGGATCGCCGGACCTTGGTTGCGGAGGCCGGAGTCGCACCGGCGAGGTGAGCTTATGAGACTCTCCCAGGACTCTCCTTCCCCGCAGGGCCGCTCGAGGGGATTGCACCCTCCATCTCCTCCTTACCAAGGAGGCGCCCCGCTGTCTGGGCCTGAACGGCAGAGCCGCGCTCGCGGGCGCGATGGTCTCCACGCCAGGAGTCGAACCTGGTCCTGTTGCATCGCAGTCAAGTGTCTGGAAATGCCGCCAGAACGGGGAGATGGAGCGCGAGGGCCTCCCTGCCAGGAGTCGAACCTGCGTCGCGCGGTTTAGAAGACCGCATCCTGGCCGCCAGGAGCAGGGAGCGGGGCACCTCCGGCAGGACTCGAACCTGCATGTGACTGGATCGAAGCCAGTTGCCCTTCCATTGGACCACGGAGGTGTGAGGCGAGATGCGTCCCCGGCAGGGAACGAACCTGCATCGACCGGCTCCGTTAGGAGACCGGGGCCTTTCCGTTCGGCCACGAGGACGGGCGCTCCCCGGGCCATTCCGGGGACACCGTAGCAAGACGGGCGCCGTCCGAGTGGAGAAGCCATGCCTTTTCGAGGCTGGATTACAATTCCAGTGCGTTTGCCATTACGCCACTCGTCCGTGAGGGCGGCCCTGGAGGGTCGCGGAGGACGAGGTCGGATTCAAACCGACATATTGGGGTTTGCGTGTGGGGCATCTTCGGACGGACGGCGCGGCACCCTCGGTCGGACTCGAACCGACATGGTCCGGTTGAAAGCCGGAGCTCCTGACCTTTGGAGTACAAGGGCGTGGCGTGCGGGCGCGAGGCCCGCGGCGGGACGTGAAGGAATCGAACCCTCTCTCCGGGACTTGGAAACCTGGCCGGTCACCATGACTCTACGACCCTCGCGCGGCGGTGTGACGTGTGGGAATCGAACCCACCTCCGCTGCTTCACAGGCAGCCCCCGTCCCGGACGGGTAACGTCACGCGGGGCGGCACGCCGCCCTGAAGAGAGCCGAAAGGGAGTCAAACCCTTCCGTCACGGCTTTGCAGACCGGACCCCCCTCGGAGGCTCGGCTCGGTGTCGATGAAACGGCGTCCCCAGCGGGAGTTGAACCCGCGTCTGCGGTTCGAGAAACCACCGTCCTTGGCCAGCTAGACGATGGGGACATGCCTCCTCGGTCGCCGGGAAGGGCCCGGCTCCGCGCGGAGAGGAGCGAACAGCGGGACTCGAACCCACATGATCAGTTTGGAGGACTGACGTCCTACCGTTGGACGATGCTCGCGAGGCGTGACAGGGTGGAACCGGCGGGACTCGAACCCGCATCCCTCGGTTGCGGGCCGAGGAGTCTCCCTTTGAAATACGATCCCATGTCGCCGGGCACGGTCCGGCTGCGAAGAAGCTGGCTCCGCTCCAGTGCGCAAGCCGTCGATCTGTCCACTCATGGACCGTCCTGGATAGGGGCGGTGTTGGATTCGCACCAACGAATTGCGTGTGGGGCATGCGGCGGCGAACGGAGCTGGTGGAACCGGCGGGACTCGAACCCGCATCCTCCGGATGCCATCCGGAGAGTCTCCCCTTTGAAATACGATCCCGGCGGTGTCGATGGTCGGAGCCCCGTTCCATCGGCGCTCTCTAGGGGAATCGAACCCCTCTCGTCCCGGAGACAACGGGATCGCGACCCAGTCGCGTCAGAGAGCAGGTGCCGCGCGGCGGACACGCCGGGCGGCGAACGAGCAAGTTCGCTCGAGTGGGCAAGCCATTGGTTATGTCGATGCTTCAGATCGATGCCATTACCCATCGGGCGACCAGGGCGGGCTTTGTGCGCCTCGCCGCGCGTGCGCGCGGCGAGGCTTCGTGCCCCGGGGAGGATTCGAACCTCCAGTTTCTTGCTTGTGGGGCTTGCCCGGACGAGCGAAGGTGGACTGTCGTGGGATCGCACCACGTTGGGCCGATTTTCAGACGGCTGCTATCACTAGACCAGCTCACAGTCCGTGAGACGGAGCCCCTGTCCGGAATCGAACCGGCGCGTCCCCCTTACGAGAGGGGATGCTCGACCATCGAGCGTCAAGGGCGGTGGCCGTCCGGGCGGAGGCAGCGGACGGGCGGGGCGCGTGAAGGGATCGCACCTTCCTGGTCCTGCTCGTCGTGCAGTACGGTCGCTAGCTAGACCGTCCACGCCGCATGGGTCTGGAGTCGAGAATCGGGGATCGGAGCGGGAGCCGTTCGAGGGGGTCGCACCCTCACGCGCCTCGTTACAAGGGAGGCCGTCCGCTGCGGAGGAACGGCGAGGACGCGACGGAGCCCTCGCGTCGTGGCTCCAGCGGAGGGAATCGAACCCCCATCGGACCGGTTAACAGCCGGGCGCCTGACCATCAGGCTGCGCTGGAAGACTGGCGCGGGGGCGCGGCGGGCTCGCGCCGGCGCGCACCCGGTGAGGACCCGGGGGATCGCCGGCGAGAGGCGCCGCGCGCCCCGCACCGAGAAATTGACGTCGAGCTGTCATAGAACGGCGCTCGCGGCGAGCCGCGGGCGGACGGATCCGGGTACAGGAATCGAACCTGTTCGGCTGGGGTCAGAGTCCAGCTCGTCTACCGAGACAAACCCGGAGCAAGGGGGGGGGTGGATCCGGAGGGATTTGAACCCTCGCCTCATCGGTTAAGAGCCGAGTGCGCTGCCGTTACGCTACAGATCCGCGCCGGTGGGTCGGGTGGGACGCGAGGGAGTCGAACCCTCATCTCTCGGAGTAAAAGTCCGGTGCCCTTCCGGTTGAGCGAACGTCCCGGGAGGAGGAGGGGGGCGGGACGTTTCGCCCTGGACGTGGGAGGATGGAACAGGTGTTGGAGGAATCGAAGAAGCATGATTGAAATGCCCATGTATGTGATTTGAATGATGGGATAGACGCAGCGGGGCCTTGACCCTGGCGAGGCGGCCCGGGAGGGGAGGGAGCGGCGGACTGCGGACGGCGGCGGTTCGGGGGAGTTGCCCTCGGAGGCGAGCCGGGCGGGGGCGAGAGGGAGCGGCGGACGGCGGGGTTCGGGGAGCTTGCCCGGGAAGGCCAGGCGGGGCGGGGGCGAGAGCGGTGGCTGCAGCTAGGGCCTGTTGAGGGGGAACGGAAACGAAAAAAAACCGCCTCAGGGGTCCTTCCCTGGGCGGCTTCTCGTTGCGCGGGGCGCGGGACGATCAACTGGCCGCCTAGGCGCCCACCTCCTGGTTGAGCAGCGCGTTCGGACGAACGCCCGGCACGGCGGAGGCGGGCTTGACTTGGGGATCGAGCGTGTCGACGAAACGGAGGGACGACCCGATGGGGACGACGAGGGCTGCGAGATGGTCGCCTGTTCTCCGCGCACACCACCCCATCGCCGTTTCCGGCTGGGTGCTCGAGATGTGCTTCGTGAACGACATGACGGAGTGAAACCTCGTGGGGGTGGACGCGCAAGCGCGCGAACGATTCAAGGGATAGCGCGCGGGCGACCTCACGTCAAGTAAACAAAGGAAAAAAAAACGGGAGACCGTCCACAGGCTCGGCTGTCGGCGGCGTGCGGAACAAACGACGTTGTTGGGCCGTGCGGCTGGATGAAGGCGTTCTTCTCCTGCCGGGCCTGTCGCGCTCGCCCTCCCCGTCCGCTGCCCGCCGAGCGGCCACCGGAGCGGCCGTGGCCACCCAGGAAGTGGCCATGGTCACCTTGCGTGGCCTCAAGTCGCGAGGATCGCTGCGCCAGGCTCCTGGCACGCTGCGCGCACCATGGCCGGCATGCTCGCATCCGCACACAGCGCCACCCTCGTCGGCCTCGAGGCCTTTCCCGTTCGCTGCGAGGTGGACGCGGGGCGTGGCGTGCCGTCGTTCGAGCTCGTAGGGCTCGCGGAGGCGGCCGTGCGCGAGAGCCGGGTGCGCGTGAAGAGCGCGCTGGCGCAGATCGGGGTCGACCTCTCGGAATACCGCATCGTGGTCAACCTCGCGCCGGCGGATCTGCGGAAGAACGGCAGCGGGTTCGACCTCGCGATCGCCGCGGCGGTCCTCGGGGCGCTCGGGCGTGTGGAGAAGGAGAGCCTCGCCGCGGCGATGTTCATCGGGGAGCTGTCGCTCTCCGGGGGGGTTCAAGGCCTACGGGGTGTGCTTCCGCACGTGATGGGCGCGAAGGCCCGCGGGTTTCCCCGGATCGTCGTGCCGCGCGTCAGCGAGGCGGAGGCGGCGTGCGTGTCCGGGATCGACGTCCTCACGTGCGAGGGGCTCGCGGAGCTCCTCGAGCATCTCGCTGGCCGCGCGCCGTTGCCTCGAGCGAAGCCCGGTGCGCCGGAGTCTCCGCCGGCGTACGACGATCTGGCCGAGCTGAAGGGGCAGAGCGCGGCGCGGCGTGCGCTCGAGATCTGCGCGGCAGGAGGGCACAACCTCCTCATGATCGGACCGCCTGGTGCGGGGAAGACCATGCTCGCCAGGCGACTCCCGGGGATCCTTCCTCCTCTGTCGAGCGATGAGGCGCTCGAGGTGATGACGGTGCACAGCGTCGCGGGCTCCCTCAGGCGCGGTACCGGTCGGCTCTTCGCAAGGCCGTTCCGCGCGCCGCATCACACGCTGAGCGAGGCCGCCCTCGTCGGGGGCAGCGATCCGCCCCGCCCCGGTGAGGTGAGCCTCGCCCACCACGGCGTACTCTTCCTGGACGAGCTCGCGGAGTTCCGCCGGTCCGTGCTCGAGGCGCTGCGGCAGCCGCTGGAGGACGGCGTGGTCACGGTGTCGCGCGCGTTTGCGAAGACGACGTTTCACGCGCGACCGCTGCTCGTGGGCGCGATGAACCCGTGCCCGTGCGGGTTCCTCGGAGACGCGCGCCGCTGCGGCTGCACGGCGGAGCGCGTGCGCACGTACCGCTCGCGGATCAGCGGCCCGCTCCTCGACCGCATCGACGTCCACGTGGTGCTTCCCCCGGTCGAGGTCGGCGCACTGGTGGCGCGCGGGCGAGGGGAGGCGTCGGAGGCCGTGCGAGCGCGCGTGATCGAGGCGCGGGAACGGCAGCTCGCGCGTGCGCCGCACCGTCGCGCCACGAACGCGGCCCTCTCTCCGGCCGATCTCGAGCGTGTGGCGACGCCCGACCCCGAGGGGCGGGCACTCCTGGAGCGCGCGGCGTCGCGGCACATGCTGTCCGCGCGAGCGTTCGGGAAGGTGATGCGCGTGGCGCGCACCATCGCGGATCTCGACGGCTCGCTGGAGGTCCGCGGGCCCCACGTCGCGGAGGCGATCACGCTCCGCGCTTTCGATCGCGGGGGGACGGCGCTGGCCGCCTGACGCCGCGACGCCGCCTCGGGAGGCGGGAAGAACGCGCGCGGGCACCTCGCCCGCTCGTCTGGCCGCGCCTCGCCCGGAGCGCGCCACGTCATGGTCACGCCGGGCACACGGAGAAGGAACATGCTGGAGCAAATCGCAGAGAAGATGAAGGTCCTGAAGACGGTGATCAGCGCGGTCGACAAGCAGTTCGGCAAGGGGGCCATCATGGCCCTCGGCGACGAGGCGGACATCGAGCCCGTGGTCACGATCCCGACCGGCTCGCTGGCGCTCGACCTCGCGACGGGCGTCGGGGGCTACCCGCGCGGCCGCGTGATC
>SXNL01000148.1 GCA_005777185.1 Myxococcales bacterium
AAGTGCTCTGCGGCTACGAGGTGGACTTCTACTGCGCCGCGCTCAGGCTCGTCGTCGAGATCGACGGCGCCGTCCACGACGACGCGGAGCGGCCCGAACGGGATGCGAGGCGCACGACGATCCTCGCGCGCCGTGGCCTCCGCGTCCTTCGCCTCGAGAACGCACGACTGAACCGGGAGACCCTGCGAGAGGCGATTCTCCCGTTCACATGCCCCCTCTCCCTTCAGGGAGAGGGGGACGGGGGGGTGAGGTCTGCGCAGGCTCCTCAAGGTCGCGCCGGCGCCCCTCCGCCTCCACGGAACCTCTTCGCCTCCCCCATCGCGCGCGTAGCGCGACGGGTGGGGGCGTCCTCGCTCGAACGAATGCCTTAACCGAACGGCACTGCCACTAGCGGCAACGCCGTTCGCTCGTGTTAGGCTCGGGCCGTGAAGCGGAGGCTCTACATCCTTCCCCTCGCGGCGTTCGCGCTGCTCACGCTGGGCGGCTGCCACCCCACGACCAAGTGGGAGTCCGTCGGGGCCGTCATCCGGAAGACGGTGCTCGAGACCGACGAGAAGGGCGTCGTCACGCAGATCGACCTCGAGTTCGAGTGGGATCCTTGCCCTGGTGATCAGTTCCAGGTCGTCCGCGGCGGCAAGGAGTTCGCCGCGTGCGTGGAGAAGTACAAGGACGGCGACCTGTTCTTCGCCCGCGTCACCCACTGGTGGAACCCGCTCGGCTACTACACCTGGGACGTCACGCAGGTGGGCGACTGCAAGCGCGACGTCGAGTTCGTCGAGGGCTCCTACGAGAAGTCGCACGAGTGCAGCGACGTCGTCGACTACGGCAAGAAGGTCGGCTTCACCTGCAGCCGCCGCCCGTTCCGCAAGCTCGTCCAGGTGTGCCCGTTCCTCGCGAGGAAGTAGCGGGCAGCGGCGTGGCGCCGAGGCAGCAGGCGGGTCTGACGAGGGCGTGACTACGCCGACGCGCTGTCGGAGATCGGCGGTGGCGCGACCGGCTGCGCGTACTCCGGGAGCCGGAAGACGACGTGGTCCCCGTCGAACCACCATACGAGCGGCGTGGCGAGTTCGGGCACCGTCACGAGGATCCAGCGCACCTGATCGAACGAGATGCCCAGATAAGCGAGCGGCGGAAAGACCGGATCGCACAGGCCGTACCCCATGTTGGAGCAGAGCTTCACGCTCACGCCCCCCTCGAACTTGTGCGCACCGATCTCCGCGTGCAGGTCGCCCTCGAGCCATTGTGCGGCGTCCCACTTGTGGAGCGACACGAAGGCGCCGACCTCGCCGAGGAGCCGCACGAGCTGCGCGGCGCCGTTCCGGAACGACGCCGCGCGCGCTCCAGGGAGGTGCTCGATCTCCTCGAACGCCCCCTGGACCCTCGCCTTGCATGAAAACCGAGCCCCCGCTCGCATGAGGTCTGGTTACTCCCCGAAATCCATGTGCGCAAGCGAAAAGGGCGCCCTACTGGCGCGTCCATTTCGATCCGTCCTCGCAGCTCACGCGGTCGACGTGGGCGACGGCGAGCGCGGCCGCGCTGTCGAACTTCGTCTTCTGCTCGAGCTGGAAAGGTGCCCTCGCGTCGACGGAGACCTTGCCCTCCGGCTGAGACGCGAACGCGACGTAGTTCTCCCCGCCCTTGTTCACGGCGGTGGGCCGACCGCGGGCGTCGAAGCCGTAGGCGACCCCGTCGAAGCCGGTGATCCTGCACGATCCCCGGTTCTCCAAGCGGAGGTGCAGCGTTCCGCCCTCCTCGCCGTTGCCGAACGTGCCGACGGTCACGACGAGCGGATCCTTCGCGACGAGGCTCTTCAGCACGAGCCGCGCGCGCTCGAGCGGGAGCGGCTGGAGGACCTTCGTCCCCGCCTTCGGCGTGGGCTCGGCGTCGGCGACCTTCGACCGGCGCTCCATCTCGGGGGTGATCTGCATCATGGGCTGCTGCCACTGGCGCTCGAGCGAAGCGCGCCCGATGAAGAAACCCAGGACGAGACCCACGACCAAGGTTGCGACGGCGAGGAGGATCCACTTCAGCATTTCACACCAGACATGACACCACCATGATGACGACGGTCGCGGGGGGCACCCACGCGCGCGCGATGCGGAACGTCCTGTCGAGCTGCTGCTCCTCGACCACGAGGAGGATCCAGGTCGACAGCATGTTGACGAGCAGAGAGAGGTACACGCCGAGCATCAGCTTGTCGGCGCGCGTCAGGTAGCCCGTCGCGGGGAGGGCCTGGATGAGCGAGTAGTGGAAGAGCACGGCAGCCGCGAGCATCGGCGCGCCCGCGTTCGAGCGTACCTCGAGCTCGTCGGGCGGCACCCACAGGCCGATGAGCGAGATGAGCACGATGATGAACGACGGCACGTACACGCTGAACGCCGCGCTCGTGGCGAAGCGATCGATGCCGACGGTGTATTTGTACCGCGAGATGTAGAGGTCGTCGCGATCGAAGCGCGTGGGATAGAGGTGCTTGTACGCCTTCGCGCTCACGAAGCCGACGCCGTAGGACGAGAGCTTGAACTCGGCGTCGAGGGCCGTCCGCGCCTTGTCGGCCTCGAACAGGAGCTGGTCGACGCCCGCGAACTTGTCCTCGATCAGGATCTCGAGCTTCTGCGTGTCGAACGGGTAGTCCCGGAGATCGATCGCGCTCACGAACTTGCCCGAGTACCGGTAGAACTTGAAGGTCGGCTCGTCCGCGAGCACCGTCTCCTGCATCTCGTAGCCGTTCGGGAAGGCCAGCGTGATGGCCCCCATGGCCTTGTCGGCGGTGAGCGACAGGAAGAACTCCGCCGCGAACGCCCCCGTCTGCAGGTTGTACTCGCGCACCTGGCTGATGACGAGGCCCACCTTCACGTTCGCGGGGCCGCCGAACCGCGGGTGCGCGAACGGCGAGCGAAACGGACCCTCCCTGTGGATCGGGACCTTGCCGGCGCCGATGGCAGAGCGCTCCTCGGCGCTCATGTCCTTGGGGAAGTCGTCGTCGGTCTGTACCTCGGCGTAGCCGATGGCTCCGGCGTCCGGGTTGTAGTCCCCGGTCGTCGACGCGTCCCCGACGCCGGCATCGACGGTGGCGCGGCCGGCGTGCGTGGCACCCGCGTCCTTGCCGCCCTTCTCCGCGCCCGCGTCACGGTACCTGAGCGCGGCCGCGTCCTGGGCGAGCTTCGGCCTGCCATCGCCACCGGCTCCTGCGACCGCGGGCACGCCCGCCTTGCCCTGCGCGTCGACCTTGGACGAGAAGATGAGGCCTCCGAACACGATCGCCACGGCGAACGCGAGGAGCTGGAGCGTCCGGAACACGCGCCGCTTGTGGGTCCCTTCCCGCCGCATGGGAACGCGAAGATAGCGCGTGATTTCTCACTCCCGGGAGAAAAATGGGACAATCGTGGGACGGTGACCACGAGCGAGCAGAAGCCACGCGACCGGACGTCGCTGGCCGGGTCGGGTCGAGCCGCGGGCCTCGGCGTCCGCCTCGGCCGCGTCGCGGCCATCACGACGGCGGCGCTCCTGACGATCGCCGCCTGCAAGTCGAAGCCCATCGAGGCGCCCGCGAAGGACAAGAAGGTCGCCGACGTGGAGCTCTCGGAGAAGGCGCTCGAGGCCGCGAAGCTGACCCTCGAGCGCTCCAAGAGCAAGGCCCGCCGGACGAGCGTGACGTGCGCCGGCACCATCGACTTCGAGCCGGGCCGCGTCGCGCGCGTGGGCCCGAACGTCGCCGGACGCGTGGGGAACATCGCGGTGACGCCCGGCCAGAAGGTGACGCGCGGCCAGGCGCTCGTCACGATCGAGAGCGTCGAGGTCGGGCGCGCGCGCGCCGAATACCTCCAGGCGAAGTCGAGGCTCCAGCAGGCCGAGGCCGAGCTCGCACGCGAGAAGAAGCTCTTCGAGGGCGGCGCCTCCACCGAGCGCGCCGTCCTGACCGCCGAGACGGAGAAGAACGTCGCCGCGTACGGCCTGCGCGCGACCGAGGAGCGCCTGCGTACGCTCGGCGTGGGCGGCGAGGGCGTCGCGTCGAGCGCGGTGCCGCTGGTGACGCCCATCTCGGGGACGGTGCTCGACGTGAAGGCGCGGATCGGCCAGCCCGTCGGGCCCACGGACACGCTGGTCGTCGTCGGCGAGATCGACGTCGTGTGGCTCGCGGTCGACATCTACGAGCGGGACGTCACGCGCGTCCACCCCGGCGACGAGGTCCGTGTCACCGCCACCGCGTACCCCGCGCGCGTCTTCGTGGGGAGGGTCGACTACGTCGCGTCGGTCGTCGACGCCGAGCGGCGGGTCCTCGCCGCGCGCATCGTCCTCCCCAACGCGGACGGAGCGCTCCGCCCCGGCATGGCGGCGACCTCCCGGATCATGGGCGCGAGCGCGATCGACGGCGGCGCCATCGTGACCGTCCCGCGTGGCGCCGTGCAGACCATCGACGGCCAGCCGTTCGTCTTCGTCGAGAAGGCGAAGGGCAAGTACGACATGCGCGCCGTCGAGCGCGGCGAGGAACAGGAGGGCGAGGTCGAGATCACGCGGGGGCTCGCCGCGAACGAGCCGATCGTCGTGGAGGGCACCTTCATCCTCAAGAGCGAGATCCTCCGCGAGCAGATGGGGTCGAACGATTGATCGAGCGGCTCCTCGTCTTCTCCGTCCGCAACCGGATGCTCGTCGTGGTCCTGTGGGCGATCTTCCTCGTCGTCGGGGCCACCGCCGCGAGCCGCGTGCCGATCGACGCGGTGCCGGACGTCACGAACACGCAGGTGCAGGTGATCACCGCCGCACCTGCGCTCGGGCCGGTCGACGTCGAGACCTACGTGACCTTCCCCGTCGAGCGATCCATGGCCGGCCTGACCGGCCTGGAAGAGGTCCGCAGCATCTCTCGCGCAGGGATCAGCGTGGTCACGATGGTGTTCAGCGAGGAGACGGAGCTCTACTTCGCGCGGACCCTCGTGGCGCAGCGGCTCGTGGACGCGAAGCGCGACATCCCGGCGGGGTACGGCGATCCGCAGCTCGGCCCCGTCTCCAGCGGGCTCGGTGAGGTCTACCACTTCGAGGTGAAGGGTCCGCAGCCACTCATGGCGCGACGCACGGCGCTCGACTGGCATATCTCCCCCCGCCTTCGCCTCGTGCCCGGCGTCGTCGAGGTGAACACGTTCGGTGGCGAGGCCCGCACGATGCAGATCACCCTCGACGCCGGGAAGCTCGCGGCCGCAAAGCTCGGCGTGCGCGAGGTGCGGGAGGCGATCGAGAAGAACCACCTCGCCGTCGGCGGAGCCTACGTCGTGGACGGGCGCGAGAACGTCACCGTCCGCGGCGAGGGTCGCGTGAAGACGACCGAGGACCTCGCGCAGATCGTCGTCGCGATGCGAGACGACCGGACGCCGCTCTACCTCCGCGACCTCGGGGAGATCGCGTACGCGCCGATCGTGCGGTACGGCGCCGTGACGCGCGACGGACGCCCCGACGAGGCCGTCGTCGGCGTCGTGATGATGCTGAAGGGGGCGAACTCGGGCAAGGTGGTCCGGGAGGTCAAGGAGGCCATCGTCGACATCCAGAAGACGCTGCCCGAGGGGATGACGATCGACGCCTACTACGATCGCACCGACCTCGTGCACCGCACGATCCGCACCGTCGGGACGAACCTCGTCGAGGCGAGCGTGCTCGTCGTGATCGTGCTGCTCCTGACCCTCTACAACCTGCGCGCAGGGATCATCGTCGCGATCTCCATCCCGCTCGCGCTCACGGGCGTCTTCCTCGGCATGTGGCTGGGTGGCGTGTCGGGAAACCTCATCTCGCTCGGGGCGATCGACTTCGGGCTCGTCGTGGACGGCGCGATCATCATCGTGGAGAACGCGCTCAAGCGCCTGGCGAAGCGGCGCGAGGAGCTCGGCCGGCCGCTCTCCGACCTCGAGCGGCGCGAGGTCGTCCTCGACGCGGCGCGTGAGGTGCGCTCCGCGACCGCCTTCGGCGAGGCGATCATCGCGCTCGTGTACGTGCCGATCCTCGCGCTCCAGAGCGTCGAGGGGCGCATGTTCCGACCGATGGCGCTCACCGTGCTCTTCGCGCTGGCGAGCGCGTTCCTGCTGTCGCTCACGCTCGTGCCCGCGCTAGCCTCGATGATGCTGTCGCGCGACGCGAAGGACAAGGAGAGCTTCCTCCTCGTGGCGGCGCACAAGGTCTACCGGCCCCTGCTCGCGCGGACGATGGCCTGGCCGAAGGTGATCGCGGCCGTGACGGTGATGGCGTTCGTGGGCAGCCTCGGCCTCGGGGCAGGCATGGGGCGCGAGTTCCTCCCGAAGCTCGACGAGGGGACGATGGTGCTCGCGATGGTCCGCCTCCCCAGCGTGAGCCTGCCCCAGGCGCTCGACCAGGCGCGCCAGGTGGAGACGACGCTGCGCGAGTTCCCCGAGGTGACGAGCGTCGTGTGCCGCACGGGGCGGGCCGAGATCGCCGTCGATCCGATGGGCATCAACATGACCGACGTGTACGTCATGCTCAAGCCCAGGGGCGAGTGGACGACCGCGAAGAGCCGGGAGGGCCTCGTCGAGAAGTTCGACGCCGCGCTGAAGGAGGCGGTCCCGGGCGCAGGCTTCGCCTTCACGCAGCCGATCGAGATGAACACGAACGATCTCCTGGCCGGCATCTCGTCGGACCTCGCGATCCACATCTACGGCCACGATCTCGCCACCCTCAAGACCCTGGGCGACCAGACGGTGCGCGCGCTCCGCGTGATCCCCGGCGCCAAGGACGTGCGCGCCGAGCAGATCGCCGGGATGAACGTCGCGACCGTCACCGTCGATCGCGCGGCCCTCGGGCGCTACGGCGTGGACGCGTCCACCGTCCTCGACGCCGTGGCGGCGGTCGGGGGCATCCTGATCGGCGACGTCGTGGATGGAGCGGTCCGCTTCCCGATCCAGGTGCGCCTCGACGAGGAGGCGCGGAGGAGCCCCGCGCTCCTCGCGAGACTCCCCGTCCGCACGCGCGAGAACGTCGTGGTGCCGCTCGGGCAGCTCGCGAGGGTCGACCTCCTCCCGGGGCCCTCGCAGATCAGCCGCGAGCGCCTCTCCCGCAGGATCACCGTGGAGCTCAACGTGCGCGGGCGCGACATCGGATCCTTCGTGGACGAGGCCAGGCCGCTGCTCGAGAAGGAGGTGAAGCTCCCCGCCGCGTATTACACCTCGTGGGCCGGCGAGTACGAGCGGCTGCAGAGCGCCACGCGGCAGCTCGTCCTCGTGGTGCCGATCGCCCTGGTGATGATCCTGGTGCTGCTCATGGCGACGTTCGGGAAACTCCGCCCCGCGCTGCTCATCTTCCTCAACGTGCCCGTCGGCCTCACCGGGGGGATCCTCGCGCTCCTCGCGCGGGGGCTCCCGCTGTCGATCTCGGCGGGGGTCGGGTTCA
>SXNL01000149.1 GCA_005777185.1 Myxococcales bacterium
ACGATCGGCGTCGGCCTCGCGCTTGCGTCGCCGCTCATGCGCGCCCCATATCGGTCGGCCCCGCGTCGCGTTGCCCCCCATCGCACCTGAGCGTCCTTCCTGAGACCGATCCGTGGCCGCGCTCCTCCCTCTCCCTTGAGGGAGAGCGAGGCCGGGAGGGTGAGGTCTGCGCGGTGCTCCCGGACCTCTTCGTCTCCCCCTGAGCGCGCGTAGCGCGCGATTTGGGGGAGACCGACGCGCGCAGCGCGGCGAGTGGGGGCACCCCTTCTCTTGCGCTGGATCGCGCCTGACCGAACGGCATTGGCTCTACCCCGGGTTGCGCTCCGGCCGAGGTTCGGCCGACCGTGGCGCCCCCTCTGGCGTCGCGTTCCGGCGATGCTCTTCGCTCAGCAGCCGCAGCTCTGACGGCACGTCGTGTCGCCGCGGCAGTCCGCGGCGCAGACCTTGTCACACGTGGACGGCTTGGCAGGCGCGACGGGGAGCGCGATGCATCGCCCCTCCATCACCTGGGAGCACGCGGCCGCCTCCGACTGGTTCGCGAGGAGCTGCGTGGCCTCGGCGCACGTCGACGGCGTGCCGAGCGGGCAGAGCGACTCGCCGAAGCAGACGCACTGGATGTCCACGACGCTCCCGCGGATGCGGAAGCCGCAGTTGGGAAAACGCTCGGCGTCGACGACGACCTTGGGGCAGACGCTGGTGACGCGGCACAGCTGGTTTGGACCCGTCGCCCCGCACGCCGCCCCGACCACCCCCGCCTCGCCGGCGTCGGGTGAGGAGGCGCTCGCCCCCGCGTCCGCCCCTCCCGTCGAGATGTCCGCGCAGCCGGCGAGGGTCAGAGCCGCGAAGGCGGTCGAGAGGAGGAAATCTCGCATGGGCTGCATTCCACGACACGCTTCCCATGGCAGGCCGCGCCGGGCCAACTTTTCGGTGCTACCATCGCCGGCGCATGACGACCGACGCGTACGCCCCGGAGCCCGCCGCCGATCCGAAGACCCTCGCGCTGAGCCGCCTGGTGTCGACCCTGGCCGAGGACGCGATCTTCACGCTCGCAGCGGGCGCCGGCGTCGCCGCGCTCGAGGGTGTGGCCAAGCGCCGCGGTGAGTCGTACGGCGCCATCCTCGCCGGGCACACGCTCAACAGCATGATGAACCAGTTCGACCACTGGGTCGTCGAGATGACGCGCGCGCTCGCGCCCGTCTCGCCGCCCCTCTGGATGCCAATGGGCGAAGTGCTCAAGGAGAAGGTGACGCTCGAGGTCGGGGCGCGCGGCCTGCGCGCCATCTTCTCGTCGAAGCCGAGCGACAAGGAGGTCCAGCGCGTCAAGCGTCTCGGCACGCTCGCGGTGCGGCTGCTCCGCGCCGTGTTCGCCGCGGACGGCCCGCTCGACGTGGAGGAGCAGCGCACGGTCGCCGCGCTCATCGGCTCCCTCGGCCTGCCGCCCGAGGACGCCAACCCGCTCTACTCCGAGGCGCCGATCACGGTGGACAAGCTCGACGTCTACGGCGAGATCGAGGCCCCGGTCGCCAAGGCCCTCGTCCGAGGCGGCTGGCTCGCCGCGGCGTGGGACCAGATCGATCCGCGGGAGGAGCAGGTCGTCCGGACGCTCGCGACCAAGATCCAGGTCCCGCCGCAGGAGCTCGAGGCCGCGCGCGCGGACGCGATCGCGCGCGTCGACGCGAGGCGCCTCTCCGGGCTCGCGGCGGTCGACGCCGTGCGCTTCGTGCTCATGGATCGCGTGCCGGGCGCAGGGGTCCGCCTCGGCGCGCAGGCGGGCCACCTGATGCTCCCGCGGCGCTACCGCGAGGAGGGGCTCGCGCAGGTGGCGCACGGCGCGCCCGTGCAGCTCGCGCGGCGGTACAAGGATCTCTCGTCGGAGGACAAGGTCGCCGTGCTCGGCCTCGCTTGGGCCGCCGCGCTCCACGAGGATCCGACCGTCGCGCGCCGAGCGCTCCTCCGGGCGCGCCACGATCGCGTCGCGAGCGACCTCGGCGAGGACGGTCTCCGCTGTCGCGCCCAGATCGACGAGTGGGTGGCCGACGTGCTCGCGCCGGCGGCGTTCCCGATGGGGGCGCCGGACGGGGGCGGGGCGGCCGGAACCGGAAGGGGCCCGCAAGGGGTCGGCTAGAGCGGACCTGGAGGATCGTGATGGACGGCAAGAAGCTCGGCTTCCTCGGCGGCGGCAACATGGCCGCGGCCCTCGTGCGCGGGCTCTGCTCGTCGAAGGCGGTCGCGCCGTCGGACCTCATGGCGAGCGACGTGAAGGCGGAGCGGCTTCGATACCTGTATGATACACACGGCATCCGCACGACCACCGACAACCACGAGCTCGTGCGCTTCGCCGACGTGGTCGTCCTCGCCGTGAAGCCGCAGGTCGTCGACAAGGTGCTCGACGCCATCCGGGGCGACGTCGATCAGGGGCACCTCGTCGTCTCCGTGGCCGCGGGTGTTCCGCTCGCGGCGATCGAGGCACGCCTCCCGCCCGGCACGCGCGTCATTCGCTCCATGCCCAACACCCCCGCGACGGCGCTCGCGGGCGCGACGGCCATCTCGCGAGGCTCGTTCGCCACGGACGCAGACATGGCCACGGCCGAGGCGCTCTTCGCTGCGGTCGGCCGCGTGGTCACGCTCGACGAGACGCTCCTCGACGCGGTGACCGGCCTCTCCGGGAGCGGCCCCGCCTACGTCATGCTGATCATCGAGGCGCTCGCCGATGGCGGCGTCAAGGTGGGCCTCCACCGCGACACGGCGCTCCTCCTCGCGGCGCAGACGGTGTACGGCTCCGCCAAGCTCCTCCTCGAGACGGGCGAGCACCCCGGTCGCCTGAAGGACATGGTCACGAGCCCGGGCGGAACCGCGATCGCTGGCCTCCACACGCTCGAGTCCGGCGGTCTCCGCCGCACGCTCATCGACGCCGTCGAGACCGCCACCCTCCGCGCCGCCACCCTCGGCGAACAGATGGCGAAGAAGATGGGTGTGTGAAGCGGTGAGCCCGACGGGGCCGTCCGCCCCGTCGAACGAGCGGCTGGCGAAGAAGATGGGCGTCCTGGGGGTTCCGTTGCTACAATGACGTGAGCATGTCCGTAGCCTCCTACGTGCTCGCGATCCTCGGGCTCGCGATCCTGATGGTCGTGCACGAGGGCGGACACTACCTGGCGGCGCGCCGGTTCGGCATGCGGGTGACGAAGTTCTCCATCGGCTTCGGGCCGACGCTCTTCAAGCACAAGCCGAAGGGCAGCCCCACCACCTTCCAGATCGCGATCATCCCCTTCCTCGCGTACGTGCAGATCGCGGGCATGAACCCGTACGAGGAGCACGACGAGAAGGATCCGGCGAGCTACGCGAACGCGTCGCTACTCGCGCGCGTGGTCACGATCTCGGCGGGCTCCCTCGCGAACTACCTCTTCGCGTCGGTGTTCATGTTCTTCGGCTTCGTCCTCGGCGGGAACACGGTGCAGGACGAGATGCGCGTGCGGGTCGCGCCGGAGGGCGCGGCGGCCCACGCCGTCGCCTCCGATCCCGGCGTCGCCCCGGGCATCCTGGACGGCGACAACATCCTCTCGGTCAACGGCGAGCGCATGAGCGACTGGGACAACCTCAAGCGCGCCATCGGCGCCCACCCCGGCGAGGAGATCGACGTCGAGGTGGAGCGCAAGGGGCAGCGCCTCCACTTCCGCCCGAAGCCTGCCGCCGACGGCGAGAACAAGGGACGCATCCTGATCGGCCCGCAGCTGAAGGTCGTGAAGGTCTCCGTGGGCGAGGCGGCGATCCTGAGCGTGAAGGAGCCGCCCAAGGTCGTCTACGCACTCGTCCGCGGCCTCGCCCGCATGATCACCCGGCAGGACAAGCCCGAGCTCGCAGGCCCCGTCGGCATCACGCGGGAGGTCGCCGCCGCCGTGCGCAGCGGCGCGGGCGACGCGTTCAGGCTGCTCGGCATCATCAGCGCGTACCTGGGCGGGTTCAACCTGCTGCCCGTGCCGGCGCTCGACGGCGGGAGGCTGATCTTCCTCGCCTTCGAAGCCGCTTCGCGGCGACGTGCCGACGCGAAGATCGAGGCGAAGGTTCACGCCGTGGGCCTGCTCATGTTCCTGGCGTTGATCGCGGTGGTGACGTTCACGGAGATCATGCCGAAGCGGTAGGGGAGTGGGGGCCTCCCCGGGGTCGCGTCGCGGCGGGATCGCCTTGACCCCAGGTGATACCAGGGTAATACTCGTTGGGATGAAGACGGCCATCTCGATGCCCGACGATCTCTTCCGGCGGGTCGACCGCGCCGCGAAGCGCCGGGGCATCTCGCGCAGCGAGCTCCTCGCACGCGCAGCGCGGGCGTTCCTCGAGGAGGAGCGCGGACGCGATGTCACGGCTTCGTACGACCGCGCGTTCGCCGCGCCGACGGACGCGGAGCCGTACACAGGGGACGCGAGATTCGTCCGCGAGGCCGCGCGACGCGCGCTGCACGACGTGGAGTGGTGATGAGGCGTGGCGAGGTGTGGTGGGCCGACCTCGGCCAGCCCCGCGGCTCGGCGCCCGCGCTCCGGCGCCCGGTCCTCGTCGTTCAGGACGACCTGTTGACGGCGAGCGCGCTCGCCACCGTGATGGTCGTCCCGCTGACGAGCAACGTGCGGCGGGGCGAGGCCATCGGCAACGTCCTGCTGACGCCTCAGCAGACTGGCCTCCCGCGCACGTCCATCGCGCTCGTGTGTCAGGTCGTGACGGTGGAGAAGGACATGCTGACGGACCTCGTCGGCAGCCTCCCTCCGCGCGCGCGCCGCGCAGTGGACGCGGGGCTCGCGCTCGCACTCTCCCTCGGTCCGGCCAACGCGCCCGAGTGAGTCCGGCCGACGCGCCCCCGGGTGGATCCGTTCGCGGTCGCCGTGACGGGCGCGGACGCGGCGCTCGTCTCGCCCGCGCTCGTGGCGGTGACCACGACCGTGTGCGCGATCCCGCTCGCCATGTCGCGCGGAGCCGCTCGAGGCCGGGCCGTGAGCCCGGGCCCCGCCCATTGCCCATTGCCCGCCGCCCGCCCCGCGGCCCCTACCCCCTCCCCGCCGCCATGTGTTAGCTTCCGCGCCCCCACCCCGAAGCGAGACCCCCATGAGCGAAACCGAGCCCCGAAAGAACGACGCCCAGATCTCCCTGTCGGGAGGCGCGGCCATCCTCGCGCCCATCACCGCCTTCCCGAACGGCGTGCCGAGCAACGCGCTCGTGCTCATCCCGCTTTCCGCGCAGGGCACGCCGCTCGAGAAGAAGATCGTCGAGGGCCCCGTCGCGCTCGAGATGGACGAGGTCTGGAAGCTCCTCGGCTTCAACGGCCCCGCCGTGCAGGTCCAGGACGACCAGGGGCGCCCCATCACCATCGGCCGCGACGACCTCCTCGCCGGCCTGGAGAAGCACTGGCAGGAGGACCCGAACGACCTCGTCCGCGCGCGCGTGTACGCGCAGGAGCTCATGAAGTTCGCGCTGCACGCCAAGGCCGAGACGGTGCTCGCGAAGCTGGTCGCGAAGGGCGGCGACGGCGAGGACTGGCTCGCGCTCGGCGTCGTGCAGCTCGCGCAGGAGAAGCTCGAAAAGGCCGAGCTCACGCTCAAGGGCGCGCAGAACCTGATGAAGGACAACCCGTACCCGGCGCTGCACCTCGCGAAGGTCGCGCACGCCCGCAAGGACGCGAAGGCCGAGCGCGACCACGTCGAGCGGGCCATCCAGATCACGCCCGGCGCGGTGGACGCCTGGGCGTACCTCTTCAACCTCGTCAAGGACCAGTCCGACGTCGAGAAGGCCGTGTCCGAGCTCGAGGAGCTCGCCGCGACTCCCGTGAACGCGAAGACGGCGGCCCCGTACGTCGCCCTCCAGGGCGTCTTCGCTGGCGACGAGGCCACCCGCGATCGCGCGATCGCGCTCGCCCGGAAGGGCGTCGACCGCGCGCCGAGCGATCCGCTCGCCCTCCTGTGCCTCTCGGCTCTGTACGGGCAGTCGGGCAAGCTCGACGAGATCATCAAGCTCCTGGCCCCGCACGAGGCGATGATGCTGCAGGACGTCCGCATCGCGAACAACTACTTCGAGGCCCTCTTCCAGTCGCGCGATCTCGGCAAGATCACGCAGCTCTTGAACAAGCTCGCGACGTCGTCGAACCGCGAGGTGAAGCAGTTCGCGATCGAGCGATCCCGCGCGGTCGCCCAGATGCTCCAGCAGCAGAAGGAAGCGCTGGCGGCGGCGAAGTAGCCCTGGAGCGAGGGGCCGGCGGGTCCCTCGTGCGCTCCGTTCCGAACAAGCTGTTCATGGTCTGGCGGGGCGGGATGATACGCTCCGGCCACGATGGATCCGGGTCCCGGCGGCGAGTCACGCGTGGTGGGGCGGTACGCGCTCCACGGCGCGATCGCCTCGGGCGGGATGGCCACGGTGCACCTCGGTCGCCTGCTCGGCCCGGTGGGGTTCTCGCGCACGGTGGCGATCAAGCGGCTCCACGCGCAGCTCGCGGCGGATCCCGAGTTCGTCTCGATGTTCCTCGACGAGGCGCGGCTCGTGGCGCGCATCCGCCACCCGAACGTCGTGCAGACGCTCGACGTGGTCGCGACGGCCGGCGAGCTGTTCCTGGTGATGGACTATGCGCCGGGCGAGTCGCTCGCGCGCCTCACGCGGGGGTCGCGCCGGGAGCGGCCGTCGCTCCGGATCGTCACGGCCGTGATGGCGGGCGTGCTCCATGGACTGCACGCCGCCCACGAGGCGAAGGACGAGCGCGGCAAGGCGCTCGGCATCGTCCACCGCGACGTGTCCCCGCAGAACATCCTCGTCGGGACAGACGGCGTCGCGAAGCTCATCGACTTCGGCGTCGCCAAGGCGGCCGGCCGTGTGCAGACGACGAAGGACGGCGAGATCAAGGGGAAGCTGTCCTACATGCCTCCCGAGCAGCTCACGGGCGGCGACGTCTCGCGGCAGACGGACATCTACGCGGCGGGCGTCATCCTGTGGGAGCTCATCACGGGCCGCCGCCTCTTCTCGGGCGACCACGAGGGCGTGATTGTCACGAAGGTCCTCGAGGCCAAGGTCTCGCCGCCGAGCCAGGTCCTGTTCGACGACGCCAAGCGTCGGACGCTCGACGCCGTCGAGATGCGCGGGCTCGCGCTGCTCGATCCCATGATCATGCGCGCGCTCGATCGCGACCCTGCCGCGCGGTTCAGGACCGCGCGAGAGCTGGCGATCGAGCTCGAGCGCGCCCTGCCCCCCGCGACGGCGTCCGAGGTCGGCGACTGGGTCGAGCGGACCGCTCACGACGTCCTCGCGGCGCGCGCGGCGAAGGTCGCCGAGGTCGAGGGCGCGGCGGCGCCGCCTCTGGACTCCCAGGCGCTCATCCAGCACATCGCGCTTTCCGCGAGCCAGTCGGGGCCTTACGCGGCGAGCGGGCCCGCGTCTCTACCCGCGATGCCCGCGTCGGTCCGCATGATGCAGCCGATCCCGCGCGCAGCGCCGATCGAGCCGGCCTATCCCGTGACGCAGCCTTCCTCGATCTCGGTCGCCCACGCGGCGCTCCCAGCGGCCGAGCGGCCTGGGTCGCGCCTGTCCGTGTACGCTCTCGCGGCCATCGCGATCGGCACGCTGCTCATCGCCGGCGTACTCGGAGCCAGGCTGCTGAAGCAGGACCGAGCCAACCCGCCGCGCGCCGCCACGGAGTCTCCCGCCACCCCGGACGCGGGCGCGAATCGTATGCATGATACATCCAATGCGGACGAGGTCGGGCCCGGCGCCCCCCCGATCAACCTCGGCCTCCCGGGTCCAGGCACGCCCGCCACGAGCGGCCCCGTCAGCCCTCCGCAGACCCCTCCTCCTCGCGCGACGACGAAACGCGCCACGCCTCCGAGGCCACCGCCGTCCGCGCCGCAGCCGCCCGCGAACGACTGCAACCCGCCGTATTACTTCGAGGGTGGCGTGAAGAAGTACAAGCCGAACTGTGTCTGACCTCAGGTCCGGGACTTCCTCAGGATCAAGAGGAAGATCGGCCCGCCGAGGAGGGCCGTCACAGCCCCGACGGGGGGCTCGGTGTGGAGGGCGCGGAACGTGAGGCGACCGGCGAGATCGCAGAGAACCAGGACCGACGCGCCCCCGAGGATCGACGCTGGCAGGAGCACGCGCGTGTCAGGGCCCACGACGCGACGGAGCGCGTGCGGCACGACCAGCCCGACGAAGCCGATGAGCCCCGTCGCACTGGTGATGGCGCCCACCACGAGCGAGCAGGCGAGCAGGGTGCGCCGCTCGAGGCGGCCGACATCCACGCCGAGGTGCCGCGCCGGCTCCTCCCCCAGGGCGAGCACGTTGAGTCGCCCGGCGTCGACGAGCAGGATCGCCAGCCCGAGCGCAGCATAGAACGCGACGAACCCGAGCAGGGCGGGTGGCGGCACCTCGAGGAACCCCATCAGCCAGAACAACAGCTCCTGGGCCTTCGAAGCTGTGACGAGCGTCTTCACGAGCGTGATCAGCGCGCCGCAGATGGCGTTCACGATCACCCCCGCGAGGAGGATGTGCGCGCCGCCCGATCCGGATCCCGCCCGCGCGAACGCGTACACGAGCAGGGTGGCCCCCACACCCCCCGCGAGGGCGGCGAGCGGCACCAGGGACGCGCCGAGGACGGATGCCGTGGTCGCGCCTGCGGCGATGACGCAGGTCGCGCCGAGCGCAGCGCCGCCAGAGACGCCGAGCATGTACGGTTCGGCGAGCGGGTTACGGAGGACCGTCTGGAGCGCCACACCCACGCCTGCGAGCCCCGCGCCTGCGAGCGCGCCGAGGAGCGCACGCGGCAGGCGCACGTCGAACAGCGCCCTGTGATCGAACGACGAGGCGTCGGACACCGCGCGCGCGATCGAGACCGGCTCGGTGCCGAACGACACCGCCAGGAAGAGCGCGCCGAGAAGCGACACCGCGGACACGGCGACCACAGCGATCGGGCGCGTCCGGGGCCGGGCGGCGCGAGTCTCCGTCATTCCTTCTCGTTGCGCTCGAAAACGATGCGGAGGCCCGTCAGGGTGAGCTCGTCGTCGACCTCGCGGATGCGGCGCGACAGCGGCGCGATGAGCCGCGCGAGGCCGCCGGTGGCGATCACGTCGAACGGGTAGTCGAGCTCAGCCTCCAGCCGATCCACGAGCCCGTCGACGAGACCCACGTAGCCGTACACGATCCCCGACTGCATCGAGGCGACCGTGTTGCGTCCCACGACCTTGGGGGGCTTCGTGATCTCGACCCGCGGGAGCTTGGCGGCCCGGGAGAAGAGCGCGTCGGCGCTGATCTGGATCCCGGGGGCGATGACACCGCCGAGGTACTCGCCCCTCGGCGTGACGCAGTCGAACGTGGTCGCGGTGCCGAAGTCGACGACCACGACGCCACCCCTCACGCGCTCGTACGCAGCGACCGCGTTCACGATCCGGTCGGCGCCGACCTCGCGCGGGTTCTCGTAGAGGATCGCCATCCCGGTCTTGACGCCAGGTCCGACCACGAGGGTCTCGCGGCCGAACGCGCGCCTCACGAGGGCGACGACCGGCTCGGTCAGCGACGGGACGACGCTCGCGACGATCGCGGCCGTGACGTCCGCGCGCGAGATCCCGTGCATCGCGAGGAGGTGATCGAGGACGACGGCGTACTCGTCCGCCGTCCGGCCGCGGCTCGATTCGACGCGAAACTGGTGCACGAGGCGCGTTCCGTCGAACAGGCCATACACGATGTTGGTGTTCCCGACGTCGATGACGAGCAACATGGCGCCCGATGCTAACACGCGGCCCGGGGCGCCGGCCGCACCCCCACCGTCACTCCGCGACGCGTGCCTCGCGGATCACGTCGCCCTCGGCGACCGCGAACCAGTCGCCCTCGGCGTGGCCGATCTTCGTGTACTCGCCGTCGAGGTGGGGCGTACGCGAGAGCGTGACGAAGATCTGGCTCGATCCCGTGTCCCGGCCCGACAGGGCCATGCCCACGTCGAGGGGGAGGAACGGGGCGGCGGAAGTCTCGCACCGGAGCGGTGTTCCGGAGCCGCCGAAGCCGTCCCCTCCGGGATCGCCCAGCTGAACCACGAAGCCCGGCACCACCCGATGCACCACGATGCCCTTGTAGAACCCGCTCGCGACGAGCGCCGAGATCCGCGCCGAGGTCGTCGGCGCGAGATCGGGGGCGAGCCGGATCGAGAGCTCGCCTGCGTCCGTCATGAACGTGAGCTTCCGTGCGCCCACCTTCGCCTGCGAAATCTCGATGGCGAGCGGCGTCCCCTCCGGGAGCGCGCACTCCGACTCCTTGCCGCCGAGCGCGCGCAGCGCCTTCACGGCGTGCTCGCGCATCGTCACGTTCGGATCCTTGCACTCCGCGTCAGCGAAGGCGGCCGCGCCCGGCAGGTTGACGGCGACAGCGGCGTCCACGAGGGCCATCCGCGTCTCGAAGAGATCGGGCGCCCACTGCCGCGCGAGCGCGGCTCGCAGGGCCTTCTCGATCCCCCGGTCGAGCTCCGTGGCCGGGTTGGCGGTCGGGGGCGGGGCCCGCGGATCCAGGGCCGCACGCTTCTCCTTCTCGGCGAGGACCTGCACGCGATCCGGGTGCGCGTGGATCGCCTCTGCGGCCGTCGCGACGAGGCCGGCCTTCTCGCTCGAGAGGGCCTCCGCGATGGCCGCGCGCGCGCCATCGCCCAGCTCGGGGTGGCCGTCCCACGCCTCGAGAGCGGCCTCCCGGATCCTCACGTGCTCGCTTCGCGCGAAGGCCTTCCAGAGCGTGGCGCGCTCTCCAGCGAGCGGTCGCCGGACGAGGGCGGCGAGCCGAGCGCGGTCGCTGGCGTACGATCCCGGTTCGGCGCACTTCTTCAGGACCTCGGCGTCGTGCGCTGCGCGAGCGAGGCCGAGGCCCGCCTGGCACCTCAGCTCGGCGAGCCTCCGCGCGAGCACCGGCGGCGGTTCGCCGGGCGCGGCGATCGTGGAGAGCGCGCGCAAGGCGGCCTCCGCGCTCCTCGGTGGCTCGGCGCCGAGCGAGGCGAGCAGCGTCTGGAGAACCCCGAAGTCCGCCCCGGCGAGCCGCGAGATCGCGAAAGGGTCCTTGTCGGGCACGAGCGTGGCGAGCGCGGACGCTGCCCTCTCGCGCCCCGCTTCGCCGAGCGTGCCGAGCCCGCGCGCCGCCTCGGCCCGCTCGGCCGGGCCCAGATCCTTGGAGAGCACGACGCGGCCGAGCTCCGCCGCCGCGTCCTTCCCGCAGCGCGACATGGCCTTGATCGCGAGGATCCGCGTGTCATGCACGCGTACAACGGACGCCTTCGCCGCGGCGAGGACGCGGGCGCAGAGCGGCTCGCGCACCGTCGCGCGGGAGAACGCGTAGAAGGCCATGTCGTCCGGGCTCGCATCCTCCGCGCGCGCGAGGAGCGCGAGCACCGCCGCCTCCCCCAGCTCCTTCTTCCTCGAGGCCAGGTCGCCCAGCCCGACGACGCCGGCGTGGGAGACTCGCCCGCCATCACGCGAGCGCATCCCGGCGCTGCGCGTCCAGCTCACCAGCACGTCCTCGGCGAGCACTCCCCCGCACCGGCCGATCGCGCGCGCGCGCGGCAGGACGGGGTCCCTCGCATCGACGGGTGCGGGCCCCGTCGACGCCAAGGTGGGGAGGCGCGCGGCGAGGGCGCGCACGTGGCTCTCCTCGCGCCCCTTGCACGCAAACCCGAGGCCGTAGGCGGCCCACGCGACGACCTCGCGATCCTCGTCCGACAGGAGCTCGAGGAGTTGATCCGCCGCCGCGTGATCGGCGATGCGCGCGAGCGCTCGGCTGGCAGCGCGGCGGATCTCGACGTCGGGACTGCGACGGGTGTGGCCGGGAATCGCGGCCGCCCTCCGCTGATCCTCGGCGCGTCGGATCTCGCCGAGGGTCGCGTCGCGCAGCGGAGCGGTCGCGAGGCCCGCCTCGGGAGCGGCACCGTCGGTGGACCTCGGGTCGCCACCTCGCCCGCACGCGGCGAGCACCATGAGCGCAACCATGGCTCCGGCCCTGACCGTCGAAGGTACGAGAGCGCGCGACATCGGCCACGCATCCTACTACGGCGGCCGCGCGCGGCGTACGTGACGCTCCCAGAAAACTGCGCGCTTTCCGCCGAAATTGAAGTAGGCTCACTCCTCGAGGTCCACGGAGAGACGATGCGGATCACGTTCTGGGGAGTGCGAGGCAGCATTCCGTCGCCGGGACCGGACACGGTCGAGTTTGGCGGCAACACGAGCTGCGTCGAGGTCCGCGTGGGGCAGGCGCTGCTCGTGTTCGACGGCGGGACGGGTCTCCGCGTGCTCGGCAAGCAGCTCGTGAAGGCGGGGGGGCCGGTGCGCGCGCACATCTTCTTCAGCCACGTCCACTGGGATCACATCCAGGGCTTTCCGTTCTTCGATCCCGCGTTCGTACCCGGTAACGTCATCCAGCTCTACGGGGGTACGACCGTCTCGCGCACCCTCGAAGAGACGCTGGCCGGGCAGATGGACCACCCGAGCTTTCCGGTGCACCTCACCGACATGGGCGCCACCATGACGTTCCACGATGTGGTCGAGGATCGCCCCGTGGAGATCGACACGGGCGACGGCAAGACCGCCAAGGTGACGACCGCTCGCGGCAACCATCCGAACGGCGTGTGGATCTACCGCGTCGATCATGGCGATCGCGCGGTCGTGTACGCGACCGACACCGAGCACTACGCCGAGGTCGATCCTCGCCTCGCCAGGATCAGCGAAGGCGCCGATGTGCTCGTCTACGATTCGCAGTACACGCCCGAGGAGTATGCGGGGACGGCGGGCACCGGCGGGCCGAAGAGGGGCTGGGGCCACAGCACCTTCGAGGAGGGGATCAAGCTCGCCCGCGCGGCGAGCGTCCGGGATCTCGTCCTCTTCCATCACGACCCGATCCAGAGCGACGCGCAGGTGCGGGAGAAGGAGCGCCGGGCACGGAGCATCTTCGAACGATCGCGCGCTGCCTTCGAGGGCCTCGTTCTCGACGTCTAGCCCCAATGCCGATCGGATAAGGCATTCGTTGGAGCGAGGGTGCCCCCACCCGTCGCGCTTCGCGCGCCGGCCTCCCCCCGATCGCGCGCTACGCGCGCGATGGGGGAGGCGAAGAGGTTCCGTGGAGGCGGTGGGGCGAGCCCGCGCAGACCTCACCCCCCGTCCCCCTCTCCCTGAAGGGAGAGGGGGCATGTGAACGGGAGAATCGCCTCTCGCGGGGTCTCCCGGTTCAGTCGTGCGTTCTCGAGGCGAACGACGCGGAGGCCACGGCGCGCGAG
>SXNL01000150.1 GCA_005777185.1 Myxococcales bacterium
TGGCGCTCGAGGCGCGCGGCGTGAGCCTCCTCGGAACGCCCGCCGACGCGATCGATCGTGCCGAGGATCGCGGGCGCTTCGACGCCGTCCTCGAGAAGCTCCGGCTCGCGCGCCCGAGGAGCGGCACCGCCGAGGGGCCCGAGGAGGCCGCGCGGATCGCAGAGCGCATCGGGTACCCGGTGCTGGTTCGTCCGAGCTACGTGCTCGGCGGTCGAGCGATGACGATCGCGTACGCGCCCGAGGAGCTCGAGGCCTTCGTCCACCTCGCGGTCGAGGCCGCAAGGGACGCGGGAAACCGAACGATCCTGATCGACGAGTTCCTGAAGGACGCCGTCGAGGTGGACGTGGACTGCGTCGCGGACGGCCGCCGGGTCGCGATCGGCGGGGTGATGCAGCACATCGAGGAGGCCGGTGTCCACTCCGGGGACTCGTCGAGCGTCCTGCCACCACACTCGCTCTCCACCGACATCGTGCTCTCGATCGAGGAACAGACGCGGATGCTCGCGCTCGAGCTCGGCGTCGTGGGCCTGATGAACGTGCAGTTCGCCGTTCAGGGCTCCGACGTCTTCATCCTGGAGGTGAACCCGCGCGCGAGCCGCACGGTGCCGTTCGTGTCGAAGGCCACGGGCAGGCCGCTCGCGAAGATCGCCGCGAAGGTCATGGTGGGCAAGACGCTCGACGAGCTCGGCGTCGAGGACGTCGGCGTGCCGCGCCACATCGCCGTGAAGGAGAGCGTGTTCCCCTTCACCAAGTTCCCGGGCGTGGACACGATCCTCGGCCCGGAGATGCGCTCCACGGGCGAGGTCATGGGCCTCGCGGACACGTTTGCGCGCGCGTTCAACAAGAGCATGCTCGCGAGCGGCCTCGACGTCGTGTTCAACGACAAGAAGAAGAACGTGTTCATCAGCGTGCGTGACGCCGACAAGCCCGTGGCCTGCATCGTGGCGCGACGCATGCGATCGCTCGGCTTCGAGCTGGTCGCGACGCGTGGGACGGCCGCCGCGCTGAAGCGCGCGCGACTCCCGGTGACCGAGATCAACAAGGTGCTGGAGGGGGCGCCTCACGTCGTCGACGCGATCCGCGACGGGACCATCGCGGTGGTCGTGAACACCACCACCGGCGCGAAGGAGGTCCGGGACAGCTACTCGCTGCGGCGGCAGACGCTGCTGATGAACATCCCGTACTTCACGACCATCCCGGCCGCGCTCGCGATGTGCGACGCGCTCGAGGCCGTGCGCGGCGACGCCAAGGTGCGGGTGCGATCGCTGCAGGAGTGGGCGGCGCTCGGGGCGTGAGTCCGCGGTCCGGCCTCGGCTGGATCGTCAGCCCGGGGCGTCGCTCCCGGAGTCCGTGGGGGTCGGCCCGGCGTCCGTCCGCCCGTCCGTGGCGCCGCCGTCCGTCGCGCCGTCGGTCGCCTCGCCGTCCGTCGCCGCGCCGTCGGTCACGCCGCCCTCCGGAGCCGGCTTGCCGCCGGCGCTCGGGACCACCACGCCGTTGTCGTTGAGGAGCGGCGGGTAGGTCGTCTTGGACGAGCAGCCCCCGAGCGCGATGACGAGACCGATCGCGCACCTGCCCAGAAACCTCGTCATGGCCTTCCTCCGACCGTCGCCCGAGGCGCGGGTGCCGCCACGATATCAGGGGAGCTCGCCCAGGAGGAAGACATCGCGGACATCGTCCGGGAAACGACGGACCCCCACCGCGTCGTCGACGCACGCGAGCCTCGTGGACCCCTCCGCGAGCCGCACGCCGTCGCGCACGAGCGTGTAGACGTAGCGCACCGAGGCGGCGCGAAGCTCCGCGAGGCGCGTCTCCACGATCAGCTCGTCGTCGAAGCGCGCCGGCTTGTGGTACCTCACCTCCGCGTCCACGACGGGGAGGTGCAGCCCACGCGCCGCCCACGTGGCGTAGGTCACACCGCGCCGCCTCAGCCAGTCGACGCGTCCTGTCTCGAAGTAGAGCAGGTGGTTGCCGTGGTGGACGATCCCCATGAGGTCCGTCTCGCAGAACCGGACACGAAGCGTCATCCGGGACGACGCGCGGGCCGGATCGATCAAGGCGTCCTCGCGCACCGGAAGCCGAGCGACGCGCTGTGCTCCGAGGGCGCCGAGCGCCCGCGGTACGTCGCGTGGAACATGGCCGCGGAGAAGTCCCCCCACGTCGCTCCGCGCGTCGCCCGGAGCGGGCTCGCGCAGTTGGCGATCGGGTAGGGGCAGTAGTGACTCGCCGTCCACTCGCTCACGTTGCCGGCCATGTCGAGCACGCCCGTGGGCGTCCTGTCGCCCGTGGACGAGCCGACGGGGCAAGGTCCATCGCGCCTGCCCTTGCCCGCGACGTTCCCCTCCCCGTTCCAGCATGGCTGGCGCACCGGCGGCGCGGGGCCCCACGGGTGGCGCCGGCCCTGTGATCCCCGCGCGGCGTACTCCCACTCCTCCTCGGTCGGCAGGCGCTTGCCGTGCGCGCGGCAGTACGTCGAGGCCTGGTTGAAGTCCACGCATCGCACCGGGTGCTCGGGACGGTCGGCCCGGTTGCAGCCCTCGCCCTCGTGCGGGGCAGAGCAGCGCCCGGCGCCGACACACGCGAGGAACGCGGCGACGGTGACCTCCGTGACGTCGAGCTCGAACGGCTGCAACGTGACCGGGTGCACGGGGCGCTCGTCGTCCTCGCCGTCGGTGGAGCCCATCGAGAACGTGCCGCCCGGGATGGCGATCCTCGCGACGGGATCGGTGAGATCTCCCAGCGCGACCGCGCTCGCGGACGGCGGCGCGGAGGCGGACGCCGAGGCGCCCGGCTCGGGCGGCGCGACGGACGCGGTCGCACGGCTCGCGCGGTAACGGACCGCCCACACCCCGAGGACGACCATCAGGGCGGCGAGGATCACGCCGCCTGCGATCGCGCCGAGATAGCTCCGCGCGGGAACGACGCCCGGCGCGGAGACGGCACCTCTCCCGCTCGCGGACGGCGCAACTGGGCGGGAGGCCGGGCCGAGCGATCGCGCCGCGGAGCCTCCTCTGTACGGGCGCGTGGGCGCGGAGTCACCGCCGCGATCGTCGAGGCGCGCGGTGGACGGCTCGGGCGGAGGTCCCGCGAGGAGCACCGGGCGGAGCTCGCTCCAGGCGGTCCACGCGTCGGGGATGCGCGCGGTGGAGTCGCGCGCCACGCACCTCGCGAACCACGCATCGAAGCCGGGCGGGATGCGCGGTGCGACGCCGTACTCGGCCGCGCGCTGCGAGGCGGCGGGGATGTCGTCGAGCAGCATCTCGCGCAGCAGCACCTCGGAGCCGGCGCGCATCTCGGCCGCCTTCCAGAAGCAGCGCCCCGTGAGCATGCGGAACGCGAGGAGGCCGATCGCCCACACGTCCGTCGCCGGCACGATGGCCTCGCCGAGGGCCGTCTGCTCGGGCGCCATCCAGTACGGCGTGCCGATCGTGTCCGTGTTGGCGACGACGTGCGCGGCCGCGACCTTGGCGATGCCGAAGTCGAGAAGCTTCACCACGGACGGCGTCGAGACGGAGCGCGCCTCCGCGAGGAACACGTTCTCCGGCTTGAGGTCCCTGTGGACGATGCCCACCGCGTGCGCAGCGCCGAGCGCGTGGCACACCTGCTCGAGGATCGTGGCGGCCTCCTCGAGCTCGACGGGGCCGCGATGCAGGCGGCGGGCGAGATCCTCGCCCTTGAGGAGCTCCATCGCCATCCACGGCACACCCGTGGGAGCGTCCACACCGGCCGCGAGGACCTGCACGACGTGGTCGCTCTGGATCCGCGAGCCGACCTTCGCCTCGGTCTCGAAGCGCCTGCGCATCGTGTCGTCGGACACGAGCTCCGGGTGCATCAGCTTGAGCGCCCGCTCCGCCCCCGTGCTGACCTGCTCGACGAGGTACACGGCCCCCATGCCACCTTCGCGCAGCGGCTGGATCACCCGGAAGTCGCCGGCGAAGATCGACCCCGGGGAGAGCGACGCGACGAAGCCCACGCCAAACCGTACACGATTTCGCGGATCACCGCCGCATCTGCGCGGCCATCTGCCGCTGCTCGAGCTCCTCGAACTCCCGCCCCGCGGCGTCCAGATCGGGATCCAGCGCGACGCGCACGCGACGCTGGTCCCCCTCGTCGCGAATCGCGGCGAGGAGTGTGTCGACCCTCGCCTGGTTCTCTGGCCTCGCCCTCACGAGGACGCGCGCCGCGCCGGTGCGGAGCTCGAGATCCGCGTCGTGATCCTCCACGAGGGTCCACAGGTCCTGCTCGCTCAGGTTGCTCCCGCCGCGGTAGCCGCCCGAAAGCATGGTCTGCGCTGTCACGTCGAGGCGCGAGAACCACGCGTGTGGTGTCTCGCCGTTGCGCTTGAGGACGTCGATGCGCGTCTCGGTCTCCGGCTTCGGCGTCCCTCGACCCTGCGCCCGCTGCGCGGCCGACGTTACCTGCGCGATGACGATCTGCCGCTCGGCCTTCGAGAGCCCGCGCGCGAAGAACGATCGCGCCTTCGCGTGCACGAGGTACGGCGCGTTGCCGTGGAGCATCAGCATCAAGCCGTCGTGGTGCTCGTCGATCGAAGCGATGCGATTGTAGGGGAGGACCTGCCAGCGGCCGAGGTGGTACACGTGCAGCCCGTCCGCGCGCATCGCGACGTAGGACGACACCTCCTTGCGGCTCGAGAGGCGGAGGAGGAGCGCGAGGATCGTCGCGCCGACGGACCCCATCAGCGTGAGGACGAGCCACGGGGTGGTGCTGTCACCCTCGAAGAGCGAGCCCACGACGAGCGCGAACGAGACGGCGTTGAGCACGAACGCGGACGCGGAGAACACCGTGTCCTGTCCCTCCGTCGAGCGGAGAGCGCTCGGCCACAGGACCGTCCCGAAGCCGTCGTGCCCGACGCCGAGCGCGTCGCGGATGGCCTTGACCTCGTCGAGCGACTCGAGCTCGAGGGCGATGGGGATGTCCTTCCTCCCCTTGCGGGCGAGCGAGAGCACGATCTTCGAGCCCAGGAGCGCGGTGGAGGCGCCCGTCACGTCACGCGCGCGGATACGCTGGCGGCGCACGCCCGCGCGCTTCACATCGACGTAGCCGGCACCGAGGACAACCTCGACGTTCCGCGGGCCGAGACGAGGGAGCAGGACCGGCAGGTTGAACAGCATGGCGCCGGAGATCGCGAGGAGCCCCCGGAGCTCGCCTGCGAACTCGCCGAACGTGGCGACGAGCAGCGCGAGGACGGCGCCGAGGTACCACGGGTAGCCCCGGAGCGCGATCGGGCCGTGCGGGTCGTGGAGTCTCGCGCGCATCCGTGTGTTAAAGTAGACGGAATCGGGCGCGTCCAGGAGACGTTCTCGATCGCCCTTCGATGCCTCGAGACGACCGCCCCAAGTACGCACTCGATCCGGTGCGCGAGGTACGCGCGGCGGCCGAGCGCAGCGCGCGGGAGGCCCTCGCCCGCGCGGTCGAGGCGCGCGAGGCGGCGACACGCTCCAGGAGGTCCGCGGAGGCGGAACGCGAGGACGCCGATCGCCGCGCGACCGCCGCACGCGCGGGCGAGCAGGCGCTCCTCGCGAGCGGCGCGCTCTCCGTGGCGGACCTCGGGAGGCACGACGCGTGGGAGGCGGGCGTACGCGAGGCCCGCGCGGCCGACGACGAGCGGATCGTCCAGCTCTCGGCGCGCGAGGTCGAGGCGTCGCACGTAGAGAACTTGCGACGTTCCGAGCTGGGCGACAGGATGAGGGCTCTCGAGCTGGTGGAGAAGGACAAGGAGAGATGGGAAGACGCGCGCCGCAGGCGACGCGAAGCAGCCGACGAGGCGGAGGGCGCGGACGCGTGGCGGCCGAAGCGCGCTTAGCCATCCTCGTCCTCGTCGCCGTCGGCGCCGCCTGCAAAGGAGGGGGGGCTGCGACGGGGCCTGTGCCCGTCGTCTCCTCCGCGCCCCCGCCGCGGCTGCCGGCGTCGGTCGCTGCGATCGCCGTCCCGAGGGACCGCCTGGAGGTACGCCCGGTGCTCGACGATCCGCGCTTCGCCGCCGTGAGCGAGCGCGACACCGCGAAGGATCCCCAGGGCGCGGCCGACGCGATCGAGAAGATCCGTCGCGCGCCTGGCGTCTCGGCCACGGAGGCGTGCGCGCTCGCATACCTCGAGGGCTCGCGAGCCATCCAGGCGTCTGCGCCTCCCGACCGCGTCCTCGCCGCGTTCACCGCCGCCGCGCGGGACGAGTGCCCCCTCAAGCCGTACGCGAAGCTGCGCATGGCGCAGACGCTCGCTCGCTCCGGCCAGGCCGATCTCGCGATCACGACCGCGGAGGGCGTCGTGGACGTCGCCGGTACCGAGGACGCGAAGCTCGTCGTGGCGGAGTCGCTCTGGGCCAAGAACCGCAAGGTCGAGGCCGTCCCCCTCTACCGCGAATGGCTCGCGAGAAACCCCCGCGGGCCGCGCTGGGTCGACACGTGCGCCCGCATCGCGTCGGCCATCCTCGACGGGGTCCTTGGCGAGCCCAAGGCCCGTGCGGAGGAGGCGTACACGCTCGCCACGCGCGTGGTCGTCGAGGCTCCGAAGCTCGCGGACTCCGTCGGCGCGCCGGCCCTCCGCACGCGCGCGGCGAAGCTCCTCGGCAGGGGTGAGGCGCTGACGCTCGACGAGCGCGCGCGGCGTGCGCAGAGCCTGCTCGACGCGCAGGACCCCGCTCGGGCCGAGCACGAGGCCGCCCAGATCCTCGGCGAGGCGAAGCCGCCGAACGCGGCGCTGTGCAAGGCGGCGCTCCTCCGGGCAAGCGCGTCGGCGAAGCTCCCGAAGGTCTCGTCGCGCGAAGCGTGGGGCGACGCGATCGGCGCATGCGAGGGCCAGGACGATCTCGTGAGCGCCCTCTACAACGGCGCGAAGGCGAGCGCGCAGGCCAAGCAGAAGTCCGAGGCGCTGGCGCGCTTCGGCGAGGTCGAGCGCCGCTTCCCCAGGCACAGGTTTGCGGACGACGCGCGCTTCCGCGCGGCGCTGGTCGTCCGCGACAGCGGCGACGAGGACCGCTTCGTGGCGATGATGACGGAGCTCGCGCGGGACTATCCCGACGGAGACATGATCGGGGAGGCGCTGTTCCGCGTGGCGCTCACCCACATGCAGAAGGGCAAGCGGGCCGAGGCGCTGGCCGTGCTCGCGAAGATCCCGGAGCCCCCGGTCGAGGACCAGAGGTGGGCCCAGGTCGGCCGCGCGGCGTACTTCCGCGCGAAGCTGATGGAGGAGGGCGGCGACGTGCCGGGCGCTCGAGCGCAGTACGAAGAGATCGTCCGGCGATCGCCCATGTTCTTCTATATGGCCCTGGCGTACGGCCGCCTCGCCAAGCTCGGGGCCGACGCCGCCAAGAAGACGCTCGACGCCGCGATCGCGCGGGACGCCGAGGGGACGTTCCCCACGAAGCGCCACGACGCGCTCGAGAGCGCGCACTTCTCCATGGCGCGCGAGCTCCTCGGGGTCGGCGAGATCGACCTCGCCCGGCGCGAGCTCGTCCTCGCCAAGGCGCTCTCGGACGATGCGGATCCGGAGCTCCGCGCGATCTCGGCGCAGGCGTTCGATCGCGCCGGCGCCCCGGAGGCGGGTCACTCCTTGCTGCGCAACAAGCCGATGGCCTTCTGGAGCCACTACCCCGTCGGTACCTGGCGCGCCTACTGGGAGGCCGCGTACCCGCGCGCGTTCGAGCCGCTGGTGGTGCAGGAGAGCGGGCGAAACGGGGTCTCCGCCATGCTGACCTGGGCGATCATGCGCGAGGAGTCCGCTTTCGTGCCCGAGGCGCGGAGTCCGTCCGCCGCGTTCGGGCTCATGCAGCTCATCGTGCCGACCGCGAAGTGGATCGCGCAGGGCACGGCCATCCCGTTCGACGAGGCGTCGCTCAAGCGACCGGACGTGTCGATCGCGCTCGGCACGAAGCTCCTCGCCCGCCTCCGCGCGACGCACACGGAGCACCCCGCGCTCGCGATCGCCGCGTACAACGGGGGCTCCGGCGCCGTCGGCCGGTGGCTCGGGCAGAAGACCACCGACGACTTCGACCTGTTCGTCGAGCTCATCCCGTACGAGGAGACACGCAACTACGTGAAGCGCGTCCTCATGAGCCAGGCCGCCTACGCGTTCCTGTACGATCGGAGCCTGTTCCACGAGGCCCTCGGATCGCCGCTCAAGGTCGCCCGTTGAGGATCGGCGCCGCGGGCGACTCCGATGTCGTCGTCGTGACGCGGACGGAGCGGATCGCCGACGAGCTCGCCCGGGGAGGCCAGCGTGCGATCTCGTTCGCGCGCCTGCGGCAGTCGCTCCTCGTTCACCTGGCGCCCGACGTGTCGTTCGCGACGGATCTCGTCTGCCGCCTCGCGCTCGCGAGGACCTCGCCGCCCGGCGTGGCGGCGCGGGTGCACGAAGCGCTCGGGCTCCTCCGCGAGGCGAACGTATCGCACGAGGCGGTGGAGGGTGTGGCGGGGCGCGCCCGACGGCTCACGCTCTTCGACGTGCCGGAGACGGCCGCCGCGCGCGCGCGGATCCTGGTCGAAGGCGCGAGGGCGCTCGCGGCGGTGCTGCATGGCCTGGGTCTCGAGGATCCCCGAGCCGCGGACGCGCTTCTCTCGGAGCGGATCGCGGGGACGGACCCGGTGGCGCTCGCGGAACGGGTCGGCCTCCGGCTCGAGGCGCGCGGACTCCTCGATCCGGCGCCCGCGGCGCTCGCCTGGTACGCGGGCCTCGACGCCCGTCTGGGCCGCTTGGGCGGCTTCGCGCGCGTGACCGTCCCCCATGTTCCCATGCCCGTGGACGCGGCGCGCGAGCGCACGCCCTTCGAGGTCGTGGCCGACGATCTCGCGCGCGCGCTCGCGGAGCCGCCGCTGCCGATGAACGTCGCCCCCCCTCTCGGCGCCGGCACGTTCGCGGGGCCGCTGGACGCGGGCGTCGAGGCGAGGGTGGGGCTGACGCGCGTCGTGACGGCCGACCACCAGGCGGAGGCGGTCGTGGCGCTCGTGTCCCGCGCGCTCGACGCCGGCGCGGCGATCGACCGCATCGTGATCGTCACGCCGCGCGCGGACGAGGCCACCCTCGCGCCGCTGCGCGCCGAACTGGAACGCGCGCGTCTCCCGTTCGTGTCCCCGACGGCGCCGCTCTCGGGCACGCCCGTGCTCGCCTTCTTCACGCGCTTCCTCTCCCTCGGCGCGTCGCTCGACCGGGACACGCTCGCCCTGCTCCTCGCCTCCCGCCACGTCTCGGCTGCAGCGCTCGCGGAGACCGACGACGGGCGCGCGGCCGCGAGGTCCCTCCCGCGCCTGGTGCGCTTCCTCGAGGGTGTCCGCGTGCCGCGCGGGCACGATGCACCCGCCGCGCTCCTCGAGCTCGGCTCGACCTATGCGGCCGCGGGCCCCGAGCCGAGGGATCCCTTGGTCCCGGCGATCCTCTCGCGCCTCTCGCGTCTGCTCGCGCCTCTCGCGTCCCCGCGTGCGCGACGCGAGCTCCTGGCCGCCGTGCGCGGGCTCGCGGCGGGCCTCGGCGTGGCCCGGCGAGCCGTGGCGGGCGCGACCGAGTTCTTCGCGTCCGACGACGCCCCCGACGCCCAGACGACAGCGGAGATCCGCGCCGTCGCCGAGGACGGTCGCGCGTGGGAGGTCTTCGCCGAGCACGTCGACGCGTTCGAGCGCGCCGCCGTCCTGTGCGGCGTGGCGGACGATGTGGTGTCGCCCGCCGAGCTCCTCTACGAGCTCGCGTCCACGCTCCCCGGGTCGCCGCCGCGATCGGGCCAGCGTGCGGGTGCGCTGCGGGTGATGGGCCTCGCGGAGGCGGCCGGAGAGTCGCTCGACCTCGCCGTGGTGGTCGACGCGGTGCTCGGGGGGCTGCCGCGGGAGGGCGAGCCCGAGGCCCTGGTCTCCGACACGCTGGCGAACGAGATCGACGCGCGCGCGGGCGGCGGCCTCCTCCGGCGCGAGGCGGGGAGGCGGCCGCGGGACCTCGCCCACTTGCTCCTTCTGTCGGCCTCGTCGCGGCGCCTCGAGCTCGTGTACCCGACGACCGACGCCGACGGTGGCGGGGCCGCGCCGTCCTTCGTCGTGTCGTGGCTCGCGCGCGGAGGGATCCCGATCTCGGCGGCGCGCCGCCGCGCCGGGCTCCCCGTCGATCCGTCGATCCTCCTTCGCGCGCAGCGCGAGGCCCTCCGCGAGGCGTTCTTCCTCGACCCGGCGCGTCGCCCGTCGCCCGAGCGCGGGAGGCTCTCGGGGGAGGCCGTCCTCGGCGCGCTGTGCGAGGAGACAGGGGGTGGCGAGCGCGCGCTCGCGGCGACGTCGATCGAGCGCTTCGCGACGTGCCCCTTCCAGGGCTTCGCCCACGAGGTCCTGCGCGCGCGGGATCTGGTCACGACACAGGATCGCATGGACGCGCGCGAGGAGGGGTCGCTCCTCCACGACGCGCTCGCGGCCGCCTTCTCGGCGGCGGGCCCGCTCCTCCGCGCGCGCCCGCGGGACGTGCCGGCGATCGTGGCGCGCGGCACGGCCGCTGCGCGCGCGGTGCTCGCGTCACCCGACGCTGGCCTCTTCGCGGTCGACCGCGGTCGGATGCTCGGGGCGGTTCGCGGGCACCTCGAGCTCGCCGCCGCGGACGACGCGTGGGACTTCTCGCGCGCGGAGCAGGCCTTCGGCGGCCACGACGCGGGCGAGTGGCCCCCCCTGTCGCTCGCGGACGGCGCGGCGCGCCTCCTCGTGCGCGGGCGAATCGACCGCCTCGACGTCGGTCGATACCGATCGGTCGTGCGGGCGATCGACTACAAGCGGAGCCGGGGGACGGGGGACGCGAGCCAGCTCGGGGAGACGCGGTTCCAGGTGCCGCTCTACGCGCGCGCCGCGCAACGCGAGATGGGTCTCGAGGCGTGCGATGGGGCCTATTTTCCGGTGTCTCCGCGCCACCAGGCGGAGCCGACGGCGGTGAAGAAGGGCTTCCGCGAGAGGTTCGGGGCGCTCGTCCGCGCGGACGCCGGCGAGCTCGCGCCGGTCGAGCGCGCGGCGCTCGACGTCGTGCTGCGGGTGCGAGCGGGGGCCGTGACGCCGACGCCGCGCCACGAGACGGCGTGCCGCACGTGCAGCGCCGACGGGGGGTGCAGGCGGCCTCGGTACACGATGTCGCCGGAGGAGTGACGCAGCCCTCGCCTACCGCGGGATCAGGGCTTCGCCTCGCTCCGCCGTTGCGAGCTCGCGGGGGCGTCCTCGCCCGCGCGGAACCTCGGTGCGCGCTGGAGGAGCAAGCTGAAGATGCGCGCTGCGAGCTCGGGAGCGCGGAAGGGCTTCACGACGAAGTCGTCGGCGCCGCTGGCGAAGCCCTCGACGATGTCACGCGAGCTGGTGGTGCCCGAGACGAGCAGGATGGGGAGCTTGCGAAGGGCGGCATCACCGCGGATCTCCTTCACCAGATCGATCCCGCTCATGCGCGGGAGCTGCACGTCGAGGATCAGGACGTCGGTCTCTCGCTCGCGGAGGTGCGCCAGCGCGTCCTCCGCGGACTCGACCGCCGATGCGGCGAGCCCCGCCGCGCCGAGCACCTCGACCACCATGAGGCGAGTGGCCGCGTCGTCGTCGACGACCAGCGCGCGCGCGGTCGTCATCGTGCTCGGCGTGAACGCACGCGACGACGCGGGGACCTCGCCCTGGGACCCCGAGAGCGGCCCGGAGAGCGGGCCAGAGGCCGGCACAGGACCGGACGACGGCACTGGATTCGAGCCCGGGGCGGCGGGCACGACGGGCGTGACCTGCGCCGGAGGCAGCGTGGATCGACGGATGCGAAGCTGCTCGCTCCGCGCCGTGGCGAACCCGTGGAGGCGGTCCCAGTCGCGCTGCTCGAAGGTGACGGCGGGCCGCCCGTCCTGGATGACGATGCGGGTCGCCGTCGCGGTGCTGCGGCGCTTGCGGCCCACCTCGAAGATCGCGAGGACCCACTCGCCCTCCGCGCCCGTCTGCGCGTCCGGCAGCGGCACGGTGCTCGGCTCGTCGCCGAGCGCGAGCGCGAGCTGGGTCAGGTCCTCGAAGCGAAAGACGACGCTGCGCACCGGGGCGAACCGTAGCCCTCCTCTTCGCACTTCGCCACACATCGAATAATTACTTGTATTTTCATATCGTTGCGCCGGTGCTGACTCCCGGCCAGTCCTGTACTAAGCTCGCGCCACGACATGGGAATCCGAAGCGCGTCGGTCGTCCTGGCCGCCCTCCTCGTCTCGTCCGGCGGCTCGACCTGCAGCAAGCAGGAGGGCGATCCAAAAGTGCAGAAGGATCCGGGCGACAAGGCTCCGGACGTCACGCTGGAGGGCGTCGACACGAGCGCGCTCACGCCCCGCGAGAAGCGCGAATGGAGCTCGTACGTGTCCGAGCTCCTCGCGCCATGCCAGAACGTGCCGGTGTCCGTGGCCCAGTGCGTGAAGGAGAAACGGGCGTGCGACAAGTGCCTGCCCGCGGCGAAGTACGTCCTCAAAGGCGTCCGCGACGGGCAGACCCGCGAGCAGATCGAGAAGAGCTTCAAGAACCGTTTCGACCCCGCCCGCATCCGCAACGTCGCCCTCGACGGCTCCCCGTCGAAGGGGCCCGACAACGCCGGCATCACGATCATCGAGTTCGCCGACTTCGAGTGCCCGTACTGCGGCGTGATGGCGCCGATCCTCGAGAAGGCGCGCGAGGCGAGGCCGGCCGACGTTCGCGTGGTCTACAAGTTCATGCCGCTCGCGGGGCACCCGCACGGTGAGATCTCCGCGCGCGCCGGCATCGCGGCGATACAGCAGGGGAAGTTCTGGGAGATGCACAAGAAGCTCTTCGAGAACCAGCAGCACCTCGAACAGTCGGACCTCGACATCTACGCGCGGGAGATCGGGCTCGACCTCGCGAAGTTCCACGCCGACATGCAGTCGAAGGACACGACCGAGCGCCTGCAGAAGGATCGCAAGCTCGCCGACTCGCTGGAGGTGAAGGGCACGCCCACGTTGTTCATCAACGGGCGCGAGTTCGACACGCACCAGGACCTCGGCGAGTGGCTGTCGCAAGAGCTCGGCGCCGCGGGGTCGCGCGCCGCTGCCCCCGCGGCGAGCGGGGCGCCCTCGGGCAGCGCGCCGGCGGCCAGCGGAGCCGCGTCGAGCCTGCCGGTGGCGTCCTCCGACGCCGGCGCGAGGAAGTGAAGGCGCTCGCGGGCGACGGCTGCGGGTGCTTCCCCACGGGGCGCCACTACGCGGGCATCGCGCACCTGCTCAGGGTGAACATCCGCGGCGTGGCCGAGGAAATCCCGCAGGACACGCCGTGGGGCGACGTCCCGATCGCGCTCCTCGACGTGGAGACCACGGGCCGCGACGCGTCGCGCGACCGCGTGGTGGAGATCGGGATCGTCGTCGGGCGGGCGGGCGACGTGATCGCGCGCTACAACTGGCTCGTCAACCCGGGCGTGCCCATCCCGGAGGAGGCGCGCGCGGTGCACGGCATCAGCGACGCCGACGTCGCGGACGCGCCGCGCTTCGAGGCGATCGCGCACGAGGTCGCGCGCGCCCTCGAGGCGTGTATCCCCGCGGCGTACAACGCGGCCTTCGACCGGGCGTTCCTGATCAGCGAGTTCGTGCGCGCGCGGGCGGATCGATCCATCCCCTCCGCCGCGCCCGCCCTGCGGCGCGAGGTCGACTGGCTCGACCCCCTCGTCTGGGCGCGCGACATCCAGAGCGACGAACGCTCCCGCGCCCTTGGCGACGTGGCCGCGAGGCTCGGCGTCCGCCTCGAGAAGGCCCACCGCGCCAGCGACGACGCCGAGGCCGCCCTCCGCGTGTTCTATGCCCTGGGCAAGGATCCCCGCGTTCCCCACACGTACGGCGCGCTCGTACAGGAGCAGCGCCGCCTCGCCAACCACCAGGCGGACGCCCGGCGGACGTGGCAGAAGTTCTAGCGTCCGAGCCTCGTCTCGCGCCCGGGCGCGATCGCACTGGGCAACGGCGAGCCCGAGCCCAAAAAGCCTGTGACGCGCCGCGCAAAGTTGGCCTAGTATCCGCGGCTCGACAGCCAGCGGAGGTTCGCCGTGAGCGAGAACGAGAAGGTCCAGATCACCCACAACAGCACGTCGTTCGAGGCCCCTGTCGTCACGGGTAGCGAGAACGAACGCGCGATCGACATCGCAAACCTGCGGGCGAAGACGGGCCTGGTCACGATCGATCCCGCCTTCATGAACACGGCGTCGACGCGGAGCGCCATCACGTTCCTCGACGGCGAGAAGGGGATCCTCCGCTATCGCGGCATCCCCATCGAGCAGCTGGCCGAGAAGTCGACGTTCGTCGAGACGGCCCACCTCCTCGTGTACGGCTCGCTCCCGACGCAGGCGGAGCTCGACCGCTTCTCGCGGCTGCTCACGCGACACTCGCTCATCCACGAGGACATGAAGCACTTCTTCGACGGCTTCCCCTCCACGGCGCACCCGATGGCGGTCCTCTCGGCGATGGTGTGCTCGCTCTCGACGTACTACCCCGAGGAGCACGACGTCACGGACAAGGAGCAGATGGAGGTCACCATCGCGCGCCTCATCTCGAAGGTCCGCACGATCGCCGCCTACGCGTACAAGAAGTCGATGGGCCAGCCCTTCGTCTACCCGCAGAACCACCTGCGCTACACGGCGAACTTCATCAACATGATGTTCAGCGTGCCCGCCGAGCCCTACGTGGTCGACCCGGACGTCGAGGCCGCGATGAACCTGCTCTTCATCCTGCACGCCGACCA
>SXNL01000151.1 GCA_005777185.1 Myxococcales bacterium
GCCCGCGCGCGGCGCGCCCGACGCGGCGCCCCTCGCTGCGATCGACGCGCAGGCGCAGCGCGGCGGGCAGCCCACCGCGTTCAAGCCCGAGCCGGTGTGGGGGGAGGCGCAGGCGATGGGCACGCACATCGCGTTCGCCACGTACACGACGCCGTCGGTCGACAGGGCGCGCGCCACGGCGATCTTCGGCCGCGCGACGGACGAGATCCGGCGCATCGAGGCGCTCATGACCACGTGGCGGCCCGACACGGAGCTGTCGCGCCTCAACGCCGCGGCGGGCAAGCAGGCCGTGAAGCTCAGCGCGGAGACGTTCTTCCTGGTCGAGGAGTCGATCCGCAACGGCGATCTGTCCGGCGGCACGTTCGACATCACGTTCGAGACGCTGCACGGACTGTGGAAGTTCGACGAGGACCTCGACCCGCACCCCCCGACGAAGGAGGCCGTGCGCGCACGGCTGTCAGGTGTATCCTACAAGCATCTCGAGCTCGACCGCGCTGCGTCGACCGCGCGCATCAAGCGCGCGGGCACGAAGGTGAGCCTCGGCGGCATCGCGAAGGGGTACGCCGTCGATCAGGCCACGAAGATCCTCGACGAGGGCGGCCTGCGCTCGTTCTTCGTGCAGGCGGGGGGTGACCTCTTCGCGCGCGGGACCAAGCCCGACGGCACCGGCTGGCAAGCGGGCGTGCGCGATCCCCGCGGGCCCGAGAACAGCTTCTTCGCCGTCCTCTCGCTGTCCGATCGCGCCTTCAGCACCGCGGGCGATTACGCACGCAGCTACGTCGTGGACGGCGTGCGCTACCACCACATCATCGATCCGCGCACCGGCTTCCCGGCCACGGCTTCCCGGAGCGTGACGATCTGGGCGAGGACGGCCCTCCAGGCGGACGGGATCGACGACGCCGTCTTCATCCTGGGCCCGAAGAAGGGTCTCGAGCTGGTCGAGTCGCTCGACGGCGTCGGCGCGGTCATCGTCGACCGGGACAACAAAGTGTGGGTCTCCGAGCGGCTGAAGCCCGTGCTCACCCTCGTGCGGCAGCCGACAGACGGCGTGTGATCTGAGGTAGAGTGCCCCGCAGGAGGAAAGATATGATCGGGATTTCGACGCGCCGCTGGCTCGCGGCCGCTCTGGTTCTGGGCGCGGGCCTGGCGGGCACGGTCGGCGTGGGGTGCAGCGACGACGACTTCTTGCTCCCGAGGCAGGACGCCGGTGCGGTCGCCGACGCGGGCGTGGTCGCCGACACAGGCGCCGACGCGCCGATTCCCTCGCTCTACCAGCGGCTCGGCGGCAAGGAGAACATCGCCAGGGTCGTCCACCTGATCGTCGTCGCGGAGCTCAAGGACGCGCAGATCGCCGGCTACTTCACCCCCGTGGGGCAGTCGGGCCATCCGACGGCCGAGCAGATCGAGGCGTGCCTCACCATCCAGCTCTCGGGCTTCACGGGCAGCCGGGAGACGCCCGCGTACCCCGCCAGGCCCGCGGACACGAAGGGCTGGCAGTGCCGGTCGATGGCCGACGCGCATCGCGGCCTCGGCATCACCGACGCGGTGTTCACGAAGTTCATCACGATCGCAGCGGGCGTGCTCAAGAGCAACGGCGTTTCCGACGCCGACATCAAGACGATCGGCGACATCCTCGGCACCACGCGCTCCGAGATCGTCCCGAAGGCGCTCCCCGACGGCGGCGCGCCACCCGCCGACGCCGCCGACAACGACTGAGGGGGCGCGGACCCCGCCAGGCCTCAGGCGCCGAGCAGCAGGCGCGCCCCGGCGAGCAGCGCGCCCGGTGTGTCCACGCGGAGGACGCGCGTGCACCTCGCGGCGTAGCGCGCCATCGCGCTGTCCCCCGCGGCCCACGCGCCGCGCGGCTCGGGGCACAGCCAGTAGAGCGCCTTGGCGCGCGCGCGGACGACGTCGAGCACCTCCGCCCGGTCGTCCAGGTAGTTGGTCCGGCCATCTCCGAGGATGACCACGGTGGTACGCCGGTCGACGTCGCGGAGGTGACGTTCCTCGAACGCGCGGAGCACGCGCCCGTAGTTGGAGTTGTCCGCGATCGAGATCACCTGGCCTCCCCAGGCGCGCGCGAGCGCCTCGCGGAGGGGGTGTCGATCGAAGAGGTCGGTCGTCTCGCCGAGCTCGGAGATGAAGACGAACGTGCGCGTCCGCGCGGTCATCGACTGCGAGAGGTAGGCGATCTCGAGGAGGAAGCGCGCCGCAGCGCGCACGGAGTCGCTGATGTCGCAGAGGACGAGGAGCCGCGGCCGGTCGCGCCTCCGCTCCTTGCGCACGAGGCGCACCGGGATCATCCGTGTCCGCGCGGCCCGCCGCCAGGTGGCGTGGAGATCCACCGTGCCGCGCCGCGCGCGCCTGCGACGCACGCTCGCCCGGCCGGCGAGGCGCTCCACGAAAGCGCGCACGTCGCGCCGGACGAGCTCCGCCTCCGCGTCGGTGAGCGCCGCGAACGGCGTCGCGGCCAGAGCGCGATCACGCAGGGCGGCCTCGCGCGCCGCGCTCCGGTCCGCGAGCGCGTCGGCGACGTGGCGGCGCACCTCGTCGGTCGCGAGCGCGAGCTCCCTCTCGAGCAGGGCCACGATCGCGTCCGCCCGCGCCGCTCCGTGGGCCTCCGCGAGGAGTGCGCGGAGCCTCGCGAGATCGTCCTTCGCGCGCGGGAGGCCCAGGCTCCCGACGAGCTTGTGGGTCGTGAAGCCCCGCTGCGAAGCGTCCACCATGGCTTCCACGAGCCTCGACGCCTCGCCCGTGGACAGCAGCCGGTCGAGATCCGGACCCGGTCCGAGCAGGGCGCCGAGGGGAGGGTGGGACCCTCCGCCCTCGGCCAACGCTGCGAGCAGCTCGCGAAGCGTGGCCACCTCGGACGCCGAGATCCCCGCCGCGAGCAGGCGCTCGAGGAGATTCCCCGGCGGTCGCCCGGCGGCGAAGAAGCGAGCGAACGCGCGATCGAAGCGGCGCCCCGCCTCGGCGTCGTGCACCACCACGGCGCGGAGCGCCTCGCGCACGGAGGATCGATCCCCGAGTCCGACGAGGCTCACCGCCCGCACCGCGTCGATGGCCTGCGCCGTGGAGATCACGAGCCCCGCGCGGCGCAGCGTCCACAGGAGCTCGTCGACGACGCGGAGGACCGAGCCGCGATCGCGCACGCTACGGCTTGTCCGCCGCGGGCGGGGGCTCCGTGACGAGCTTCTCGATCAGCTGGTCGACCCTGTCCCACGAGGCCGGATCCACCCCGACCTCGACGTGGCGGATCACACCCTTCCTGTCGATGACGAACATCGTCGGGAGGCCGCCGATGCCGTACGCGGCCGAGGCCGCGCCCTTCTCGTCGACGACCACGCCGTACGTGATGCCGAGCCTCTGCGCCGCGGTCGCGGCGACCTCCGCGTCGTCGGTCGTCATGCCGACGACTGCGAGGCCCTGCGCCCCGAACCGCGCCTTGATCGCGTTGAGGCGCGGCACGACGAAGCGGCAGGGCGCACACCAGCTCGCCCAGAAGTCGAGGACGACGACCTTGCCCCGGAGCTCCGCGAGCGACCTCGGCGCGCCCGTGAGCGGCGTGACCTGCGACCAGGGCGGCGCGAACGTGCCGAGGTGGTCCATCCGGAGGATCTCGTCCGAGGAGGGGCGAGCCGCGAGCTGCGGCCGGAGCTCGACGTCCTTGTCCGCGCGCCTCACCGTCACGGCGAGCTCGGCGCCCGCGCCCTTGCCGGACACGATACGCGTGACCTGCGCGGCGCTGGTGACGAGCGAGCCGTCGACCTTGATCATGCGATCGGCCGCCCGCATGCCCGCCTTGTCGGCGGGGGAGGTCCGCACCACGTGCTTGACGAGGACGCCGTCGAGAGAGTTGCCGGTGTCCATCGCCACGCCGAGCCACCCCGGCGCGGCCCGCACCGGGAGGGCCGGCTCGGCGGCGACGCCGTGCGCCGGCGCGAGCGCGCCGAACGCGAGGGTCACAGCCACGAGGAGCACCTTGCCCGGGGACGCCATGAGGGGATCGTAGCGTAAGACGCCCTGGCGCGCCCTAGCCTGGGCCTCCGCCGGCGAGAAAACGCGCGATCATTCCGACCGCTGCTTGACCAGCTTGATGTTGTAGACGCCCTTCCCCGTCGCGATCGTGTCGGTGGACGCGTCGGGGTGGAAGAGGCGGATGTCCGCGACGCCCACGCGGCTGCCGGCGCGCACGGTCGTGGCCTCGGCGACGAGCGTCTCGGCGCGGCCGGGGCGGAGGTAGTCGACGCGCAGATCGATCGTCGAGACGCGCCCGCGCGGATCGATCCCGGTCCAGATCGCGATGCCGCCGGCCGTGTCCGCGAGCGTGCTGATCACGCCGCCGTGGAGGGCGGGCCGGAGCGCGTCGCCCACGAACTCCGGTCGGAACGGGATCTCCAGGCGGACGAACCCCTCCGCGATGCTCACGACCTTCACGCCGAGGAATTTGTTGAATGGGATCAGCTCCTCCACCACCTGGCGGAGCACCTCGGGCTTCATGCGGTCTCCGGACATCGGGTCAGCGCGCGCTCACGTACGCCGACTCCACCCAGCGCGCCTGGCCGTCGGGGAAGCTCACGTAGCACTGCGAGCCGGACACCTGCTGGACGGTGCCCGGGTAGCGCTGCCCGTTCGACCACTGCACCCACACGGCCGCGCCCGGCGCGGGCCCGGCGGCGCGCGGGGCGTGTGGCGCGTTCTGCGCGTATCCGCCGGCGGGATGGTTGTATCCTGCATGCTGTCCCGGTGCCGCCTGCGGTGGGTACGGCTGGCCAGGGTAGGGCTGGGGAGCCGCGTGCTGGGGGGCCGCGGCCGGCGTGGGGACCGGCGACGGAACCGGCGCGTGTGGCTGCGATCCCGGCGCGGCCGCGCTCGGCGGGTTCTGGCTCGCGGCGAGCATGCCCGGCGTCACGGGGCTCTGCGGGAGCATCGCGCTCGAGGCGAGCGGAGAGACGGGCGATGGCCCGCCTTGCGGCTTCTGGGTCACGCCGAAGGGATCGATTCCGCGCGGGTCCTTCGAGACGACGACCGGAGGGCTCTGCGCCGCTGACGCGGCGGCAAGCTGGGCGGCCTGGAACTGAGGCAGCGCGGCCGTCCCTCGCGGCCCGACCTTGGGCGCGGAGGGGCCCGCCGGGCCAGGGCTGTCCAGCGTGGCGGCCATCGCGAGCCGAGCAGCCTCGTCGACGGGGACCGGCGCGACCGCGGCGGGGACCGGCGCGACCGCGGCGGAGGCC
>SXNL01000152.1 GCA_005777185.1 Myxococcales bacterium
CGAAGTTGATCGCTGAGGTAGGCGCGGCCCCTCGGAAAGCGGTCCGCGAGCTGGTCCGCCCCCGCCACCCGCTCGATGCTCGCACGGTAGACGTCGAGTCGCTCATGTTCGAACCCGTCCATGCCCGCCAGTCGGCACGACCCGCGGGGTCGGTGCGCCGGCAGCGGGCTCGGGCGCGGGCTCGGGCTCGCGCTCGGGCTCGAAAATGAGGGGATTCCTCAGGCCCCGGGCTTCAGCCCGGCGTGCCCCGCCCGGCCTTCTCGCGGACGATCTCCTCGACGAGGCTCCGGAGGTCTTCGCGTCGGACACACGCCTCGCCCTCCCGGGACAGCGCACCGACGACGCCGGTCCCCGCCGCCCGCGCGAGCGTTCCGGCGAACGGGCGCATGAAGAACGGCATGATCGAGCGCGTGTAACGCTCGACGTCGGCCGCGGTCGCGTGCGCACCGCCGTTGCCGGCGATGCGGTCGAAGACCTCGTCGACGCGGTCGGGGTCGAGCCGCCCGTCGTCGTCGGCGATGCCCGGGGGCACGAGGTGGTGGCTGATCCCCACGAAGCGGGACCAGGTGAGCTGGCCCCCGCACGCCTTCACGATCGTCTGCTTGACCAGTAGGCGCGCGCCGCGGTTCGCGAGGCCGATACCGACCAGGAAGGTCTCCATCTCGGCCTCGTCGACGGCCCCGTTGTCGTCGCGATCGAACGACGTGAAGAGGGCGCGGAGGCGCGACATCCTAGAACCACACCTCCCACGACGCGCCCGCGAGAGCCGCGTGGCACGTCGCGCTCACGCGGTCTGTCGCGCCCTCGAAGGGCTGGATCTGATGGAGCCGGTAGCTGTCGATCACGAGCAAGTCTCCGGTCGCGTACTCGACGTCGACGTGGCGTCGGCTCAGCATGGCGTCCGTGGGCGCTTCGCTGCCCTCGTACGTCGCGTCCCAGAGCCTGAGGGCCCCGCCGCGCTCCGGCGCCTGGAGCATCAGCACGTACGTCAGGGCCGGCGCGCGCCCGCGGATCTGCGCCGGCGACAGGCCCTCCACGTCGAAGTGCACGTCCCCGCCGTGACCGGCGAGCCAGCCCCCCGCGGGGAAGACGTGGACGCCCGGCCCACAGAACCCGCGCCGCTGCGCGACGGGTGCCCCGGCGACGGCGGAGGCGGCGCCGCGCATGAGGTCCTGCAGCCCGGGGCACGACGCCTCGACGCGCGCGTCGGAGGCGGCCGCGTCGGCGAAGTACGCGCCCGTCCGGCCGAGCTCGAGATCCGTGTACCACGCACGCCCGAGCGAGAACTGTACGCCGTCGAAGGCCGCCGTCCACGCGCTCCGGCCCGCGTAGACGCCGCCCACGAGCCGCCTGCACGCGTCCTCGTCGACGAACCTCGGCGCGCGCACGCCGACCGCCGCCGTGAGCGCGCCCGTCACCGCGGAGATCCGCCCGGGCTCCACAGCCACCACCGCGAGCGCGCCCAAGGGCCGCCTCAGATCGCGGAGATCCGCGTCATCAGCCGCCCGCACAGGTCCGAGCCGGGCGAGCGCTCGCGCTCGATCTGGAGCGCCGCGCGGAAGATGTTGCTCGCGGCCTTCTCGTTCCCGGCGAGGAGGTGGCACAGGCCGAGCATCTCGTAGTCCTCGGGCTCGTTGTGCATGCTCACCAGCTCGGTCAGGGGCCCGACCGCCGCGGCGTGCGCGCTGCGCAGCGCGTCGGTGACGGCGGCGGCCCCGCGCTTGGTCAGGATGAGGAGCTTCAGCGCCTGGCGCTGGTCCTCGGCTCGGAGGGCGGTGAAGCCCGGGGTTGCGTAGATCTCCTGGTATCCCAGGTAAGACGCATCGGCGTCGCCCGCGCGGGCGCGCGCCAGAGCAGCCTTGACCGCGGCGACGAGCTCCTCCTTCGTCATGGCCCCCACGCTAGCACGCCCCGTGCGGCGCTCCCGTGAAGATCTTCCCCGGGTTGAGCAGGCCGCGAGGATCGAACACGCGCTTGACGTCGCGCTGGATCGCGATGAGGTCCGGGCTCTGCTCGAGCGGCAAGTAGGTCGCTTTGGTGATGCCGATCCCGTGCTCCCCGGAGAGCGTGCCGCCGAGGCGCACGGTGGTCGTCATGAGGTCGTGGATGGCGCGATCGACGCGCGGGCGCTCCTCGGCGTCGTCCCACAGGAAGTTCACGTGCAGGTTCCCGTCCCCCGCGTGGCCGTAGGTGAGGTGTCGCACGCCGTGCGCCGCGGAGAACCGCTCGACCTCCTCGAGCAAGTTCAGGATCCGGGTGCGGGGCACGACCACGTCCTCGGAGAGCTTGTACTTTGCAAGCTTCTTCGTGGCCGGCGAGAGCGCGCGGCGCGCCTCCCACAGGCGACCTCGCTGCGCGGCGTCCTGGGCGGCGAGGATGTCCTTCGCCAGGCTCGACATGGCGTTCCCGGCGCGCTCCGTGTCGTGCTCCACGAGCACCTCGGGGCCGTCGACCTCCACGAGCAGGAGCGCGCGCGCGTCCGGGTCGATGGCGACGGACTGCTTGCGGATCGCCACCAGCGTCCCCTCGTCCATCAGCTCCACGCACCGCGGCACGCACCCGCTGCGGATCAGCTCCGTCACCGCGCGCGAGGCCGAGGCCACGTCCGCGAAGACCGCGAGCAACGTGGCCACGGCCTCGGGCTTGCGCTCGAGCCGCAACGTCGCCTTGGTGGTCACAGCGAGCGTACCCTCGCTGCCCACCAGGAGCGCCGTGAGATCGTACCCGGTGACCCCCTTCACCGTGCGCTTGCCTGTACGGAGCAGGCTCCCCCCGAGCGTCGCCGCCTCGAGCCCGAGCACCCAGTCGCGCGTGACACCGTACTTGAACGCGCGCGGCCCGCCCGCGTTGTGTGCCACGTTGCCGCCGATCATGCAGTCCTTGAGCGAGTTCGGATCCGGGGGGTAGAACAGGCCCTCGCGCTCGACGAGGTCGTGCAGCTCCCCGGTCACGATCCCCGGTTCGACGACGCAGAGGAGCTCGTCCCTGTCGATCTCGAGCACCCGCGTCATGGTGCTCGTGTCGAGGACGATGCCCCCCGCGGCGGGCACCGCGCCCCCCGTGCGTCCGGTCCCGCCGGCCCGCGGCGTGACGGGTACGCCCGTCTCGTCGGCGACGCGGAGCACGGCCTGCACGTCCGCCGCATCGACCGCGTGGACCACCACGTCCGGCGTGCGGCCGATGGCCTCGCTCTCGTCGCGCGCGAACGACTCCAGCGTCTCCGGGCGCGTGTCGACCTTCGACGGCCCGAGCGCGCGATCGAGCTCGATCTTCGCCCTGTCGACGGCCGCGCGAGGCGGGAGCGGCACCTCGGGGGCGCGGATCAGCACGCAGCGAGCGTAGCAGCTATGGTACGTTGGTGGAACTGCGCCCGTAGCTCAGCTGGAGAGCGCAGCGGCCTTCTACGCCGCGGGTCGCTGGTTCGCAGCCCGCCGGGCGCGCGGCCCTCACCCCGCGCGAAGGAGCGCGACGACGTGGACGCCGGTCAGGACGGCGAGCATGAGCGCCGTGCCGACGTGGGCGCGCCTGCGAGCCGGGCGGTCCTTGAGCTTCGGGCGACGGAGCTGCAGCCCGAGCCCGACGTGCCCGACGATGACGAGGAACGCCCCGGCGCCCGGGAGGAGGCCCGCCATCCCCGCGCCGACGGCTGCGGGTGCGCCGAGGTTCGGCAGCACGGTCAGCGTGTGCACGAGGGCCGCGGCGCTCGCGCCCAGCCCGACGCTGACGTGCATGGAGATCGCCCTGGAGTCGGGCGCCGCCCGCCGCCCGAGCCGGAGCCGCGTCACGGGCGGCACGAGCGCCGCGCAGGCCACGAGAAGGGCGGTCGCCCACCCGGTCCACGCCGCGATCGATTCCATCGGGCCTATATAAGAGCATATCCAACTGGTCTCGCGATGGCGCCTCCGCCTTGTGGGGGCGCGAGTTGGTGCTTTACTTGTGATCATGCGCCTCACCCAGAGCTCGCTCGCGATCGTGGTCCTGTCCTCCGGAATCGCGTACGCGCAGGCCCCGCCCGCCGCGCCCACCACGGCCACCTCACCCCAGCCCGTCGCGCCCGCACAGCCCGCGCCTCCCCCCGGGACGACGGCCGGGGGGACGGGTCAGCCCGGGGGCCCGGCTGCGCCTCCTGGAGCGCCCGCCGATCCGGGGGCGAAGAAGGACGCGAAGAAGCCGGTCATCCCGGCCACCGGCTACGGGTACAAGGACCCGGTGTCCAAGGGAGGGGGACGAGGCGCGCCCATCCTGCTCAAGCGCCGTGCGGGCGCGCCCGTGGCGACGCTCCCTGGCTTCGAGATGCTGCCGGACGGTGGCTCGCGCCTCTTCGTCGACCTGAGCGGCGAGGTCCCGGTCGAGGAGAAGGCGGCCGAGGGAGCGACGACCTACGTCCTACGCGGCGCGACCGTCGCGCATCGCAACAACCTGAACGCGCTCATGACGGTCCACTTCAATACCCCCGTGTGGCGCGCGCGCCTCGTTCCGAGCGGCGCCGATCTTCACTTCGTGGTCGAGCTCCGCGAGAAGTCCGCCACCGGCGCGCTCAAGATCAACAAGAACGCCCTGGGCGCGGCCCGCATGATCGTGGACTTCCCGAAGGGGGACTTCCTCCCGAAGAACATCCCCGACCCGGCGCCGCCCAAGGACAAGAAGGGGTGATGACGCACGCTCACGGCGGCGGTTCGGCCGGATCCAGGCTCGGCCCGCTCGTGCAGGTGGCGCACTGCGTGCGCACGCGCGCCCGCGCCTTCTCGTAGCGGCCACGGGCGTCCTCGCAGCGGTCTCGCTCGTCCGTCTCTCTGGAGAGCTCGCAGAGGTGCGCGACGGCGCGGCGCAGGGAGGCGAGCGCGCGACACGCGGATCCGCAACCGGTCGACGAGAGGGCGTCGCCCACCTGACCGAACGCCGCCTCGACGTCCTCGCGCGCCGAGCGGAGCGCGAGCGCGCGTCGCTTCATGGCGTCCCCGGGCTCTGCGGCGGGCTCTCCCGGAGCCCGATCCGGCGTCTTCTTCTCGACGGACGTGGCCCCTCCGCCCTCCGGGCGCGCCTCCTCCGCGGCCGTCCGCGGCACGCCGGGGGGTGGCTGCTCGCTCTTCGGCGCGGCGCACGCCGCCACGACCGCGGCGCCGAGGATCGCCGGGACGAGGCGGCGCCTCGGCCCGGATCGCCGGGCGAGGCCTCGTCTGCGTGGTGCGTCTTGGGTCATGGGCACGCTTCGCGGTGTCGAACGCGCGAGGCCTCCCGGATCCTACACCGGCGCGGCGCACGCGGGAGCCAGGGCGAGAAATCCCTGGAACTCCCGCGCGTTCCAACGTAGGTGCCAGCGAGGTTCCATGGCCACCGGTAGACACGCCTTCACGAACGAGGAGCTCCCGGGGCTCCTCGACGGCGCCATCGGCGGCGCAACGCGCCCGCTGTACGCCGAGCTCTGCAGGTTGTCGGGGCTGCCGGGGACCCGGGTCAACGAGGGCCTTGTCCTCGCGTTCGCCGACGCCTGCGCGCGCCGCGCCGCGCGGGCGGACCGGCTCGTCGTGGCCATGGCGACCCTGGACGCGGACGAAGCCCCCGGAGACACCGCGCTCGAGATCCTGCCCGTGTGCGGCATCGTGGCGCTCTCCGCGCGCATGGAAGACGCGCCGCGGCTCGACGCTCGCTCCATGAGGATCCTCCACGACGCGTGCGACGATCTGCGCTTCCGCGTCCGCGACGCGGCCATCGTCGCGCTCTCGCGACTCGGTGCCGCGAAGGGCGAGGAGGTGCTTCGCGAGGTCGGCGCGTGGATGGACGGGTACTTCCACGCGGCGTGCGTGCTCGCCGCGGCCACGACCCCGGACTTCCTCGCCCGGATCGACGACGCTTCGCTCGCGGTGGAGCGCCTCCACCAGGGCTTCGCGCTCGCGCACGACGCGCCGCGCGCGGCGAGTCGGTACCCCGGCCACAAGGCCCTGCTCGAGGCCCTCTCGCGCGCGCCCGCACCCCTCGCCCTCAGGCTCGGGGCGCCGGTGCTCGACGAGCTGTCGCTATGGTCGCGGAAGAAGGATCCCGTCATCCGGGAGACGGTGCTCCGGGCCGTGCGTGCCCCGCGGCTCCGCGGGCGGTTTGCGGCCGACGTGGCCCGCATCGAGGCCGAGGTGGCGGCCGCCGGCCCCGCGCCGCGCGATCCGGGCAAGGAGATCCGCCCGACGCGGAAGCGCGGCCGGGCGCGTCGCTGACTACGTCCGCCCGCCGACGGGACCCGTCCTCCGCGCCCCCGTTGGCTCCACGGCCCGGCCCACGTCCGTCGGGCCGCCCGCCTTGTGCGGTACCCGCGGGGTGCCCGCGAACGCCCGCACGAGCGAGGTGAGCCGCGCTCGCAGCTCCGGCCCCTTGGGAATGAAGCCCCCGATGCCGAGATCGTTGAGGAGGGCGCGATCCGCGTCGCTCGCGCTCGCGCTCACGGCGATGACCGTGCAGTCCTCGCACAGGCGCGCGCCCCGGAGGTACAGGAAGAACTCGACGCCGCTCATCTCGGGCATCTGCAGATCGAGGACGATCAGGCTCGGCGGCTTCTTCCGGACCATCTCCAGCGCGACCTTGGCGCCCGCCGCGATCTGCACCTCGGCGTTCGGCGCGCCGAGCTTCACGTACATCGACATGAGCCTCGCGATGTCCGGCGTGTCGTCGATGATGAGCACGGACAGCGGCGCCTCGGGAGCCTGGTGGGCGAGCGAGCTGCGGATGGATCGTAGCTGTCCGGCCACCGCCTCGAGCGACTGAGGACGCTCGCGCGGGTCCTTCGCCATGAGCTCGCAGATCAGGTCCGACAGCCGCGCGGGCACCGCGACCTGCTCGTCCACGCGCGGGATGGGCTCCGACACGTGCTTGAACATCACCTGCAGCGTGTTCTCTCCGGGGTACGGCACCGTGCCGCACAGGAGCTCGAAGGCCACGATCCCGAAGGCGTAGGTGTCGAGCAGGTTCGACGCGCCCGGCTCCACCTGGTTGGAGAACGCCTCGGGCGCCATGTACGACGGCGTGCCCGCGACCGCCGCCTTGGTCTCGAGGTCGAACTCGGGCGTGACCAGGCCGAAGTCGGTCAGCACGATCCGATCGCCGGGCGCCAGGAGGATGTTCGCTGGCTTGACGTCGCGGTGCGCGATCCCCGCGCGGTGCACGGCGGCGAGGCCGTCCGCGATCGCGATGAGGATGTCGAGCGGCTCGCGGAGCGTGAAGCGGTCGGCCACCTTCTGCCGCTGCTCGAGGTACGTGCTCATCGCGATCCCGGGGACGTTCTCCATCACGAGGTACTCGATCTCGCGGTGCTTGCCGATCGCGTAGACCGTCACCATCGCGGGGTGACGCACGGCGGCCAGCGCCTGAGCCTCCTTTCGAAGCGAGAACTGGCGGAGGGTGAGCCAGTGGGCCTTGATCGCGACCTTCCGGTTGAGGAGCAGGTCGTGCGCCTCGAACACCTGGCCCATGCCCCCCTCGCCGAGCGTGCCCCGTATCTCGTAGGTGTCCGAAAGCACCTCGCCGAGCTTGAAGATGTCCTCTCGGAGGCCTCGTTCCTCCGCCGTTTTCTGCGAGTCGGCCACGACCTGGGCCTTCATGATACGAACTTAACGCCTGCCGTGTCGTCGACTTCACTCCTCGCCGCCGGTTTCGCCCTGATCTTCGGGGCATTTGGCGGAGGTGTGCTCGTGTACGCGGTTGTGTCCTACGCGCTCGCGCACCGCAACGTTCCTGCGCGGCCCGTGCACAGGACCGCGCGCGAGTGGTTGCGGGAGATCTGGGCCGTCGTCACGACCCAGCCTCTTCTGCCCTACTACTACCTCGGAGGTCGCGTCCTCGCGCGCGGGTCGGACGGTCGGGTGCCCGTGGTCTTCGTGCACGGCTACTTCCAGAACCGGGTGGACTTCGCACGGATGGCCGTCGACCTCGGACACGGCGCGACCGCCTTCGGGTTCAACTACCCGTGGTGGCGCTCGGTGGAGAAGAACGGCGCTCGGCTCGCCGCTTTCGTCGACGAGGTGCTGGCCGAGACGGGCGCCACGTCCGTCGACATCGTGGCGCACTCGATGGGCGGCCTCGTGTCGCGGGCCGCGCTCGGCCACGGCGCCCGGGTGCGGCGCCTCGTGACGATCGCCAGCCCGCACCGAGGGATCCTGTACCGCGGGCCCGTGCTCGGGCAGGGAGGCGAGGATCTGCGCGCGGGCTCGCCGTTCCTCACCCGGGTGAACGCCGAGCCGATCGGCGTCCCCACGTTGAGCCTCGCATCCACCCACGACAACATGGTCCACCCGCACGGCCAGAGCCAGCTCGACGCGCTGGGGGGGGACGACCTGCTCGTCGGTGAGATGGGCCACCTCGCGATCCTCTTCGCGCCGGAGACGGTCACCGCGGTGCGGGCGTTTCTCACGATGAAAGGCGCCGGCGGGGTGTATCCTCGAGGCGAGATGACCGGGATCTTCAGCGCCACGAGCCCAGTGGACGCGCAGCCCCTCGAGGACGTTCTCGCGACCCCGGACGACGCCTTCGAGGGGATCGTCGCGAAGGCGAGGGAGGCGCAGGCCGCGTGGTCGAAGCTCGGGGTCGAGGCCCGGGCGCGCGCCCTCCGCCCGCTCGCGAAGCGGCTCCTCGCGCGGGCCGAGGCGGTCGCGAACCTCGTCCATCGCGAGGTCGGCAAGCCCGAGGTCGAGGCCCTGCTCGGCGAGGTGCTCCCGAGCGCCGACGTCGTCTCCTACTGGACGCTGAACGCGCCCGAGCTCCTCGAGGCGAGCGAGGTGGAGCTGGATCCCGTCACCTTTCCGGGGAAGTCAGCCTGGATCCACCGCGAGGCCCGCGGCGTCGTCCTCCTGATCCAGCCGTGGAACTTCCCCTTCGCGCTCCCGCTCCGCACGCTCGTCCCCGCCCTCCTCGCCGGAAACGCCGTGGTCTTCAAGCCCAGCGAGGTGTCGCCGCGTGTCGGCGCGTTGCTCCACGAGATGTTCGAGGGCCTCGTTCCGGCCGGCCTCGTGGGGCTCGTCCAGGGGGGCCGCGAGGCTGGGGAGGCGCTCTGCAAGCTGGACGTCGATCTCGTGGTGTTCACCGGCAGCGTCGCCGCCGGTCGCAAGGTCGCGCACGCATGCGCGGAGCGGCTCGTCCCGTGCGCGCTCGAGCTCGGCGGCAAGGATGCGGCGATCGTGCTCGCGGACGCGAACCTCGAGCGCGCCGCGAACGGTATCGTGTGGGGCGCGCTCGTCAACGCGGGGCAGAACTGCGCCGCCATCGAGCGCGTCTACGTCGACAAGAAGGTGGCGAAGGACCTCACCGACAGGATCGCCGCCGCGGTGAAGGCCCTCCGCCCGGGCGTCGACGTGGGCCCGCTCGCCACGGCCCGGCAGCGCGCCACCGTCCTCGGGCACGTCGACGAGGCGAAGAAGTCGGGCGCCGAGGTGCTCTCTGGCGGCCAGGTCTTCGGCGAGGGTCACGGCTACGAGCCCACGGTCCTCCGCGTGTCCTCCGACGACGGTCCCCTCATGCAGGAGGAGACCTTCGGGCCCCTCATCCCCATCGCCGAGGTCGAGGACGTCGACGAGGCCATCCGCCGCGCGAACGCGTCGCGCTTCGGTCTCACCGCCAGCATCTGGAGCCGCGACACGAAGACGGCCGCCCGGCTCGCTCACCGGCTCCGCGCGGGGGTGGTCACCGTCAACAACCACGCCTTCACGGGCGCCATCCCCGCCGCGCCGTGGAGCGGTGTCGGCGAGACGGGCTGGGGCATCACCAACTCGCCGCTCGCGCTCGATGCCCTGACCCGTCCGCGCATGGTGCTCGTGGATCGCGCGGGCGCGGCGCACGAGCTCTGGTGGTACCCCTACACGCCGACGCTCCGGCGGATCGCGATCGCCCTCGCGCGCCTGCGATCCGGGTCCCTCCTCGGGCGGATCGGCGCCGTCTTCACGCTCCTCGGTGCCGTCCCCCGTCGCCTCCTCGGGCGCGATCGGGGGGAAGGGTGAGCTCGGACGAGGCCGATCCCGCCGACGACGAGATCCCGCCGCGGCCCTCCATGCCGTCGGTCCCGTGGCGCGAGGAGAGCGAGTTCGCCGCGACGTTCCTCGCGCAGGTCATCGACAGCGTCGGCCACCCTGTCTTCGTGAAGGACAGGCAGTTTCGCCTGCTGCTCCTCAACCGCGCCCTGTGCGACATGATCGGGCGCACCCGCGACGAGCTCCTCGGCAAGACGGACTACGACCTCTTCCCCCGCGCCGAGGCCGACTTCTTCCGCATGAAGGACACCGAGATGTTCTCGCGCGGCGCGAGGGTCGAGATCGAGGAGGAGTTCCTGACCGACGCGAGCGGGAAGCGTCACGTCCTCGCGACGACCAAGGTGCCGCTCGTCGACGAGCGCGGCGAGGTGACGCACCTCATCGGCATCATCTCCGACATCACCCGCCTCAAGGTCGCGGAGGAGTCGCTCCGGCAGACCAACGAGGATCTCGAGCGACGCGTCGAGGAGCGCACGCGCGCGCTCGAGACGGCCCAGCAGGAGCTCGTCCGCAAGGAGCGGCTGGCGGTCCTCGGCCGGCTCGCGGGCGGCGTGGCGCACCAGATCCGGAACCCGCTCGGCGTCATCAACAACGCGGCGTACGTGCTCGAGCGCGAGCTCAAGCACCTCGAAGGCGCGGGCCAGGCGCGGCAGGCGCTCACGATCATCCACGACGAGGTCGCACGCGCGAACCGGATCATCAAAGGGCTCATGGAGTACGCGCGCGTGCGTGCGCCCGTGCGGTCGCCCGAGCGACTCTGCGATCTCGTGCAGGTCACGCTGTCGCGCGTCACCCTCCCCGCGAACGTGGCCGTCGACAACGGGGCGGCGGACGAGGTCGCGCCCGTGGCGGTCGATCACGAGCAGATCTGCACGGCGCTCGAGAACATCGTCAACAACGCGATCGACGCGATGCCCCACGGAGGTCGCCTCGAGCTCACGGTCGAGAAGCGTGCATCCGGCATGGTTCTCACCGTCCGGGACTCCGGCCAGGGGATCCCGCGCGAGGTGCACGAGCGCCTCTTCGAGCCGCTCGTCACGACCAAGGTGAACGGTCTCGGCCTCGGTCTCGTCACCGCGCGCACGCTCATCGAGGGGCAGGGCGGCCGCCTGAGGGCGGTGCCTCAGGGGCCACGAGGGGGCGCGGTCTTCGAGATCGAGCTACCGCCGGCCACGCGATGATCTAGGCTGGCCCCATGCCGGCGAGAAACACGCTCCTCCTCTCCGTCCTCGTGCTGCTCGCGGCGCTCGCCTCGTGCCGCCCCACCGCCGCCCCGAAGCGCCCGCCGCCCGTGGCCGCGGCGCGGGCG
>SXNL01000153.1 GCA_005777185.1 Myxococcales bacterium
CCGTCGCGTCGGCGTCGGCGTCGGCTCGCGCGTCCTGGGCGTCGGCGTCGCGGGACGCGTCGAGCGCGTCGGCAGGCGCGTCGACGGGGCCGTCCAGGGGGCCATCCGTCGACGCGTCCGTGCTCGCCTCGAGCGCGCTGTCGGCCGCCGCGTCGGCGCCCGGCGGCTTGTCGATGGCATCGCACGACTTCAGGAGAAAGAGGACGAGCGCGAGGATCCCGAGGAGCCCCAGCACGAGGAGGAGCCAGATCCACCAGGGCTTGCCCCTCTTCCCGTCGTCCTTCTCGTCGTCCTTCTTGTCGTCGTCCTTCTTGTCGTCGTCCTTCTTCACGGCCGCCGCGACGGCCGCCCCCGCGACCGCCGCCCCTGCCGCGGCGGGCCCCGCGGCGCTCCTCCACTTGTCGAACGCCTCCCACCCGAAGAACATCTCGGCCGTCCCGCCGAAGGCCCGCGGCGAGGCGCCCCAGTTGATGACCTTGAGCTGTTTCCTCGCCGGATCGTAGAAGTAGTTGCCGCCGTCGTCGGCCTCCATCGAGGGGATGGTGAACGCGCTCCGGTAGCGGTCGAACCCGGTGTTCTCCTCCGAGAACACACGCTTCGCACGCTCGAGGCACGCGAAGAAATCCTGCGTGGCCGCCGCCGCCTCGGCCGGGTGCTTCGCCTTCGCCTCCGCGAGCGGCACGAGGCCCTCGAGATCCCACCGGATGTGCGAGGGGAGGCTGTCGGAGCCCTCCGTCTCGGGCACGAGCAGGCGCCCGCCCATGAAGCGATCCTCGTTGAGATCGCGGGCGAGCTTCCAGATGGACACGCCATCGACGAGGTTGGGGAGCCACTTCGTGTTGTCCAGGCTCATGTGGGTGCTCTCACGTGAGGATGATCGCCTTGGTGCGGACCATGTTGTTGCCGGCGACGCGGCAGAGGAAGGTCACCGGCCGCGCGATCCGGCTCTGCGACGTCGAGGCCTCTCGCGCGCGCTCGTGGCTCGCCGAGTCGAACGTCTGCGCGTGGTCGACGGCCTCGAAGCGCACGCGCGAGACCTCCGTGGACAGGAGCGCCGCGAGGAGCGGCGACGCCCGCGCCACGAGGTCGCGGTCGAGCCGGTGCTTCGCGGTGAACGTGTAGTACGCACGCGAAAGCTCGAGGCCGACGGCGACGCGCGCGTCCTCGTCGATGCGGGCGCGGAAGTAGAAGTTGAGGCCCGCGGCGAGCGCGAGCGCGTCGTCGTCGCCCTCGATCCGGGCGCTCACCTCGCCGAGGAGGACCCGCAGCGGGAAGGACTTCTCGTCGGGCTTCGCGCCGAGGATGGAGTCGTCGAGGAGGTCGCCCATCGAGAGGCGCGCCAGGATCGCGCTCGCCGTCCGCCGCTCGTCCCCGTCGACCGTCGCGGGGGAGCAGATCTTGCGGACACGCGCCTCGAGCGCCGCCGGGTCCACCGACCCCTCCAGCGCTTCGAACAGCTCGCGGATGAACGGCTCGGCCACGCCCTACCTCGCCGCGATCTGGAAGACGCCGGTGTCGAGCCAGTAGCGGTCGAACGTGACGGTCTTGAGCGCGAGCCTGAAGTCGGTGGGCTCGAACTGGTACTCGCCGCGCTGGCTCTGCACGCGGGAGATGTCGATCCTCCCGCGCGGCAATTTCACGAACGTGAGCGCGACGCGGTCCTCGAGCAGCGCGGCCTCCACGTCGGCGTCGCGGGGGCGGACCTCGTACAGGGGCGAGCCGTCCATCTCCTCGGAGTCCACGCTGCGGAAGCCGATGCGCATCCCGGTCGTGTAGACGAACGGCTGGCTGGTCGACCCTGTGGGGAAGAGCTCGTTCGTGCGCGTGATGTGGGGCTCGGTGTCCTGGTAAAGGCCGTAGATGGGCGCGTGCACGGGCTCGGTGATGGAGTCGATGAGGAAGCCGGGGATGCGGTTCCGCGACGCGAGGTGGAGGATGGCGCAGCCGGCGGCCACGGTGGACTTCGGGTCCTTGATGCGCCCGTTCTCCTTCCAGCGCGAGGGGTACCACTCCCCGACGCGGAAGCTCCCCATGCACTTGATGCGCGGGCGGGACACGGGCATCTCGGCCACGAACAGGTTCTGCACGCACGCGAGGGCCGACGTACGCCCGGCGAGGACCAGGAGGTCCACGTCGTACTGCGCGAGGATGTCGGCGTAGCGCCGCAACGGCTCGCGGAGGACGCGCGAGGCGGCGCGCTCGACGTCGCGCACGTCGAACTTGAAGAAGAGGTTCATCAGGCCCGGGAACTCGGGCACCACGGAGGACAGGAAGCGGTTCGCGTCCTCGAGCACGACGGAGGAGCCGAGGGTGACGCCGAACGAGTCGAGCACGTCGCCGGTGAGGAGCATCTTCTCGGGCGAGTGCCCCTCGAGCTCGAACCCCTCGCCGAGGGCCCAGTAGCACCGCGCGAGCGGCATCCAGAAGTAGGGCACGAGCCTCGCCCGGAGCGTCTCCCACGCCGCGCCGTGGCCCGCGTCGCCCTCGCGGAACAGGTGCGTGAACCGCGCGCGCGACTGCGCCGTGGGCAGCTGGTCGGCGACCTGCGGGAAGACGATGTCCTCGACGATCGCGCGGCACACCTCGTCGCCCGCGATCGACACGCCGTCCTGGAACAGCTTCTTGATCGAGAGCGCGGTCCCCGTTCCTGGCAGCCGATCGGCGTACTCGGCGATCATGACGTCGGTCGTGCCGCCGCCGACGTCGACCGACGCGATGCGCACGGTGCCGTCCTTCTTCCCGTAGACCCCGACGAGCTCCTCCATGCTCCCGGCGAAGGTCTGCGACACCTCCTGGTAGAGGTAGACCATCTGCGCGCTCAGGGCCTCGTCCGCGAAGAGGAACGGCCCGTAGACGCCGTTGTTCGTGGCGGGGTCCACCGTGAGGTTCGGGCGGCGCTCCGGCGGGATCGCGAGGAGGTGCGTCACGAGGATGACCGCGTTCCGCACGAGGACGTCGTACACGCCGCGCTCCTCCTCGGGCATGGCGGACGGGTACGTGAGCACGACGTGCTTGATCCAGCGCGGGTTGCCCTCCTTGCCCTGGTACACGCGGTAGGGGAGGGCGTTCACCTGGCTCACCGCCTGGAAGAGGATCTCCGCGATCGCGAAGAGCATCATCGTGCGCGGCGCGTACCGCGGATCGGCCGGCGCGGAGGGGCCGTCGGCGCGGAGCTCGACGCCGCCCGACTCCTCCGGGATGTACTTGAGGACGCGCCCCGACACCGGGCGGTACTGGCCGTCCTCCCTGTGGGCGAAGTGCCACTTCTCGTTCGTGGCGCGGCCGTCCCAGAGGTACCGCTTCGGCGACGACAGCGTGCACGCGTACCTGTGGGGCGTCTCGAGCGCGCGATCGAGGGCCTCCTTGCCGAGGCGCGCGACGGAGGGCGACATGAAGCCGTCCTGCACGCAGGCCGCCTGGAACGCCTTGTCGAACACCGCAGGATGGAACGTGACACGCGAGTCGAAGTTCTCGTCGCTCGTCTGGAAGGGGTCGGCGAAGTTGCGGATGGACAGGGGGACGGCCTGCGGCCCGCGCTCGCGCGACTCCACCAGGAGCGCGCTCGATCGCGAGTTGCCGAAGTCGAGGACGAGCGACACGGGGATGGCCTCGTGCGGCACGACCTTTCGGAGGAGGATCTTCGGCAGGAGGGGAGCGACGGCCTCGAGGAGGGCGGCCAGCTTGAACAGCGCGCGCTCGACGCCGGCGCGCTCCAGTCGCCGGATGTACTCGCGCGTCTCGGCGTGGTCGAAGAACGCGCCGTTCTCGGTCCGGTCGAGCGCGCGGAACGGGCGCCCCTCGTCCAGGGCGGCGTCGAGGGAGCGGCCCTGCGATCCCGGGCGCTCGAGCGTGTCGATCGCGAGGAGGAGGCGCGTCCCCGAGGGGCCTTCGCCGAGGTAGCCCTGCACGGCGAAGGCGTGCGAGAGCTGGTAGGGGATGGGGAACCACCGGGCGGACAGCTCCGCGAGGTGGTCGGTCGCCGAGATCTCGACGTCGGGCTCCTCGCCCGGCTGCGCGCGCCGGACGGCCTTGGTGTCCGCGCCGTCGGGGCCCTTCATGATGACGAACGAGGAGACCGTGTCGGGCAGCCCGCCGCCTGTGACCACCTCGTGGAACACGATGCCGGTGTTGAAGAACAGCTCGAGGACCTCGGTGCTCGCCGAGAGGTCGCCACCGGTGCGCCGCGCGCCGGAAATACCAGCCCCCGGGAAGCCGCCCGGGGATCCGCCGCCCGCGCCCTTCCCACCGTCCAGGGAGACCTTCTTCTTCACGACCACTTCGTCACCGCCTGGAACCCTCGCGTCGGGAAAGTAACACACCTCGCGCGACCGCCGTGGCGTCAAGAGCCCTGAAAGGTCCTGCGGTTGGCGCGAACGGTCGGCCCGCGGTACCCTCCGCCGCGTGAGCGCGCGCCACCTCGTCATCAAGCTCGTCCGTCATGGCGAGTCGGCCGCGAACACCCGCGAGCTCGATCCGAAGACACATGGAGACCACCGCATCCCGCTCACGGAGCGGGGACGGGAGCAGGCGGCGGCGGCGGGGCGGCAGATCGGCGCCGCGTTTCTCGAAGGGGCGCTCGTCTACACGTCTCCTTACTTGCGGGCGAGGCAGACCCTCGAGGCGGTGCTGGCCGCGGCGGGCGGGGGGGGAACCAGGGTCTACGAGGATCCGCGGCTCAGGGAGGTTGACCACGGCTACGCCGACGTCAAGGAGCAGGAGAGCCTCCGCGAGCGGCACGGGTGGTTCTACTACCGGTACCAGGGCGGCGAGAGCCCGGCCGACTGCTACGACCGCGTGTCGGGCTTCCTCGAGAGCCTGATGCGGCAGGTCGAGCGAAGGGCCGCGAGCCGCGTGCTGATCGTGACGCACGGCCTGGCGATGCGGTGCTTCGTGATGCGCTTCATGCGCATGACCGTGGAGGACTTCGAGCGCATGAGGAACCCGCACAACGGGGACGTGATCACGTTGTCGCCGAGGGCGGGGGCCGCCCGCGGCTGGGACGTGGATGGAGTGCGCTGGTACGGGGACGCGTAGAAAACTTTCCCGTCCGCCCGCGCGCGGGATCCAATGCGCGCATGAGGATCACGTCGCTCGTCGCGTCCACGCTCGCCGCCGTCCTGTCCAGCGTCGCCGGGTCCGCCGCGGCGCAGCCCCCCAAGCTCGAGGTCGAGGAGGTCGCGGACACGGGGTCGATGCCCAAGGGCGCGAGCCTGTCACCCGATGGTCGGCGCCTGTACGTCACGAACTTCGGGCAGCTCGACAGGAAGAACATCGGCATCTACGACGCCGAGACGCTCCAGCCCCTCGGCCACATCGACGTCCCGGGGAACGTCGTGGAGAGCGTGCTGTCGCACGACGGCAAGACCATCTACGCGTCCAACTTCCGCCGGAGCTCGGTGATGTTCATCGACGTGGCGAGCCGCGCCGTCACGCGGGAGATCCACACCGGCACGCACCCCAAGATCCTGGTGCTCTCGCCCGACGGGAGGAGCCTCTTCGCCGCCAACTGGGCCGCCCACAGCGTGACGCAGATCGACGTCGCCGACGGGACCATCGTGCGGACGCTGCAGACCGGCAAGCAGCCGCGGGGCATGGCGATGACGAAGAAGGGTGTGCTCTACATCGCCAACTTCTTCGGCGAGTCGATCGACGTCTACTCGGGCAAGGACCTCGCCGATCATCACCGCATCAAGACCTGCAAGATCCCGCGCCACCTCGCCCTGTCGCCCGACGAGCGCACGCTCTACATCTCGTGCCTGACCGCCTCCCAGCTCCACGCGATGGACGTGGCGACGGAGAAGGTCGTCCACCACGCGCCGCTCGGCGACGCCCCGAAGAGCATCGACGTGTCGGCCGACGGAAGGTACGTGTACTCTGCAGACTTCGGCTCCACCCACAGCGTGTCGGTCGTCGACACGCGGGACTTCACCTCGCGGACCTACACCGTGCCCGGCATGGACCGCGGGAGCGGCGTGGTGGTGACGAAGGACGGCCACCACGCCATCGTGACGGGCTGGTTCGACAACCACGTGTACCGGGTCGGCTTCGAGGGCGGGGGAGGGCACCCGGCCCAGGCGATGGCGAGGATCCGCCGCTGGATCGGGCGCCCGAAGACGCCGGGACCGACGGACGGGAGCGAGGGACCGAAGGCGGGGGCGACGGCGAGGAAGTAGCGGTCGCTGCGGGCGGGGCCGCTTCTGCTCCGGCAAGCCCAGCACCTGGCGCCCGGGGCTTCGGGGTCGGCGAGGCGGCGGCGCGGTGGAGGAGCAGGAGCACACCGCCCGCACGCGCACGCGCACGCGCACGACGACGATCACGATCAACGAGGACGCGTCCGAACGCTCTCGCGGACTTGCGAGCTCCGCCCCCGCCACCAGCTCGATGCTCGCACGGTAGACGTCGAGTCGCTCATGTTCGAACCCGTCCCTGCCCGCCCGTCGGCACGAACCGCGGGGTCGGTGCGCAGGAATCGGGCGCGGGCGCGGGCGCGGGCTCGGGCTCGAAAATGAGGGGATTCCTCAGCACACGCCTGACAGCGCGCCTGCTCAGAACATCTGGTCGAGGTAGTGCCGCGCCTGCTTCTGCCACCACGGGTACGTGTGGCTGCTGTCCTCCCCCCAGAGGCCGAGGAAGCTCGGGATGCGCTTCTTGTGCAGGAGCGCACCCATCTCCAGGGTCTCGGGGATGCAGCCGTCCTCGTGGGCGCCGCGGCCGACGACGAGCGTGAGGTGCGCGTGCCGCCGGACGCGCTCGAGCGCGGCGCCGCGCAGGTTGGGGACGAAGGCGAGGGGGTCGGAGAGATACACGTCGTCGCTGCTCTGGCCGCCGAAGAACCCGCTCGTCCGGTACCGGCCCGAGAGGCACAGCGCGCGCGCGAAGGTCTCCGGGTGCTTGAGCACGAAGAGCGCCGAATACAGCGCGCCGACGCTGCACCCGGTCGCCGTCATCCGCGCGTGCGGCGTGCGGGTGTCCTCGCGGATGAACGGCACGAGCGTGCCCATCACGAAGCGCTCGTAGGCCGCGTGGTGCGCCATGCGCCAGCGCACGCCGCCCTTGCCCGAGAAGCTCTTCGACACGTTCGTCTCGGGGCAGTAGATCTTGACGCGGCCCGCCGCGAGGAGGGGGGCGAGCGCGTCGATCATCCCGCCCTTCTCCCACTCGTGGGCGACGCCCGCGTTCGAAGGGAACACGACGAGGGGCCGACCGACCTCGCCGAACGTCCACAGGTGGACGCGGCGGCCGAGGTCGGGGCTGTCGAGGAGGCGGTGGCGGGCGCTCATGCGGCGCGTCCGCTACCACGCGCGGGGGATGGGCGTCACTACCGACGCTCTCCATTACGCGTCCGGGGTCATCTCCTCCCGGAGGTTTCCATCCCGCTGTGGGCGATGCGGCGAAGCTTCTGGACCCGGGCGGCGCCCTGCCCGCGGGGGCGCTCGACCGGGCGCGGTCGCGCGCGCGATGGAGCGTGACGCCGCGATCCAGCCGCTCGCGACGCCGGGACAGCTGCGTGCGGCGCTGCCGGCGCTCGCGACGATGATCGACGATCCCGACGTGGCCGTGCACGTAACCGTCGAATCGGCGAAGGCGGAGTCCGCGTGGCTGCGATCCCATCCGCCGACTACCTCCGGGCCCTCCTCATGCGAGTGCATGGGCGGGCCCTCCACCTTGGCTCCGAGGCCTCAGCTCGGCGGGCTGGCGAGACAGCTCGTGAGCGCCGGGGTCTTCTTCCAGCCGCACGCCCCGGTGGCGTCGCGCTCGCAGGTCGCGGTCCGGTAACAGGCGTACTCCGGACGGAACTCGCAGGTGGTCATCACGTTCTTCGAGGCGGAACATACGTGACTGCTGCATCCGCCGACATAACAGGGCGCGGGCGGGCTCTTCTCGCAGCCGCAGCCGCACGAGTCGGCGAAATACTGCGTGCCAGGCTCGCAGAAGAACCGGATCACCGCGCACTGGTCGGTGCTCCGGCCGATGTAGGTCTTCGTCGAGGACGTGTAGTCGCACACCGGGGCGGGGACGCCGCATTTCCATCCGCACGCGGCGGTGGATGTGTCGCAGGTCGCCTGGCCGACGCACATCGGGCGGATGTACGACTGGCCGCTGCAGTCGGAGGCCGTCGCGCAGTACGTCCGCGAGGTCGTCGCCGCGTATGCCCAGAAGCTCACTCCATCACGAGAGAGCTTGAAGCTCTGGTTCGGCGCTCCGAACGACACGCGGTAGTACGTCGATGGAGCGCCCCCCTTCGGCAGGAGGCGAAGCCCACCGAGGAACCCGTGCTTCGGCGCCTTGTGCGCGATGAACCTGCCCTCCTGGCGGATGGGCGGGCACGGGGTGGTCACGCATACGACGTGTTCCTCGGCGAAGTAAGAGCCGTCGCTCTTCAGCACGAGGACGTCGAAGTCGGAGGCCGCGTTGGAGGTGCGGTACGCCCCGACGAGCTTGGAGCCGGTGGCGCTCAGCGCCTCCCCCGTGTCGTCGAGCGACTCGTCGTCGGCGTCGCCGCTGTCGAGGGCGCACCCCGTGACGGCGATCGAGGTGGCGAGGAAGACCGAGACGGCGAATATGGAACGCATGAGCAGTGCTCCTTTGGTGAACTGTATAGGATAAGCTCCTACTTCACCCCACTGCATGTGCAACCCGCTTCTCGCGCTTGCCCCCTCAAATGTACTCAGCCGCACCCGAGCATCGAGCTGGTGGCGGGGGCGGACCAGCTCGCGGACCGCTTTCCGAGGTGCCGCGCCTACCTCAGCGATCAACTTCGGCGAGCTGTCGCCTCGATCCCCCTCAACATCGCGGAAGGCGCCGGGGAGTTCGCTCCGGCGGACAAGGCGCGCTTCTACCGCATGGCGCG
>SXNL01000154.1 GCA_005777185.1 Myxococcales bacterium
CCGAAGTTGATCGCTGAGGTAGGCGCCGCCCCTCGGAAAGCGGTCCACGAGCTGGTCCGCCCCCGCCACCAGCTCGATGCTCGCACGGTAGACGTCGAGTCGCTCATGTTCGAACCCGTGCCCGCCAGTCGGCACCAACCGCGGGTTCGTTGCGCAGGAATCGGGCGCGGGCTCGGGCTCGGGCTCGGGCTCGAAAATGAGGGGATTCCTCAGCCCTCTCCCTTCAGGGAGAGGGGACGGGGGGTGAGGTCTGCGCCGGCGCCCCACCGCCTCCACGGAACCTCTTCGCGCGCCATGCGCGACGGGTGGGGGCACCCTCGCTCGAACGAATGCCTTATCCGAACGCCATTGGGGCTAGAGCGCGTTCTGCAGGAGGTCGGCCGCGGAGGTCGCCGCCGGCGAGGGCGTGGTGTTCGTCGGCGTCGATGGAGTCGACGGCTCGGGATCCGGCTGCAGCGCGTTGGCGGGGCTCTGCGACGCCGCGGCGGGACGCCGCGGGGGCGCGGGGGGCGGCGAGGCCGGGCGCGCAGGGGGAGGCTTCGCGGCGACGGCGGCTGGCGGAGATGCCGGCCGGGCCACGGCGGCCTGCGGCGGCCCGGGCGGCGCGCTGGTCGTCGCGACGGCGGGCGGCTCGGGAGGGATGGGCGGCGAGGTCATGGCGACGGCGGGCAGCAGCGGCGGAAGCGCGACGAGCGACGTCGGCTGTAGCGGGGGAAGGAGCGTCGTGGGGTAGGCCGTCGGCTGCGGTGCGGTCGCGGTCGCGGGCACGAGCGGCGGAAGCCCCGAAGGCGTCTCCACGACACGCGCGGGCTCGGGCTCCGACGACGCCCGGTGCTGCGCATGGCCGAACACGACGAACATGGCGGCCATGCCGACCGCCATCCCGACGACGAACCACGCGAGGCGCTTAACGTCCGACTTCGGCGGGGGCGCCTGGATCTGCTGCTGCATCGTTGCCGCGACGGGGGGGATCGGCGCGGACTGCATCACGTGACCGCCATACGGGGCTGCCTGCTGCGCGTACGCGTCGAAGACGGGTGGCTGGAAGCGCTGCGGCTGCGGCACGTGAACGGTGGAATGCTGGACGACGGGCTGGGGCGGGGCGAAAGAGCCGCGCGGGTCATCGTGCCAGCCGAGCGCGCGGTTCGGGCCTGGCTGGACCGTCTCGGTGAGGTGCGGCACCACGGGCCCCGGAGCGGGCCGCTCCACATCCGCGGGGGGCGACCGCACGTTCACCATGGGCGCGTCGACGCGCTGGGCGGCGCCCTCGCGACGGCCACCCAGCGGGGCCTGGTACGCCCGCAGATCGAGGGCCTTCGTCGGGTTCATGTCCGACGCGTCCGCGAGCTCGGAGAAGTACGCGCCGGGGTTCGAGACCTCGACGTATCCGACCTCGACCTCCGGATCGCTGGGCGCGTGTCGCGTCTGCGCGCCCCAGGGGAGCACCGGTCCCCGCGCGTTCGCCTCGTTCGCGTCGCGCCGCGCGTTGCGCGCCGCCCTCGGAGCGGGCATCTCCACGCCCGCGCGCCCGGTAGCCGCGATGGTCGGCGCAGCCTTGGGCAGGCTGCTGATCACCGACGACCCGCGACTCGGCTGCGAGGGCTCACGCGCATGCGTCACGGGCTCCTGGTGTTCGCGGTCCGCGAACGGCGCGGCGCCCGACGGCTCGGAGTACGAGGGTTCCAGCGGGGCGTACGACGGCTCTCCGCGCGCGCGGTGCGCATCGCGCGCAGCACGATCGATCGGCCGAGGAGCCGAGCCCTCCGCGCGCAACTCCGTGATCGAGTCCATCGCAGGACGAACCGCGAGTCCCATCTGCGACGCGCGCAGGAGGTCCTCGTCGACGGCGCGAACGGCGGTCATCGTCTCGTCGTCCGTGTCCTTGGCGCCCGGCGCGACGAACATCTCCTGGAGGATGCGGTTGGTCTCCGGCTCGTCGGCCCCGTCATCATGGTAGGCCCGGGCGTCGTGATCGAGCCGCGCGACGGTGGGCGGGTCGAGCGAGCCGTTGAACTCGCGCGGATCGCGGCGGCGGGACGCGGGCGGCGGGCTCGGCGCGGGGATCGACGGCCTACGCGGATCGCGGGCGGGCACGGCGCGCACACGTATCGACGGCCGGCCCGGCAACGCCGAGGCGCGAGCCGGCGACGATGCGCGGCCAGGCACGACGGACGAGCGACCGTTTTGACGCGGATCGCGCCGGTCCTCCCGGTCACTCATCTGCGCCCCGCGGCGGTTCGGAACGTGCGACATGAAAGAGGCCCATGCCTATCACTGCACATACCATGCGAGGCCCGCCCTCGCGAGCGCCGTCTGCACTCGGGGAGGTCGGGCAGGCTCGGTGGGTCGTCCGTGATCCATGCTGGTGTCGAGGATGTCCATCGCCTGGTGCGAGGGGGCTGAGAGGCCCCGGCGGCCTGGTGCGAGGGGGCTGAGAGGCCCCCTCGCGCTCCCAGGGCGCGGCTTGCGGCTTCTTGCGACGGACCGAGAGGCAGGGGGCTGAGAGGCCCCGGCGGCCTGGTGCGAGGGGGCTGAGAGGCCCCCTCGCGCTCCCAGGGCGCGGCTTGCGGCTTCTTGCGACGGACCGAGAGGCAGGGGCTGAGAGGCCCCGGCGGCCTGGTGCGGCCCGGGCGCGGCTTGCGGCTTCTTGCGACGGACCGAGAGGCAGGGGGCTGAGAGGCCCCCTCGCGCTCCCTGCGGGCTTGGTGACAGGCCGAAAGGGCCGCTTGCTGGGACGTACAGGGGTTCCTCGCGCGACCCGTGGGCCGCTTGCTGGGACCTACAGGGGTTCCTCGCGCGACCCGTGGGCCGCTTGCTGGGACGTACAGGGGTTCCTCGCGCGACCCGTGAGCCGCTTGCTGGGACGTACAGGGGTTGCTCGCGCGACCCGCGGGCTTCTTGAGCTGACCCTTGGGGTCATCTCCGAGCGAGTCGAGCATCTGGAGCAGATGCGCCCGGTGCTCAGCTTCCTGCGGGGGGGGGTGAGGGCCCGCTCGCGCGCCATGTGCGCCACAAACCTACATGCTGGCGATCCCACCGGACGCCGGGCGTGGTACGGTGCGCCGAACGAATGGAAGGCAAGCGGATCGACATCCTCTCCGACTCCACCGGGGAGACCGCGGAGAAGGTCGTGCGCGCCGCGATGCTGCAGTTCCCGCACACGGGCGCGCGCATCCGTCTCCACACGCGGGTGCGCACGCGCGAGGCCGCGCGCCCGATCCTCGAGACGGCGGCGGCCGAGGGCGCGCTGGTGGTGTTCACGGTCGTCAGCCCCGAGCTCCGCGAGTTCATCCACGCGTCGAGCTACGAGCTGAAGCTCGAGTCGGTGGACGTCATCGGCTCGCTCATCGGCAAGCTCGGTGTCTTCCTCGACCGGCAGCCCATCAACATGCCGAGCTCGATGCTCCCGCTCTCGGACGAGTACTTCCGCCGCATCGAGGCGGTCGAGTTCACCGTCAAGAGCGACGACGGGAAGGAGCCGCGCAACTTCAGGAAGGCCGACCTCGTCCTCGTCGGCGTGAGCCGCACCTCGAAGACGCCCCTCTCCACGCTGCTGGCGCAACGCGGCCTCAAGGTCGCGAACCTCCCGCTCGTGCTCGGGGTCGAGCCGCCGCCCGAGCTCGAGGAGGCGTCGCAGGATCGCATCGTGGGCCTCACGATCGGCCTCGATCCGCTCGTCGAGATCCGCAAGGCACGCCTCAAGCAGCTCGGCATGAGCGTGGACGCGTCGTACGGGCTCAAGGAGCAGGTGAAGGAAGAGCTCGAGTACGCGCGCGAGGTGTTCGCGAAGCATCCGGCGTGGCCGGTCATCGACGTCACCGGCCGCGCCATCGAGGAGACCGCCGTGATCATCCTGGAGACGCTCAAGGAGCGCGACGAAGCCACCAGGACCGCGCGCGCGGCGCTGGTATAGTTGCGAGGGTCCGAGACGGTCTCTAGGGCGAGACGCGTGTGATCCGGAAGGTGTCGTCGGGCTGGCGCACGTACACGAGGCGGTCGTGCAGGCGGCTCGTGCGGCCCTGCCAGAACTCCAGGCGGTCCGGGATGATGCGGTAGCCACCCCAGTACGGCGGCATGGGGACGTCCCGACCGGCGTACTCGGCCTCGAGCTCGCGGAGGCGCGCGTCGAGCGCGTCGCGGGAGACGAGGGTGCGGCTCTGCCTGGAAGCCCACGCGCCGAGCTGGCTTCCGCGGGGGCGCTGCGCGAAGTACGCGGCGGACTCCTCCGCGGACGTGCGCTCGGCCGTGCCCTCGACCCGGACCTGCCGCTCGATCGCGCTCCAGAAGAACGTGAGCGCCGCGAATGGGTTCTCGGCGAGGGCGCGGCCCTTGTCGCTGTCGTAGTTCGTGTAGAAGACGAAGCCGCTGTCGACGCCCTTGAGGAGGACGACGCGGCACGAGACCCGCCCGTCCGGCGTGGCCGTGGCGAGGCTCATCGCCGTGGGCTCCGGGAGGTCGAGCCGGATGGCCTCGGTGATCCAGGCCTCGAACTGGACGAAAGGAGACGGGTCGAGCTCGGCCTCCGCCAGGCCGCGGCTGGAGTAGTCCACGCGTAGCTGGGCGAGGTCCACCACAGGTCCTTCCATCACACGCGAGGCTAACACAACATGGTACGGTGGGGCGCATGACGGCCGGCCTGGGTCCCGAAGAGCGCGCCCACGAGCTGGACGGTGCGGCGGCCGTCCTCCTCGTCAACGTCGCGCGCGCGATGACGACGGAGCGCGACGTCGACAGGCTCCTCTCGCTCATCCTCGAGAAGAGCCGCTTCGTGACCGGGGCGGACGCGGGGAGCATCTACGTGGCCGAGGGGGACGTCGGCTCCCGCTCGCTCCGCTTCAAGCTGACGCAGAACGACAGCGTGACGTTCGACTCGCGCGAGTTCACGATGCCGATCTCGAACCGGTCGATCGCGGGGTGCGCCGTGCTCGGCAAGAAGGCGATCAACATCTCCGACGTCTACGACCTGCCCGCGGGGTCGCCGTACGGGTTCGATCGCAGCTTCGACGAGAAGATCGGGTACCGGACGCGGTCGATGCTCACCGTGCCGCTCATCTCGCAGCGCGACGAGGTCATCGGCGTCATCCAGCTCATCAACAAGAAGCGCGATCCGGCGCGCAAGCTCGCGACGAAGGCGGACGTCGACGAGCTCGTCGTGCCCTTCGACTGGCACACCGAGGAGCTCCTCGGCATGGTCGCCGCGCAGGCCGGCGTCAGCCTCGAGAACGCCGTCCTCTACGCCGAGATCCGGAGCCTCTTCGAGGGTTTCGTCACCGCGAGCGTCGAGGCGATCGAGTCGCGCGATCCGACGACGAGCGGCCACTCGCGGCGGGTCGCCGACCTGACGGTGGGCCTCGCCAAGGTGGTCGACGCCGACTCGAGCCAGGTCCACGAGGCCTTCCGCTTCTCGCGGGAGGACCTGCGCGAGCTCGAGTACGCGAGCCTCCTCCACGACTTCGGCAAGATCGGCGTCCGCGAGAAGGTCCTGGTCAAGGCGAAGAAGCTCTACGACGAGCGCCTCGAGCTCATCGAGGCGCGCTTCGACTTCGTGATGCGGACGCTCGAGGCCGACATCCTCGGGCGCAAGCTCCGCGCCCTCGAGCGCGGCGCCCCCCGCTCCGAGCTCGAGGCGCTGGATCGAGAGCTCGTCGCCCGCCGCGCCGAGCTCGAGGCGGCCATCGCGGCGATCCACTCCGCGAACGAGCCCACGGTGCTCGCCGCGGGCGACTTCGCCAAGGTCGAGGCCATCGCGACGGAGACGTACTTCGACCTACGGGGCGAGACGAAGCGCCTACTCGAAGGCGACGAGCTCGTGGCGCTCAGCGTCAAGCGGGGCTCGCTCACGCCGGTGGAGTACGAGGAGATCACCTCGCACGTGACGCACACGTACCGCTTCCTGTCCCGGATCCCCTGGGGGAAGGCGCTCGCGCGCGTGCCGAAGATCGCGGGCGCCCACCACGAGCGCCTGAACGGGACCGGGTACCCGAACCGGCTCCGCGCGGAGGAGATCCCCATCCAGTCCAAGATGATGAGCGTCGCCGACATCTTCGACGCGCTGACCGCGAGCGATCGACCCTACAAGAAGGCCGTCCCGGTCGAGCGCGCCCTCGACATCCTGGACTACTCCGTGAAGGATCAGCACCTGGACCCGGATCTCGTACGCGTGTTCCGCGAGGCGCGCGTGTGGGAGTGCCTCCGGCGCTGAGGGGAGCCCGTGACGGGTGACGTCTCCACGGGGACCCGTCTCTTCACCTTCGCGCGCCCGCGATGCCCTCGGTCGTGTTCGACGAGGTGGAGACCCAACCCGAGCGCGCGCTCATGATCCGCGGCGAGCAGCACATCGGCCGGTACATGCAGGCCGGTCTCCGGTACAACCACTACTCCCCCAACACGACCGTGAAGAACAACCAGCGCGACCAGTACGAGGTGGGCTTCGCGGTCCACCCGACCAAGGGCCTCAAGGTCGAGCTGGAGTACGCGCTCGCCATCGACAACGCGCGCCCGGAGGGCAAGCCGGCGCCGTCGAAGCACATCAGCGTGATCTCGCTCTGGTCGCAGGTGCGTTTCTGATGGGCGCCGCGATCGACTGGAAGGCCGAGGGCGACCGCTGCTGCGCGCTCCTGCAGGATCTGCTGCGGCTCGAGACGGTGAACCGGGGCACGGGCGGCGAGGACGACGGTCACGAACACCTCGCGATCGACCGACTCGCCACGTTCCTGCGCTCGGCCGGCGTCGAGCCGCGGATCTTCGAGAAGGTCAAGGGCCGCTCGAACCTCGTCGCGCGGGTCCGCGGCACCGGCGAGAAGCCGCCGCTCCTCTTGAACGCGCACGTCGACGTCGTCGAGGCCGACGCGGCGCGCTGGCGCCGCCCGCCGTTCTCGGGCGATCTCCACGAGGGCTACCTCTGGGGCCGCGGCGCGATCGACATGAAGAACATGGCGGCCATGAGCGCGTGCGTGCTCGCGATGGTCGCCGAGAACAAGGCGGACCGGCCGAGGCTCGACCGCGACCTCGTCTTCGCCGCCGTCGCCGACGAGGAGTCCGGCTCGCGCCTCGGGAGCTTCTTCCTCGTGGAGGAGCACCCCGACGAGGTGCGCGCGGAGTACATGCTCGGCGAGGTCGGCGGCTTCTCGCTGCACCTCTTCGGGCGCACGTTCTACCCCATCCAGGTCGCCGAGAAGGGGTCCTGCTGGGTGCGGGCGACCTTCGAGGGCGAGCCCGGGCACGGGTCGATGCCCGATCCCGAGAGCGCCGTGGTGAAGCTCGCGTCAGCGGTCGCGCGCCTCGGAACGCGACGCCTCCCGCTCCACCCGACGCCGGTCGTGAAGGCGTTCATCCACGGCCTCGCCGCTCGCATGCCAGCGGCGCAAGGCGCGGTCTTGAAGCGGCTCACGACGCCGCAGGCCGCGGCCCTCGTGCTCGACCACCTCGTCCGGGATTCCGCGCAGCGGCGATCGTTCGGCGCCATGCTGGCCAACACCGCCTCGCCGAACATCCTGTCAGGCGGCCGGAAGATCAACGTCATCCCTGGGAGGGCCTCGGTCGACATCGACGGGCGCACGCTCCCCGGCCACGACGGAGCGTTCCTCGCCGAGCTCGGCGAGGTCCTCGGAGAGGAGGCCAAGATCGACGTCCTGTTCACCGCGCCCCCCGTCGTCACGCCGCACGACACGCCGCTGTTCGCGCACCTCGCGCGGACGATCACGCGGCGGGATCCGACGGGGCACCCGCTCCCGTACATGATCCCGGGCTTCACGGACGCGAAGGCGTACACGAAGCTCGGGACGCACTGCTACGGGTTCTCGCCGGTGCGTTTCGATCCGACGCACGAGGTGAGCTTCCAGCGTATGTACCACGGGCACGACGAGCGCGTGCCGGTGGACGGCCTGCGATGGGGTCTCGAGGTGCTCCACGAGGCGGTCACGACCTTCTGACGCCTGCCCACGCACGCGGTTTTCCGCGCGCGAGCCGCGAGAAAGAGGGCTTGTGGCCGCTGTCCCCTTCGGATAGAACCGTCAGGTACCGGGCAACTCACCGTACTTGCTGTCTGTGCTGGAGCGCGCCGCCCTTGCGACGCGTGCCGGCGTGAGTGCCTCTGGAGAGCGCGGATGATCAATCCCCAGATGGTGATGTACGAGGAGGAGTTCAATCAGATCCAGACGGTCGTCGACCGCCTGGTTCGTGACGCGAACGCCAAGGTTGTCTTCATCGTCGACAAGAACGGTCAGCTCATCGCCGCGTCGGGGGACATCGACAACGTCGACACCACGAGCCTCGCCTCGCTCACGGCCGGCAACATCGCCGCCACGGGCGGTATGGCGAAGCTCCTGAAGGAGAACGAGTTCGCCACCCAGTTCCACGAGGGCGAGAAGGCGAACATCCACATCCAGCTCGTCGGCAACCGCGTCATCCTCGTGGTCATCTTCGACTCGCGCTCGAGCCTGGGCCTCGTACGCCTCCGCGTGAAGAAGGCGAGCGAGGAGCTGAACCTGATCTTCGAGTCGCTGCTGAAGAAGGTTCAGGAGCCCGGCGCCGACTCGCCCTTCGCCGAGATCACCGACGACGACATCGACAATCTGTTCAACGACTGATCCGACCCGAGGTTTGAACGGGCCGAGAGGCCCCCTCGATCCCGACGACCCCGACGACCGACCCGAGCCCGACGACGACCGACCACGATGAGCTTCATCAACTACATGGCTCGCGAGATCAACTGCAAGCTGGTCTACTACGGGCCGGGTCTTTGCGGGAAGACCACGAACCTCCAGTACATCTACGAGCGCACGAACCCCGAGGCGAAGGGCAAGATGATCAGCCTCGCGACGGAGACCGAGCGCACCCTGTTCTTCGACTTCCTGCCGCTCTCGCTGGGCGAGATCCGCGGCTTCAAGACGCGCTTCCACCTCTACACGGTGCCCGGCCAGGTCTTCTACGACGCGTCGCGCAAGCTCATCCTGAAGGGCGTCGACGGCGTCATCTTCGTCGCCGACTCGCAGATCGAGCGCACCGAGGCCAACCTCGAGTCGGTCGAGAACCTGCGCACGAACCTGGCCGAGCAGGGCTACTCGCTCGACAAGCTGCCGTACGTGGTCCAGTACAACAAGCGCGACCTCCCCAACGTCGCCAGCGTCGAGGAGCTCCGGGGCATGCTCAACCCCACGAACATCCCCGACTTCGAGGCCGTCGCGCGGACGGGCGTGGGCGTGTTCGACACGCTGAAGGCGGTCGCCAAGCTCGTCCTCACCGAGCTGAAGAAGAACGGGTGACGCGGGCGCGGTCCGGCCTCCCGGCCAGGACCCTCGCCGATTACTTCCGACCCGCCTGGTAGACGCGGCCGCGCCGGCAGCGGTCCTTGGCCTTGAGCTTTGCGCGGTAGCGGTTCGACTTGCTGCGGGTGGCCTTGCGCGGCTTCTTGGAGAGGTTGATGAACATGGGGCCGGTATGAGTAGCCCATAACCGTGGCCCCCGCAACGGTTCCGCGCTGCGGGTCGGGACCTGAGGCATCCCCTCATTTTCCTCACGTCGAGCCCGAGCCCGAGCCCGAGCCCG
>SXNL01000155.1 GCA_005777185.1 Myxococcales bacterium
CGAGGCCGACGGCGCAGGCGCGGAGGCCGACGTGGACGGCGCGGAGGCCGACGCGGACGGCGCCGAGGCCGACGTGGACGGCGCGGCGCTCGGCGCGGCGGGCGTCGCGGGCGTGAAGGGCTCCAGCGTCATGTGGCAGATGGGGCACTCGCCCGGCTCGTCCTGGACGATCTGCGGGTGCATCGGGCAGTGGTAGCGGACGCGCTGTCCAGCGGACGGACCGCCGCGCCCGAGATCGGCGCGCGCCAGGGTCCACCACGCGAACAGGGCGAGCGCGATCGATCCGGCGAGGATCATCCACCGGAAGGCGCCCATCAAGCGGACGCCGCGGGGCGGGGGCTCCGCGCCCTCCGGCATGGGATCGTGGAGATCTTCACTGGACATCGGACGCTCCTTCCTCGCGGATCGCCGCGAGCGGTCTTCTCGGCACCCGGGCGCCGACGGCGGCGTCCAGATCGGTCATGGCGTGATCGAGCGCGGCGCGCGCGCCCACGAGATCCATCTCGACGTCGACGACCGCGCGACGCGCGACGAGGACGCGGGCGAGATCCGTGTGACCGCTCTCGTAGCCCGACAGGAGGGCTTCGAGCGCCCGCCGGCTCGCGGGCAACGTGCGCTGTTCGAGGGCGTCCACCCTGGCCGCGGCCGCGTGCGCGGTGGCGCTCGCGGTGATGGCCTCTGCGCGGATCGCGTTGCGGACCCCGAGGACCTCCGTCCGCGCGGCCGCGTGGCGCGTCTCGTCGGCGCTCCTCCTCGCCGCCGCGGGACCCCAGAGCCACGGCAGGCTCACCGAGCCGTTCACGCCGTAGCCGTGCATGGGCGCCGGACCGACGGGCGCGAAGTACAGGGCGGCGACCGAGAACGACGGCCACGTGGTCTCGCGATCCGACGCGCGGAGCTCGTGCGCGCGCGCCGTCTCCCCCGCGGCCGCCGCGCGCAGCTCCGGGCGCGACGCGAGCGCGTGCGTGACGATCTCCTCGGCCGACCAGGCCGGCACCTCCGGCGGCGGCGCGACGGGCGGCGGGAGGGGAGTCGCGGGATCTCGGGCGAGGAGCGCGTTGATGCGCACCTGGGCGGCCACCACGCGCGACCCGTCGGTCGCGACGTCGGCGCCCGCCCGCGTCACCTCGACGTCCGCCTCGGTGAGGTCGGTCAGGCTCCCCCCGGCCGCGTGCCGCGCGCGCGCGAGGCGGAGCACGCGATCGGCCAGCTCGCGGTGCCGCGTGTGCACGCCGTGGCGCAGCGTGGACTCGATCCAGTCCGCGTGCGCGTGCTCCACCTCGCGCGTGATGTCGCGCGCCCGCATCGCGACCATCGCGCGCTCCACGTCCGCCTCCTTCTCCCGCGCGTCCCGGCGCGCGCCGAGGGAGCCGGGGGCGGGGAAGGACTGCTGGACGCCGACCATCACCATGCCGGAGTCGTTCACCGCCCACGGTCGAGACAGCGGGACCTGCCAGATCGAGACCATCGCCTCGGGGGCCGGCAGGCGAGCCTCGGCGCCGGCCGACGTCGAGGTCGCCTCGGCGCGCTCGCGCGCGGCCTCGAGCGCGGGGCTGCGCTCGAGCGCGAGGCGGACGAGCTCGGCGCGATCGGTTGGCGGACCGGGCTCGGCGAGCGAGCTCGCCGTGACGAGGAGGGTGGCGCTTGCGAGGAGGGAAACAGGGAGCTTCTTCATGGCTGGCTGCGCTCGAGAAAACCGTTGGCGACCCCGGGCCAGGCCCAGGGCAGGGGAGTCGCTCCTCTCGGAGCTTCTTCGGTGGAGGCAGACCGGCCCCTCAGGGCGTCGCTTCCACGCTACGGAGTCACGGGAGTCCACCCATCTTCGGGCACACTTCGACCGGCTCCGACCACGGAGACTCTGCTGGCCGCGCTCAGATCAAGAACACCGTCGACGTCCATCGAGGTGGGGGGGGACCCGTCCTCCGGACATCGAGGATGGGTCGCACGACGGCGTGCGCCCGCGTCGAATCGCTCGCGAGCGGCAGGACCCGCTCGATCCGCGCGCCGGGCGGCAAGGCGACGACGTCTCCCTCCGAGGTCGCGGGCGGCACGGCGTCGTGCGCCCTGGCCTCGCAGCACAGGACGAGCTCGCGCGCCGCTGGCGTGTCGCCCGTCGCGAGGCGGTGCTCGCAGCACGGAGCCGCCATCGCGGCCTGCATGGGCGCGCAGAAGAAGTACCGCGTCCCGCCGAGGACCACACCCGCGAGCACCGCGCACGCCGTCACGAGGAGCGTGACGGCTCGGAGGGCGCGGAGCGCACGTGGCCTGAGGAGGGTCACGCTCCAAGGGTAGAACAAGGGCTCCTCCGGCGCAAACGCGGGCCATGACGCCCCCGGGGGGTGGGTCCCACGCGATCCATCCCGGCTTCCAGATCCTCTGGAAAATGGCGCTCCCACCGCCTGCCGCGGCCGGCATGGGCGTTGCTGAAGGGTGGCCATGGCGTCCTCCCTCCTCCGGCTCGCGGTCCTCGGTCTCTCCACCCTCGCGGCGGCCTGCACGGTCGACGCGGGCGAGGAGCCCTCGAGCGACGAGGGCGAGCTCGCGAGCGTGGACGGGACGCCGCTGGAGTTCAAGTTCGACGCCGAGGTCGTGGCCGCCAAGGACACGCTCCCCAAGAACGCCGTCGTCGCGCAGCTCGAGTACATGCAGGGCGTGCTGACGACCGCCGCACGCGCGAACGCGCAGTTCCGGTTCGTGGACGTCACGAACGTCCGCGAGCGGGCGGCCGACGCCACGACCAAGCGCATCTCCTACTCGGCCTCCGTTGCCGTGATCTTCCCCGCCGGTCAGCGCATCCCGCGCCGGTACGACCTGGCCGTGCCGCTCGACGTCACGAAGCTCGACGCCTTCAACCAGAAGTACGACGGGCGGTGCGGCACCAACGCCTACGGGCGCGAGACGTTCTGGCACGACTTCAACCCGCGGGCCCAGGGGTGCAGGCTCGAGGCGGACGTCATGAAGATGCGCGCGACCGTGGCGCCCCATCCGCTCGGCACGACCAGCAAGTTCCCCGAGTACGACAAGATCTGGGCGGACGGCTCGCTCGACATCGTCACCGTGTACGGCGCCATCTCCAACACCACGGACGAGGACACGGGCGCGCGCGACCGAGAGGCCTTCCTGGGCAAGGTGAAGGGCGCGCTCACCGGCGGGACGCGCACCGACGTCGCGCCGCGCGGCGGGATCCTGAAGCAGTCGGTGGTCACCGGCAAGATCGCGATCAGCGGCGTGGAGCGCACGGTCCGCCTCGTCGCCTACTTCGTCGAGGAGGCGAAGAGCGCGGGGGCCGACTTCGAGAGGAGCTACGGCGAGGAGACCGAGAAGGCCGACCTCGTCGTGTACAGCGGTCACTCGGGCCTCGGGAAGAACATCCAGGCGCTCGCGAGCGCGACGCGTGCCCGGCGAGGGAAGTACCAGATCGCCTTCTTCAACGGCTGCCAGACCTTCGGGTACCTCGGGCCGACGATGCACGAGACGCGGCGGACCCTGAACGGCGCCGCGACGGATCCGCACGGCACGAAGTTCCTCGACGTCATCGTCACGACGCTCCCCGCGTACGCGGAGCGCACGCCGACCGAGCAGCTCCTCTTCGACGCCGTCGTCGCACGGAGGAAGGGCTACAACGAGCTGCTCCGCGACTTCAGCGGCGAGCAGTGGACCTCGCACCTCACGGGCGTCTTCGGCGAGGACGACAACACGTTCCGGCCCTGACACCTGCGGCGCGCGTCACGGACGTGGCTTGGTCGCGCCCGGGAGCACCTCCGAGAATCGTTCGTCGCGCTTCCAGCCGGGCACCTGCTCGAGGCGGTCCGCGAGGCGGCGGGAGTCGAAGCGGTCCTGGAGCTCGCGATGACCGTCGTGATAGCTGCTCATGCGGGGGGGGGCGCCGTGGAGGGGCGCCGCCCTCGCGCTGGCGGGCCGGACGCTTACCACGGGAGGTGGCCGGCGGAATAGCGCGGCGTCCCCGCGATCGCCGTGTACGCTTTCACCCATGTGGCCGCGAACCTCCTTCGCCGCGCTCTCCCTCGCGCTCCTCGCGCTGCCGTTCGCGTGCTCCCACACGCCGGCCGATGTTCCCCCCGCCGACGCCGGCGTCCCCGACGTGGGGAGAGCCGAGGTCGCCGAGCCCGCGGGCTCGTGGGACACGCCGTTTCCGTGGAAACTCGGCTCGCCCACTCCCTGCCCGGTCGCCATCGACCCGAAGGACGCGCTCGGGCGCGCCGTCGCGGCGACGAAGCTCGACCTCGCCACGCTGGGGATCCCCAAATCCCTCTACGACCGCTTCGGCGGGCGCCTCGCGGCCGATCCCACGCGCCTCGCGATGTTCCATCACCTGCAGGAGCACCCGACCGAGATCCCGTGCTTCTCCGGCAACCTCGCCCTTCGCGCCGACCTCGCGCTGTCCTCCGACCATCCGATCGCGACGCGCGTGGCGGACGCCGCGGCCTCCCTCGCGCTGTCCCTCACGGTCGGCGGCGCGCTGCCGAACGCCGACGCCTCCGATCCGCTGATGGCCGCGCTCGAGGCGGCGCACGGCGGCGCCGGGTGGGATCGGGACGCGGCGCGGGCCGAGGCCGCCGCCGTCCCTCCCGCGGTGCAGCGCGCCGCGGCGCGGGTCATCCTCGCGGCGATCGAGGCGGCGGCAATACGCGAGCGCGCGCTGTCGGCGCTCCTCGCCGCGAAGGATCGGAAGACCGCGTTCGAGAGGGGCACCGGCTTCTGGCTGTCGAGCAAGGTGGGCGCCGTCGACCCCGAGTCCCCCGCGTTCCAGCGCCTCTTCAGGCGCAGCGCCGACACCGCGGTGCTCTACGAGGGCGGCGTGAAGATCGCGCAGGCGCTCGACGAGATCCGGTGGGACGAGGTCGCGACGGCGACCCCGTTCCGTTTCCGCGCGCCGACCCCGCTCGGGCTCGTCCTCCTGTCGGGTGGCGCCGACGACACGTACGATCCCTCGAAGGACGCGTCGCTCGGCGGCGACGTGCTCCTCGCGCTCGACACGGGAGGCAACGACACCTGGCGCATCGCGGCGGGCGCGAACACCTCGGCGAACAACCCGGTGTCGGTGCTCGTCGACCTCGGCGGGGACGATCTCTACGCCTACGTCGAGGTGCCCGGCGCGAACGACAGGAAGGGCCTCCTCCCGTCCGACAAGGACGGGCGCTTCCAGGGAGACGCCTCGAACGGACCCTTCTCGTACAGCCAGGTGGCGCGACAGGGCGCGGGCGTCCTCGGCTACGGCATGCTCCTCGACCGCGGGCGAGGCAAGGATCGCTACCGCTCGCTCCGCAAGAGCCAGGGCTTCGCGAACTTCGGCGTGGGCGTGCTGTGGGATGACGGCGGCGATGACGACTACGAGGGTGAGGCCGGCGTGCAGGGGTCGGCGCTCGTGGGCGTGGCGCTCCTCCACGACGGTGACGGCAACGACACGTACCGCGCGTTCCAGAGCGCGCAGGGGTTCGGCTCCGTGTCGTCGTTCGGCACGCTGTACGACGCGGCGGGCGACGACCGCTACGAGCTCGTGGTCGACGAGGTGCTCCTCTACGCGTCGCCGCAGCTCCCCGGGCGCGCCAACTCGTCGCTCGGACAGGGCACGGCCTTCGGCCTGCGCCGTGACCAGAACGGGATGCACCTCGGCGGGGGCCTCGCCATGCTGCGCGACCGCCGTGGCAACGACAGCTACGTCGGGGCGACGTTCGTGCAGGGCACGGGCTACTGGATGGGCCTCGGCGTGCTCGCGGATCGCGAGGGCGACGACCAGTACGACGGGATGTTCTACGCGCAGGGCGCGACAGCGCACTTCGCCCTCGCGGCGTTCCTCGAGGGGGGGGGTGACGACCGGTACAACCAGCGCCGGGAGCCGGTGCACTCGGCGATCGGGCTCGCGCACGACTTCAGCGTGACCTTCTTCGTGGAGGGCGGCGGGCGCGACACGTACCGTGGCCCCGACCGCTCGATCGGTGCGACCAAGTGCCACGGGCTCTCGCTGTTCGTCGACCTCGGCGGCGACGACAGCTACACCGCGCTTCACGACCGCGCGATCGGCTGGGCGACGGATTACGACGGCGCGCCAGGGAGCTGCGGAGACAGCACGACCTTGCCGAGCTACGCCTTCTTCGCGGACACGGGCGGCGCGGACACGTACAGGAAGCCGGACGCGGCCGCGCTCGGCGACGGCAAGCTGTGGATCACCGACGACCTCGCCGATACGGACGCCAAGGAGTACTCGGCCGGTGTCGACGAGGTGGCGGGCGTCTGCTTCGCGCGGGCGTACTGAGGGGCGCCGGGCAGGGGGCGACGGATCGTGGCGTCGATGAGCAGGCGTCTCGCCAGCTGGGGTTGTCTGCTTGCCACGGGGGAGGGGTACCAGGAGACGAGAGGACCCGGAGCCGAAGGGGGGAGCGGCGCCCTGAAGAGCTGTCCAACATTGCGCGCGCCCTCTCCCGTTGACGTTGACGTGAGCGTTGACGTTGACGGCGACGGCGACGGCGACGATTCCTGGCTAGGCCACGGGCCGCTCTCGGCGAGATTTTGCGAGGAAACGCCTTCGAAGCGCACATCCAGCTCGCCAGTCCGTCGCCGTCAACGTCAACCCTCACGTCAACGTCAACGTCAACGAAGGGCAGCCCCGGGCAGTTGTTGGACAGCTCTTGAGAGGTGAAACCCATGAAGATCCATGACCTGCTCGTACCGCTTTCGTTTCTCGTCGCGGGGCGCCCGCCTGCGGGACGCCGGATGACGCCACGGTCGAGGTCGGAGTCGCCACCGACGCCTCCGCGCTCACGAACGAGGGGGGAGCGCTCCGGCTGAAGCCGGTCATCCGGCTCGGGCAGAAGCCATGAAGCGAGAGAGGGCGCGACGCAAGCTGAGGTCCGGAGTCCCTGGCGGGGCGGCGGCCCTCCTCGGCGCGATGATCGTCGCGGCCTGCTCGGGCACGAAGAGCGGCGACCTCACCGCGCCAGCGACCGGAGACGCCGCGGCCGACACGATGCGGGGGTATCCACGTCTCGCGGCCACGACGCCCCCTCCTACTTCTCCTTCAGAAGCAGCGTCATCCCTGCGGCGAGGAGGAGGAACCCGAGCCCATGTCTCGCCCCGATCTGCTCGCCCAGCAGGAAGCGCGAGACGAGCGCGACGCAGATCACGCCCGACGTGAGGTGGAACGTCGCCATCTGCGCCGCGGTGTACGTCCCGAACCCGTAGCGCGTGGCGGCCACGTTGAGGATGTACTCCGGGAGCACGATGCCCCAGCTCATGCCGAGCGCGGGGAGGAAGCCGTAGTGCCTGATCCGCAGGTGGCCAAGCCACGCGACCGCCATGAACGCACCGGACACGAAGATCATCAGGGGGACGAGCACGAGCTTCATCGGCCCCTAGCCTACACGAGTCGGGAGAGCGCGGCCCGCAGCCCCGAGGCGGGCCCGCCGGTGGTATGCTGGGGCCATGAAGCACCCGGGCGTCAGGTCCACCTTGCTCGTCGGCGCGCTCGCGTTCCTCGCTGGCGCGCCCGCGTGCAGCAGCTCCGCCACACCCTCTCCGCCCGCCGCCGCCGCCGACGCCGGAGCGGGCGCAGCCGACGCCGCGTCCGCCGACGCGGGGCCGCCCCTCTCCGCCGACGGACTGTACCCGCTCGCGGGTACGGATCGCGCCCTGCCTCGCGGCGATCTCGCTCCGATCGGGCGCCTCGCGAAGGACGCGACCGCCGTCGGGCTCGGCGAGTCGATCCACACGTCAGGCGGCTTCTACGACATGAAGGTCCGCGTGCTCGAGTACCTCGTCGCGGAGCTCGGCTACCGCGCGATCGAATTCGAGACGCCATGGGCCGGGGCCGACGACGCCGACGCGTACGTCCAGACGTGCACCGGCACGGCGGACGATGCCACGAGGAAGCTCCACACGATCTGGTGGGCCACCTCCGTGCGCGATCTCCTCGCCTTCCTCTGCGAGTGGAACAAGGCGCACCCCTCCGATCGCGTGCGGTTCGGCGGCTGGGACATCCGCCAGCCGTGGATCGACGCGCCCGCGCTCCGCGCGTTCCTGAAGAAGGCCTCGCCCGCGGACGAGACGCGGCTCATGGACGGGCTCTCGCGCTGCCTCGGCGTGGGCTTCGCGGACGAGCGCGCGTTCTTCACGGATCCGAAGACCCAGGCGCTGTACGGCGGCCAGCCCATGAGCGACGACGACCGGAACGCTTGCGCGGCGGGCATCACGGCGGCGAGGACGCACCTCGAGACGAACCAGGCCCAGCTCACGTCGGCCACGTCCGCGCCCGAGTACCAGCGCGCCCGCCTGCGCGTGGTCGGCATGGGCGCGTTCAACGAGACCATCTACCACTACATCGGGCGCGACGGCGCGAAGGGGCAGGAGGCGCGCGACGTCGCGATGTTCGACGTGTGGAAGACGCTGCGCGCGCAGCGGGGCCCGCAGGTGAAGACCGGCATCTGGGCGCACAACCTGCACCTCACGCGAAGGAACCCGGAGATCGAGGCGGCCGCGTACCCGAAGGCGATCACGTTCGGGACGCTGGTCGATCGGGAGCTCGGCGCGAGGTACGTGCCGATCGGGCTCATCGGGTACAAGGTGTCGATCGACTGGCACGAGGGGCCGAAGGTGTCGTCGTTCTCCTCGTCGAAGTCGATCGAGAAGAAGCTCCACGACTCGGGCGCCACGCTGTCGTTCCTGGATCTCACGACGCCGGTGGAGGCGCCCTTCGCAGGCGACGCCTCGTACGAGGTCTCGACCGAGCGCATGAAGCCGTCCCAGCACTACGCGGGGCTCGTGTACATCGACGCGCCGAAGGCGCCGGCGTGGGTCGGCGGCACCGCGCCGTTCCCGAAGTAGCGAGACGGCGCCGGCGCAGCCGTGCTCCTCGGCGCGCGCGCCTCCTTCGCGGACCCGTACGTGATCCCCTCGGGCTCGATGGAGCCGACGGTCGAGATCGTCCCCGCTCGGCGTCGCGTCCGTGCGCGTCCCCCGATCACCACACAAGAAACGAGGCCCGCGCGATCTCTCGCGCGGGCCTCGTCCGTCCCCCCGTTCCCTCACGCCGCGCGCGAGGGTGGGGCCTCGTCCGCGTCGACGTGCACGTCGGGCGGGGCGGCGGGCGCGGGCGGCTCGACCCGCGCGGGCTGACGCCTCGGGGCACGCCGGTTCGCGAGCGGGGCGAGGAGCTCGCGGGCGAGATCCTTGTCCGTCACGCACTCGACGGCCTGGACCACGTGCGCGTACGCGCGGAGCGCGACGACCAGCTCGCCGAGCGCCTCGAACGTGCCCGCCTCCTCCCGCTCCGCGACGACGGCGCCGGAGGCCGCCCTCCGCGCCGCGCCTAGCTCCGCGATCGCTGCCGTCGCGGCCTTCACCGCGACGCCGAGGTGGAGGGCGCGGAGCGTCTGCGCCGTGGGCTTCTCGCGGGCCCGCTCGAGCCCGCGATGGCCCCACACGTCGACCGCCGTCGCCGTGCCGCGGAGGAACGTGGTCCCGTTCGGGAACAGCGCGAGGCGCGCTCGCCGTGCCGCCTCGACGTGCTTCGACTCGCCGGGGAGCGCGGCGTGTGCCTCCAGGACGGCGTCGATCCTCGCGAGCAGGCTCCGCGCCGAGACGAGCGGCGCTGCGAGGGACGCGAGGTGCGGTGGATCGCCCTCCTCCTCCTGTTCGCGGCTCGCCTCGTCGAGCGCCGCGTGGGCCGCCTCCACGTCCGCGAGCGCGGCGAGGATGCGAGGGTGAACCGTGCGGGCGCGCGCGATGGAGACGATGTCGGCTCCGATCGCGAGGGCCTCGACGAGTGTGAGGGCCTTCAGCGTGTAGGTGTTCATGGTCGTGTCTCTTTCTGTCCGTGGCGGGGTGTGCGCGCCGATCTCGGCCCTCGCGAATCGAGGACCGCGCTCTCGGTCGCGCCCGTGAGACTCCGCGGGGACGGAAAGGTTCCGGGCATTTTCAGGTAGTCTTGTAGCCCGAACGGGGGGATGGACACGCGCGGGGAGCGTGCACATGGACCGCCGCCCGGAGCGCGATCGGGGTCGACGCGCCTGGCGTTCGGGTGGGTCGGGGCGGGACCGCAGAAAAATAGGTATATCTGGCGGTCGCTCTCGGATCGCGATCCGAGAGCGGGCGCTCAGCGATACGGGTGCTCTCGGATCGCGATGCGGGAGGAGGCGCTGGCAGATACGGGTGCTCTCGGATCGCGATGCGGGAGGAACCGCTGTCCGGGCCGCCGTCCGCGGTCCGGCGTCCGTGGGGGCCAGCCGTCCCCGTCGCCGTCAACGTCAACGGGAGTCGCGAGTGTCACCGAGGCCGGAGATCGCGACCGGGAAGGCGGCCGCCGAGGCGTTGCGTTCTTCAGCCGCGCCGCCGCACGACGTGCCGCGTGTCCGCCAGCTCCGCGCACCCGGCGAGGCGCATCGCGCGATCGAGCTCCTCGGTCAAGAGCGCGAGCACGCTCCGCGCGCCCTCCTCGCCGTCCGCCGCGAGCCCCCACAGCACGGGGCGCCCGACGAACACGGCGCGCGCGCCGAGGCCGAGGGCGACGAGGGCGTGCGTGCCGGAGCGCACGCCGCCGTCCACGTAGACCTCCGCTCGGTCCCCGACGGCGGCGACGACCTCCACGAGCGCGTCGATCGTCGCAGGGGCGAGATCGAGCTGCCGCCCGCCGTGGTTCGAGACCCACACCGCCCGCGCGCCGTGGTCGAGCGCGCGCACGGCGTCGTCCCCACGTACGATCCCCTTCACGACCACCGGCAACGGCGCGGCCAGCGCGACCAGCCAGTCGAGATCCTTCCAGGAGAGCGAGGCGTCGTGCCGCGACGCGACGAAGCGCGCGAGCTCCGATCCCGGGCCGGAGCGGAGATCGGGCGGCAGGATCTCCTGGAGGTTGGCGAGCGCGAGGCCCTCGGTGAGCCCGAAGCCATTCCGGACGTCCGCGAGCCGGCGCCCGAGCACGGGCGTGTCGCACGTGAGGGCGATCGCGACGTAGCCCGCCGCCTTCGCGCGCTCGACGAGACGCGTCGTGAACGCGCGGTCCTTGTGGACGTAGAGCTGGAACCACCGCGGCGCCTCGCACGCCGACGCCACGTCCTCGAGCGTGGTCGTCGCCAGCGTGGACGCGACGTAGAGCGAGCCCGCGCGAGACGCGGCGCGCGCGGTGGCTCGCTCGCCCTCCGGACAGGCCAGCTTGTGGTACGCCGTCGGCGCGACGAGGATCGGCGTCTTTACCGGCGTGCCGAGGACGGAGGTCGCGAGGCGTGGCGCGCTCACGTCCACGAGCGCACGGTAGCGGATCTCGTAGGACGCGAAGGCCTCGGTGTTGCGCGCGAGCGTCACCTCGTCGTCGGCGCCGGAGCGGTAGTAGTCCCACGCCGGCCGCGGGAGCCTCGCGTGCGCGAGGCGCTCGAAGTCCGCGACCGTGAGCGGTCCCACGGCGGACGTCTCCCCGCGGGCAGCGCCGCCCTCGCGCTCGTGGTGGCGGATCTCGAGGAGGTGCCGGTTCGGATCGAGGAAGTAGAGCGTCCGTCCGGGCCCACGCGCGCCCGTCTCCTCTCCGGGCCCGGTCTGGGTGCCGACGCGATCGAACGCGTCACCGTAGGGGATCCCCGCTGCCCGGACGCGCGAGAAGACGCGGTCGAACTCCGGGCGCGACATCGCGAACGCGAGATGAACGCCGCCCGCGGTCCCGCGTGGCGAGAGCTGGAGGGTGAGGCCCTCGCTCACGCGCACGACCGTGAACGGCCCCTCCTCGCCCTCGCAGCCGAAGCCGAGGATGTCCGCGTAGAACGAGGAGGAGGCCTCCGCGTCGTCGACGTCCAGGATGATGTGGTCGAGCTCGATGGACACGCGACGGGTCGACTCTACACGACCGTGGCATCCGCGTCTTGCTGCGCTGCGTGTGATCGATCGCGCTGCGCACGATCGATCACACCTCCTCCGCGACCGTCAGCGGCCGGCCGTGGGAGCGCTGCTGGGCTTCGGCGACGGCACCCACGCCACGTCGTCCTCGGACGGCTCGGCGCTGGCCGTGGGCGCGGCCGCGGGGTCCGCGTCATCGTCGCCCGCGGGAGCCGCCGTGGCCGAGGAAGTGGCCGCGCCCGAGCAGGCCGCGAGGCCCAGGAACACGAGCGCGACACCCAGAATCCGGAACCTGTCACCGACGTGGATCATCTCGAAACCTCCTGTGTGTGAGGGAACGAGGGCCCGCAGAGCAATGGGTGTGCCGACCCGGGCGTGCGTCGCTACTTCGGCGGCGAACCTCCCCACGAGCTCTGCCCCGTGCACAGCTTCTCGCTGTACACGACGCGGTGCGCCTCCTGGGGGCCGAGGCTCTTCGCGATCTCGTCCTCGAGGACCTTCGCCTGCTGCATCGAGGTGAGCATCATCCGCGTGAGCGGCGGCAGCTTCTCGTTCGGTCCCGGCATCGGCTTGAGGCCCGCGCGCGGGTGGCGATGGTGAGGAGCCACGTCGAGATCCTGGCAGGGCCGGCGGGGTCGAAGGAGGGGAGGGCGCGGTACGCCTTGAGGAACGTCTCCTGCGCGAGGTCGTCCACGAGCGGCCCCCGCCCGGTCATGCGGGAGATCGGCGCGAAGACCTGCCGCTGGTGCTTCACGGCGAACGCGCGGAAGGCGAGCGGATCCTGCGACCGGAGGCGATCCAGGTCCGGGCTCGCGGGAGCGCGGGTCGGGTCGGTCATCACGGCCAGCATCGCCCGGGTGGCACGACGGGCGGGGAGAAGGTTCCCGGGGTGCCCAGAGCACGCGCGGCGGTTGGCGCGTATCAACCGGGGCGGTCGCGCTCGATCGCCTCGATCGCGGCCCGGAGGACGGCGGCGTCGGCGCGATCCCTGTCACGCGAGCTCTCCTTGGTCAGCAGGAGGCCGGCCAGCCCGAGGACCGGGAGCCGCACGCCACCGACGACACGCGGCTCGATGAACCGCTCGA
>SXNL01000156.1 GCA_005777185.1 Myxococcales bacterium
AGATTTTGCGAGGAAACGCCTTCGAAGCGCACATCCAGCTCGCCAGTCCGTCGCCGTCGCCGTCGCCGTCGCCGTCAACGCTCACGTCAACGTCAACGTCAACGAAGGGCAGCCCCGGGCAATTGTTGGACAGCTCTTGAGGGCGCGTAGCGCGCGATTTGGGGGAGACCGACGCGCGCAGCGCGGCGAGTGGGGGCACCCTTCTTTTTCGCTGGATCGCGCCTAACCGAACGGCATTGCTACTAGACCCGCTTCGTCGTCGAGGCGACGTACTCGTCGAGGACGCGCGTGGTGAAGTCGGCCAGGATGGCGTCGGTGACGCGCAGGCGGCGGGACATGTCGCGCGCGATGTTGAGGATGATGAGCGTGTAGGACTTGAGGTCGTGGCGGTAGAGCCCGTCCATGTCCTCCGACGTGACCCTCAGCAGGCGCACGGGGGACACGGCGCGGACGGTGGCGGAGCGCGGCTGCATGTCCAGGAGCGACATCTCACCGAAGCAGTCGTTCGGGCCGAGGATCGCCACGCGCGTCTCGCGCCCTCCCTTGCCGCGCTTCGAGACCTCGACCTCGCCGTCGAGGACGACATAGAACTCGCGCGCCGTGTCGTCCTCCTTGAAGATGCACGAGCCCGCCTCGCAGCGGACCGTCTTCAGGGTGGTCGTGAGGTGCTCGAGCATGTCGTCGCCGAGCGCGCCGAACAGGCCGATCTCGCGAAGCTGGGCGATGGACACGGGGGGATCCGGGCGGCGGGGCGGTGGCGGGGTCGGGGTGTTCGTGCTCATCGTCTTCCTCGCGTGGCCGGCTTACGGGCAGATGCCCCACTCCTGCGCGCCGATCATGATCTTCGGCGTGAGGGCGCCGCAGGAGCCCGTCGTGCAGTCCCCCGCGATGCCCATCCGGCACCACGTGCGGCACCTGCTCATGCCGCCCGAGGTGATGCACACCAGCGCGGGCTTGCAGCGGGCGGCCGCGGAGCAGGTGCCGTTGAGCGGGACGTTGCCCATCTGCACGCAGTCGGTGTTGCCCTTGTCGTCGACCTCGCAGCCGGCCGTGCCGACCGCGTTCGTTCCCCCGCACGCCATCGGATCCCGCAGGTCGCAGTTCATCTGGCAGACCTTCAGGTTCGGGATCACGACGCCGCCCGTGTTCTTGATCTGGAGGCACAGGTTCGACTTGGGATCGGTGCACGTCGTGTCGCAGAACGGGTGGCACGTGCCCACGCACGTGAGGCCCTGCTTGCACTGGCCCATGCCACTGCACGCCTGGCCGCGTTCGGCCGTGCCCGCGGCGACGCAGTCGACGTTGCCCGCGACGTCGAGGACCTCGCACGTGTGCGTCGACGTACAGCCGCACTGGGGCGCGAGGCCACACTTGCTCGACGGCGGCGTCGTCTTGCACGGAACGCCGGTGTCGACCGGGACGCCCGTGTCCTCGACGATCGGGACCCCGGTGTCCTGGACGGTGGAGGTGCCGGTGTCGAGCGTCGCGCCGCCGCCTCCGCCGGCGTCCGTGCCGGTCGACGCCGCGGCGTCGGCGGTGTTGTCCGTGAACGCCGCGCGCGTAGAGCTGCTGCACGCCGCGACCAGAGCGGCCATCACGGCGGCGGCGCCGGAACCGAGAACGAAGAGCGTTGGCTTCGACAACCGCATGGGTGCTTGCCCTCGCAAGAGAAGACACGCGTGGTGTAGCACATCGGGTCGCTCCCGGGCCCGACAGCCGCCGCCCGGAAGGTAGGCGGATATCCTACCCGCGCAACGCCAGCGCGTTGCCGTCGGGATCCTCGAAGCGGACGAGCCGCGATCCGACACGCTCGAAGGCGACGCCCCGGTTCTCGAAGATGGCCACCACGTCGTCGAAGGCGCCGCGCACCCCGAACACGACCAGGCTCGACCCGTTCCCCGGCTCGCCTTGCACGAGGGCGACCTGGAAGCCGTCCCCCGCGTCGAGCACGGACCGCGCGGGCCCCTCCTCGACCAGCTTCATCCCGAGCGTCTCGACGTAGAAGCGGACGGCGCGCGCGACGTCGCGCACGGCGAGCCCCACGTGGCCTCCGCTGAGCATCGTCAGCTCATCGCGTGACCGAGCTTGCGCATCTGGTCCGCGAACAGAACCTCGATCTTCGCGCCCTCGACGCCGGTGACGACGCCCTTGCCGAACTTGGAGTGCGCGAGCAGGTCGCCCTTCTCGTAGCGCTTTCCGAGATCGAACGGCCGGAACGAGTCGTCCTCCTTGCCGTCCGTCAGCTCGGTGAAGGTCTTCTCGACCACGGGCGCCTTCGTGAACGGATCGTCCGAGAGACCGGCGGAGCTCCCGCCAAACGAACGGACCGGCTTGCTGCGCTTCATCGACATGGTGGGGTGGTTATCGCACCCGGTGGCGGGGCGCCATAGCCAGCGAGAGAATTCGACCGGTCCTCTCCGGCGTTCGGAATATCCTGCGGCTCATGATCTCCCGCCGCGTCTTCGGGCTCTCCCTCCCCGCGATGCTCGTCGCATGCAAGAAGGCGCAGCCCCCGGAGCCAGGCGCAGCCCCCGCGAGGAGGATCGCCGTCGTCCCCAAGGGGACGACGCACGAGTTCTGGAAGGCCGTCCACGCGGGCGCGGTGAAGGCGGGCAAGGAGACCAAGCTCGACGTCGTCTGGAAGGGGCCGCTCCGCGAGGACGACCTCCGGGCGCAGATCGACGTCGTGCAATCGTTCGTCGCGCAGGGCGTCGCCGGGATCGTGGTCGCGCCGCTGAGCGACAAGGGGCTGGTCGCGTCGGTGAAGTCCGCCGTGGACGCGAAGATCCCCGTGGTCGTGTTCGACTCCGACCTGCAGGGCGATCACCACGCGAGCTTCGTCGCCACCGACAACCGCGCCGCGGGGAGGCTCGCGGCCGAGCGCATGGTGAAGCTGCTCGCGGGGCGTGGGGACGCGGGCCGGGGCGGGCCGCCGACGGTCGCGGTGCTGCGCTACCAGGAGGGCTCGGCCAGCACGCAGAACCGGGAGGCAGGCTTCCTGGACGAGATCAAGAAGACGCCCGAGATCAGGATCGTCAGCGAGAACCAGTACGGGGGGGCCACGACGGAGACGGCCTTCGCCACGGCGGAGAACCTCCTCGCGGCGCAGAAGGCCGCGTCGGGCGGGCTCTCGGGGGTCTTCTGTCCCAACGAGTCGACCACGTTCGGCATGCTCCTCGCGCTGCGAAAGGCGGGCGTGGCGGGCAAGGTCCGGTTCTGCGGGTTCGACGGATCGGAGAAGCTCTTCGGCGCGCTCCGCGAGGGCCACATCGACGGGCTGGTCCTGCAGAACCCCCTGCGCATGGGTTACCTCGCGGTGTCCACGATGGCGGCCATCCTCGGCGGCAAGCCCGTGGAGAAGCGCGTCGACACGGGCGCCGGCATGGTCACGAGGGAGAACGTGGACACGCCCGAGCTCGCGGAGCTCGTGAAGCCGGACGTGAAGGGGATCCTCGGCGAGTAGCGTGGGCGCGCGGCTGACAGCGATCACGAAGACGTTCGGGCCGACGGTCGCGCTGCGCGACGTGTCGTTCGAGGCCCACGCCGGGCGCATCACGGCCCTGCTCGGCGAGACCGGCGCGGGCAAGAGCACCGCGATGGGGCTCTTCGCGGGGGCGATCTCCCCGGACCGTGGCCACATGGAGGTGGCGGGCGTGCCTTACCGCCCGAGGTCGCCGGAGGACGCGCGCCGGGCCGGGATCGCCGTCGTGCACCAGGAGCTGTCCTTGTGTCCGCACCTCACCGCCGAGGAGAACATCGTGCTCGGCGTCGAGCCGGTTCGCGGCGTGCTGCTCGATCGCAGAGCGTCCTCGAGGGTCGCGCGCGCGGCGCTCGAAGCGGTCGGCGCGCCGGAGCTCCACACCGAACGTGCGGTCTACACGTATCCCGCCGCCGCGCGACAGCTCGTCGAGATCGCACGTGCGCTGGCGCTGGCCGAGTGCAAGGTGCTCCTCCTGGACGAGCCCACGAGCAGCCTCGGGCGCGCCGAGACGGAGCGCCTCTTCGAGATCGTGCGCGGGCTTCGCGATCGCGGGATCGCGATCGTGTACGTGTCGCACTTCCTCGAGGAGGTGAAGGAGATCTGCGAGGACTTCGTCGTGCTCCGCGACGGCGAGGTGGTGGGTCGCGGGCGGGTCGCGGATGTGACGGTTGCCGATCTGATCGCCCGGATGATCGGGGGGCAGCGGGTCGCGGACAGCGGAGCGCGGACGGCGGAGCGCGGACGGAGGACGGAGGACGGAGGACGATCGCACGCGCTCCTCGTCGAGCACCTCTCGGGCCCCGGCCTCCGCCCTTCCTCCCTCCGGGTCGGCGCCGGTGAGATCCTAGGCCTCTTCGGGCTCGTCGGCTCCGGCCGCACCGAGCTCCTCCGCGCGATCTTCGGCCTCGACCGTGCGACGGGCGGGACCGTGCGCGTGGGCGGCTGGGCCGGCCCCGGTTCGCCCCGCGAGGCCCTCGCCCACGGGCTCGGGATGGTGAGCGAGGACCGCGCGCGCGAGGGCCTCCTCCTGGAGCGCTCGCTCTCCTTCAACGTCACCCTCTCCCGACTGCGGGGCTGGGTGCGGCCAGCCGTGCTGGACGCCGAGGCCCGGCCGCTCCTGGCGCGCCTGCGTGTGAAGGCGAACGGCCCCGGCGACACGGCGCGGAGCCTATCGGGCGGCAACCAGCAGAAGG
>SXNL01000157.1 GCA_005777185.1 Myxococcales bacterium
CGGCGGGCCGGGCGGCGGCGGCGGCGGCCGTGGCGGTCGCGGCGGCGGCGGTCGGGACCGCTACTAGACACCGATCGGCGCAGACCTCACCCCGATGTCCCCTCTCTCCCTGAAGGGAGAGGAGGGGACGTTGCCACCATGAGACGGTGGCGGAGGGGGGAGGTGTGCTCATCGTGCACCACCGGGCGCACGATCCGGGGTGTGCTATGAGGGTGCGATGCGACTCGTGTACGCGACGCGGCGGAGCCAGCTCGCGCTGGCGCAGTCTCGTGCCTTCGTGTGCGAGCTGAAGGCTGCCCTGCCCGCGGGCGCCGAGTTCGAGGAGCTACAGGTCGTCACGACGGGCGACCGGATCCAGGACCGTCCGCTCGCCGAGATCGGGGGCAAGGGTCTCTTCGTGAAGGAGATCGAGGAGGCGCTGCTCGACGGGCGGGCACACTTCGCGGTCCATTCCATCAAGGACGTTCCGGCGATCCTGCCGGACGGGCTCGCGATCGTGTGCGTCCCCGTCCGCGAGGACCCGCGCGACGCGATCGTCGCGCCGCGGCACGGGGCGCTTTCGGCGCTCCCGAAGGGCGCTCGCGTCGGGACCAGCAGCCTGCGGCGTGCCCTCTCCCTGCGGCGTGCGCGGCCCGATCTCGAGATCGTCTCGATGCGGGGGAACGTCGACACCCGTCTCCGGAAGGTGGACGCGGGTGAGTGCGATGCGATCGTCCTCGCCTGCGCGGGCCTCGCACGCCTCGGCCTCCAGGGTCGGATCACCGATCACCTTCCAGGCGTGCCCGCGATCGGACAGGGGGCCCTCGGCATCGAGGCCCGCGCGTCGGACGTGGCGACCCGGCGCGCGCTCGCGCTCCTGAACCACGCGGAGACGGAGACGTGCGTCGGCGCGGAGCGCGGCGTCCTCGTCGCGCTGGAGGGTGACTGCAAGACGCCCATCGCCGCGCACGCCAGACGCGAGGGCGACCGGCTCGTGCTCTCCGCCTTCGTCGCGGATGGGGGGGGGGGAAACCTCCGCGAGGGCGCGGACGCGATGCCGTTCCCGGACCACCCGGGTGAGGCGTACGCGATGGGCCACGCCCTGGGCACGCGCCTCCTGGAAATGGTAGGGTCCCCCTCGTGAGGTCGCGGGCGCAGCGCTGGATCGTGTCGTGCCTCGTGGCGCTCGCCGCGTTCATGGCGCTCGCGGGCGGCGCGGCGGCGCGGCAACCGCTCCGCCTCGAGGTCCCCAACGCACCCGATGCGTTCTACTTCAAGCCGCGCGGCAAGGGCGCCAAGCCGGTGCTCATGTACCTCCACGGTCGCGGCGGCCACCCGCAGGAGGACTGCCGGAAGTGGGCCAAGGTGGCGACCGAGTTCGGCTGGGTCGTCTGCCCGCAGGGCCCCGAGGATCGCGGCGGCGGCGCGCGCGCGTGGGCGAACGGAGCCCAGTCCGGGCGCGACATCACCGACGCCGTGCTCGGCGCGCTGCGCGCGAAGTACAAGGGCCGGGTCAACCGGAAGGGAAACATCCTCATGGGCTTCAGCGAGGGCGCGTTCGTCGCCCAGCAGGTGGGCCTCCAGGATCAGTCGACGTGGAGCAAGTGGCTGATCCTCGCCGCGAGCGATCAGTACTGGGTCGGCGACACGGCCGGTGTGCTCAAGTCGCAGCGCGGCCGCCTGCGCCGCGTCTATCTCCTGACGGGCGAGAACGACGGGGTCGTGCAGAACACCCTCAAGGTCGGCGACACGCTCAAGCACGCGCGCGTGCCGGTCAAGGTGCGCGTCGTGCCGGGGATGGGGCACGAGATCCCCGAGGATCGGATGGTGACCTTGTACCGCCGCCCGCTCGCCTGGCTCGCTGCCGCGAAATGAGAAGAACCGCGGAGCGCGCGTAATGGCGTCGCTGCGGCGTGTCGTCTTCGAAGGAGAGATGCACGCCGTCTTCTCCCCTGCCCGCCACGCTAGCGCTCCGGAGGACCACCTCGCCTCGACCCGACGCCCGACGGCAGCCGAGATCGAGAGCGTGCGTGGGCTCTCGTCGCGCTTCGAGGCCGCCGAGTTACGACCGGTGAGCGTGATCCGCGCACCCTCGCTCGACAGGACGGCCGATCCGACGGGGGCCACCCGGATCTGGCTCGCCGTCGAGTGCCTCCAGGTGACGGGCAGCTTCAAGGTGCGCGGCGCGCTCGTCGCGATGAGCCGGCTCGCGCCCGGCAAGACCGTGGTGGCCGCGAGCGCGGGGAACCACGGGATCGGCGTGGCGTGCGCGGCCGCCATCCTGGGCGTCCCGGCGAAGGTGTGCGTCCCCGCGAGCGCGCCCGAGACGAAGCGGCAGAAGATCGCGGGCTACGGCGCGGAGATCGTGCTCGTCCCGTCGAACCGCTACGACGACGCGGAGGCCCACGCGAAGGAGCTCGCGCGTGCGGAGGGCGCGATGTTCCTGTCGCCCTACGACGATCACGGCGTGGTGCTCGGCAACGGCGTGTCCCTCGGCCTCGAGATCGTCGAGGCGCTCGGCGGCGTGCCGGAGGCGGTGCTCGCGCCGTTCGGTGGTGGGGGCCTCGCGACGGGCCTCGCCTGGGCGCTCGCGCACGAGGAGGACCGGGAAGAGCCGCCGAGGCGCGTGTGGGGGGTACAGAGCGAGGCCTCCCCGGCGATGGCGCTGTCGCTGCAGGAAGGCGCCGCGTGCCTCGAGCTCGCAGGCGACGACACGCTCGCGGAGGGCCTGGAGGGCGGGATCTCGCTCGACGCCTTCGACCGCGCCCGCGCCGCCATCGCGGGCGTCCTCGTGGTGCGCGAGGCGCGGATCGGTGCCGCGATGGTCCACGCGGAAAGAGAGCTGGGGCTCGTGCTCGAGGGCAGCGCCGCCGTGGTGCTGGTCCCACCGATCCACGGCCTACCGCCCGCGCTCGCGGGCGGCGACGTCGTGTGCGTGCTGACCGGCCGCAACGTCGACGTTTCGCGGCTCGACAACCTGCGCCGAAGGTACTAGTCCAGCCGCCCAGGATGGCGGATCCAACGTACAGACGCCCGCTGGTGCTGGGGATCGCGGGCGGCTCCGGATCCGGCAAGTCCACCATCGCGCGCGCCATCCTGGGCGCGCTCCCTCCCGGCGCCGGCGTCCTCCTCGAGCAGGACAACTACTACCGGTCCCAGTCACACGTCCCGAAGGCCGAGCGCGACAGGGTGAACTACGACCACCCCGACGCGCTCGAGATGGACCTCCTCGCGTCACACGTCGACGCGCTCCGCTCCGGAGAGTCGATCGTCCGGCCGACGTACGACTTTTCGATCCACGATCGCGCCACCGAGGGCGTGACCATCGGCCCGACGCCCGTGATCGTGGTCGAGGGAATCCTCGTCCTCGCCGACGAGCGGCTCCGCGCCCGTTTCGAGGTCAAGCTCTTCATCGACACCGATCCGGACATCCGCCTCATGCGCCGGATCCGCCGCGACCTCGAGCAGCGCGGGCGCACGTTCGCGCAGGTCCGCAAGCAGTACTACGAGAGCGTGCGACCGATGCACCTCGCCTTCGTCGAGCCCACCAAGCGCTTCGCCGACATCGTCATACCCGAGGGCGGCCAGAACCCCGTCGCCCTCGAATTCCTGTTGAGTTACGTGCGTTCACGGGCCTGACCGCCAGCGCTCTTCGCGCTCGATTCTTAGGGAAGCCCGCGCCTGGCCGTACTATCGTCGTGTACGTGCCGATCGTCGTGTCCAAGATGAAGGCCGCGGACGCCCTTTTGCGGGCGCAGGCCATCACCCCCGATCAGCACGCGGCCATCTCGGACCAGGTCCGCGCGGTCAAGGATCGCGCGGAGGAGGTCATCATCAACGCCGGGATCTTGCAGGAGGCGGATCTGCTCAAGCTGCTCTCCGGGCTGTACCGGACGCACTTCGTGTCCACGGAGAAGCTCTCGCGCGCCGAGATCCCTCGGGCCACCATCCAGATGGTGCCGCGCCGCGTGGCCGAGACGCTGGGCGTGTTCCCGGTCCTGTTCGCGCCCAACACCAACGTGCTGTCGATCGTGACGCCCGATCCCGACAACCTCGAGATGCTGCGCGAGGTGCAGCTCGTCTCCGGCGCGAAGGTCGTGAAGGCGTTCGTCTCCCGCCCCGCGGCGGTCGCCGCGGCGATCCGGAAGCACCACGCCGGGGACTCGCGCGCGTTCGCTGCGCTCGAGCCCAGCGCGAAGGGTCAGCTCGCGATGAACCCGAACGGCCACATCGGGCAGTACCGGCCGCCCTCTGGCTTCCCCTCCGCGGGGTCTCAGCCCGTCATGCAGGTGACGCGCCTCACGCCGAAGGGACTGGTCGCATACGGGAACATCGAGGCCGCCGCGACGCCCACGGGGCGCGCCGAGATGAAGAGCTACCCGCCGGTGCCCGCCGGCGCGGCGCCCCCGATGCCGGCCGCC
>SXNL01000158.1 GCA_005777185.1 Myxococcales bacterium
AAGGCGCCCCCCGTGGCCGCGCGCCCCCTCGGTCAGTCGTCGCCGCCGCCGCCCTTGGCGCCGCCGCCGGCCGTGCAAGCGCCTCCCCCGAGGAAGGTCGCGCCGCCGCCGCTCGAGACGCCGCCTCCCGCTCCCACGCATGTGCCCGGGCGCCATGCGGCGCTCGTGGCGCTCGTGGGCCGCGTCGCCGAGACGGTCGATCTCGGCGCGCTCGGCGAGGCGATGGTCGTCTCGGAGGAACTGACGCAGGAGATCGAGCGTGCGGCGCGCGAGCACGGGGAGGCGCTGCGTTCGGATGGGCAGATTCCGGACGACGTCGACCTGGACGCGCTCGTCGGCGACGCGATCGAGGAGCTCACGCACCTCGGGCCGCTCGGTGCGCTCCTCGACGACGCGGAGGTGAGCGAGATCCACTACGCGCGGTACGATCAGGCGACCGTCGTACGGAGCGGCGTCGCGCGCGTCGAGGCGATCGGGCTCTCGAGCGATGACGCGCTGTTCCGGATCATCGGGCGCCTCGCGCACGAGTCGGGCGACGACTGGCGGCCGAGCGAGCTCGTCGTCGAGCGACGCCACCCGAAGGCGTCGATCGTCGCGATCATCCCGCCGGCCGGTCCGGTCAGCTCGCTCGCCGTGCGCAAGCCCGCTCGCGTGCAGTCCACGCTGGAGGACCTCGCGCGGAGCCAGGCGATCGGCCGGCAGATGGTGACGTTCCTCGAGGCCTGCGTCGCGGGTCGCGTCAACGTGCTGGTCGCCGGCTCGGGCGCGATGGGTCTCGTGGGCGCGCTCGCGAACGCGGCGGCGCCCGACGATCGCGTCGCCGTGGTGTCCGACACGGAGGATGTGGTCGTCCCGCACGCGCAGGTCACGTCCATCACGATGGTCGACGCGCGCGAGCGGGGTCGGGAGGCCGTCCGTGGTGCGGCCCGCCTGCGGCCCGATCGCCTGTTCGTCACGCGCCTCGTGGGCCTCGGAGCCGCGGCGGTGGTGGAGGCCGTCGCCGATGGCGCCTCGGGCGTCGTGGCGGCGTCGCAGGCGCCCAGCCTGCGCCAGGCGACCGCCCGGCTGGCCTCGCAGCTCGTGCTGTCGGGCGACGGGATCTCGATCGACTCGGCCCGCGACGCGGTGGCCGAGGCGTTCGACATCGCGGTGGAGTGCACGCGCACGGCGGAGGGGCGCGAGCGCGTGCAGCGCATCGCCGAGGTCGTGGGGACCGATCCGAAGGGTGTGGTCCTCAAGGACATCTACACGTGCGACGACACCGGGTTCACCGCGACCGGCATCGTCCCGAAGATCGTCGCCGAGCTCGGGCAACGCGGCGTCAAGGTCGACGGCGGCCTCTTCAAGCGAAGGTAGGGTTGGGGCTTCCCGGCGGCGGCCCGAAGGGCTATTTTGTAGGGGAATGATCCGTACGATCCTGCACTACCCCGACAAGCGCCTCCGCGAGAAGGCGCGCCCGGTCGCAGCCGTCACCCCCGAGATCCAGGGCCTCGTCGACGACATGGCCGAGACGATGTACGCGGCCCCGGGCGTCGGGCTCGCCGCGACGCAGATCGGTGAGCCTGTCCAGGTCTTCATCGTCGACATCGCGGAGGAAGGACAGAAGAGCCAGCTCACGGTGTTCATCAACCCCGAGATCGTCGCGGCGGAGGGTGAGCTGACGTGGACGGAGGGGTGTCTGAGCTTTCCCGGCGTCCAGGAGGACATCGATCGCGCGGCGAAGGTCACGGTTCGGGCCCTCGATCGGGACGGCAGGCCATTCACGCTCACGGCCGAGGGCCTCCTCGCCGTGGCGATCCAGCACGAGAACGACCACCTGCGCGGCGAGCTGATGATCGATCACCTCGGACCGCTGAAGAAGCGCCTCGTCCACCGCAAGATGCAGAAGCGCCTCGAAGACCCGCATCCGTAGTCGGGGTTCGAGGCGGCCGAGAGGCTCCGTCGCGCTCGCCCGATGGCCGGCGTCGGTTCGAAGTCCAGGGGTTCGGCCCGGGTCAGGTCGGGTAGGCGATGCGGCCGTGCACGTAGGCGTCCTCGCCGACCAGCTCCCAACGGGGCGACTCGATGCGCGGCGCCTCCGCGAGCGTCGCGGGGCCCGCCCAGTCCACGGCGCCAGGCCGGCCGCGGGGGCCGAGCAGGAGGGGAGCGAGGAAGGCGTGAAGCTCGTCGGCGAGCTGCGAGGCGAGGAAGCTCCCGGCGAGCTCGGCGCCGCCCTCCACCATGAGGCGCACGACCCCGAGCTTCGCGACCTCCATCAGGCCGGCCGCCACGTCGACGCGGCCGTCCGTGGATCGTGCCGCACGGACGACGTGGACCCCGCGAGCGATGAGGGCCTCCTCGGCCTCGGGCGACGCGACGTCCGTGCAGAGTACACATACCGGGTGCGCCGACGCGGTGGTGACCAGCCGCGACGAGAGCGGCAGCCGGAGGCGTGTGTCGAACACGATGCGGAGCGGGCTCCGTCCGGGCGCGTCGCGCACCGTGAGCCGGGGATCATCGGCCAGGGCCGTGCCGATCCCGACGGCGACGCCGTCGTGCTCGCCTCGGAGGGCGTGCACCTTCGCGCGGGCCAGGGGGCCGGTCACCCACTTCGACGCGCCGGTGCGCGTCGCGATGCGCCCGTCGAGCGAGAGCGCGAGCTTCACCGAGACGTAGGGCATCCCCGACGTGACGTGCTTCGTGAACGCGCGGATCGTCCGGGCGGCCTGGTCCTCGAGCACACCCACCGTGACCGCGATCCCGGCGGCCGCGAGCCGCGCTGCGCCGCCGCCCTCGACGTGCGGGTTCGGATCGGCGCAGCCGATCACCACGCGCCCGATGCCCGCCGTGACGATCGCCTCGGTGCAGGGCGGCGTTCGACCGTGGTGGTTGCACGGCTCGAGCGTGGCGTACAGCGTCGCGCCCGCTGCAGCCGGCCCGGCCGCCTTCAGCGCCGCGACCTCGGCGTGATCGTCGCCGGCGCGCTCGTGATGGCCGCGCGCGATGATCGCGCCGTCCTTGACGATGACGACGCCCACGTGCGGGTTGGGAGAGGGCCACCCCTTCTTCGCCTCGACGAGCGCCTGCTCCATCCACTCGACGTCGCGATCCTTCTCGGGGGCCGTCACGGCTCGGCTCCGGGGCGCGGCGTGGCGGCCACGCGCTCGAGCTCGGCGCGGAACTCGTCGATGTCGCGGAACGAACGGTAGACGCTCGCGAAGCGCACGTAGGCGATGTCGTCGAGCGCGCGGAGCTTGTCCATCACCTTCTCGCCGATGACCTTCGACGCGACCTCCTTGTCCTGCGCGTCGATCAAGTCCTTCTCCACTTCGTCGGCGGCGCGCTCCATCGCCTCGATGGGGATACTGCGCTTCTCGCAGGCGCGCTTGATGCCGGAGAGGAGCTTCTGCCGCTGGAACGCCTCACGGCGGCCGTCCTTCTTGACGACCAGGGGGAGGACGTCCTCGACGCGCTCGTACGTCGTGAAGCGTCGGCTGCAAGACTCGCACTCCCGGCGCCTGCGGATGACGTCACCGGCCGCGCCCGTCCGAGAGTCCGTCACCTTGCTCTCCAGGTGGCTGCAGAAGGGGCATCTCATGGGGGTCGGGGAGCGCCCGGACAGGGCCCTCCATACACCAACCCGGCCCCGCCTGCAGGGATCTTTTACCCGACGCTGCCGGGTGATGTAAACAGCGGGCATGGTGAGGCCGTGAGCGCCGCGATCCCCGCGACCCGGCGCGGGATCCTTCTGTGGACCGTCCTGGTCGGTGGGGCCCTCGCCTGCGGCGGCTTCCACAAGAGCGAGCTCGTGTGCGAGGAGGCCGTGGTCAAGATCGCCGAGTGCTGCCCGCGCGTGGATACCCGCCTCGTCAACTGCGATCACGACGAGACGTGCACGAGGACCCACGTACCCGATGTGGACGAGGCGCTCGCCGCCTGCCTGGAGCGCAAGGACTGCGCGACCCTCGTCGCCGAGGGCGTCTGCTCGAGCCTCGCGAGGGCGACGAGCAACCCGGACGCCTTCGGTCGGACGAACAGGCGCTTCAGCGGGGTGTGCCCGTGAGGTGGTCGCGACGGCTGGCCCTCGCGGTCGCGCTCGCGGCTCCGGCTGCCCGCGGGGACGAGTTGCCGCCGCTTCCGCCGCCCGATCCGCCGCCACCCCCCGCCGCTCCGCCCCCCGCCGCTCCGCCTCCTGCTGCGCCGGCCGAAGGTGCGCCCGCGCGCGTGGCCGCCGATCCGCCTCCCTCGGGGCCCGATCGCGACGGGCGTCTCAGCCTGTTCGCGGAAGGCGGGTACGCGTTCCGTGAGATCAATCTCGTCCCGGCGCACGGCGGCGATCTCCGCATCGGCCTCGGCGCGCAGGATCACAAGCTCGCGGGCTACGCGTACATGGAGGGCGGCCTGGGCCGGACGTTTGGCGGGCTCCGAACCTGGGACATCAGGGCGGGCGGGCTCGCCGAGTGGCGGCTGTCCCCCGTGCGCTTGGGGCTGGGCGCCGATCTCGGCTATAGGTTCGTCGTGCGGCGGAGCGTCGACTATACGATGTGGTCCCTCGTCGTCGGCGGTTTCGCCCAGGCGTCGTGCGATGCGTGGTCCTGGGGCCCGCGAGGTGATCACGCGGTGTTCGTCGCGGCGCGTTTCGACGCGAGCTTCCTGTTCTACGTGTTCGAGTTCGGGCCCACCGTGTCGCTCGGGCTCCGGTACTGACGGCGGCGATGGCGGACATCGACGACGAGTTCGACGTGCAAGCGACGCTCCCGGCCGACTGGGCGCGCACGATGGAGGCGCGCTGGAGCGTGCAGGGCGTTACCCTCCAGCTGGCGAACCACACCATCCAGCCGTCCCCGATCACGCACGACTCGCGGGGGCAGAGCGCCATCGGGCGCCTGGGCACCCGCGACGTATCGGACGGGCTCGAGATCGACCGGACGATAGGCGAGGGCGGGATGGGGATCGTGCGGCTCGCGACACAGCAGTCGCTGGGACGCAAGGTCGCCGTGAAGACCCTCCGTCCGCCCGACAGCTCGGCCGAGAAGGATCCCCGGCGCGCCGTCACCCAGGCGCGTCTACGCCTCCTCCGCGAGGCGTGGATGACGGGCGCCATCGAGCACCCGAACGTGATCCCCATCTACGACCTCGGGCTCGACGCCGATCGCAGCCCGATCATCGTGATGAAGCACATCGAGGGCAAGACATGGGACTCCATCATGGGGGACCTGACGGCGATGCGCGCGCTGCTCTCCCACCGCGACCTGCTCGAGTGCAACCTCCGCATCCTGATCCAGGTGTGCCAGGCGGTGGCGGCCGCCCACGCCCGCGGCGTCATCCACCGCGATCTGAAGCCCGAGAACGTGATGATCGGCCCGCACGGCGAGGTCTACGTGCTGGACTGGGGCATCGCGCTCAGCGTCGTGGACGACGCGACCGGCCGCTTCCCGCTCGCACGCGACGCCTCCGAGATGGCGGGCACGCCTGCCTACATGGCGCCGGAGATGCTCGGCGGCGGGAAGGCGCGGCCGGACGAGCGCACCGACGTCTACCTGCTCGGCGCGATCTTGCACCACATCGTCTACGGACGCGCGCCCCACGACTACCCGGACTTCAACCAGGTGGTCGCGAGCATCCTCCGCTCGGAGCCGCCGAGCCGCGTGGGCGATGTGCCCGATGAGCTCGCGAGCATCGTCGCGTGCGCCATGCACCGATCGCAGGCCGCGCGCCACGCGTCGGTCGACGCGCTGAGGAACGCGCTCGAGGCGTTCCTGCTCCACAGGGACTCGCTCGCGCTCACGGACGAGGCGCTCGACCGGGAGGCGGAGCTCGAGCGCGTGATCCAGAACGCGGGCGACGTGCTCGTCGAGCGCTCCCGGCTTCACGGGCTGTTCGGCGCGTGCCGCTTCGGGTTCAAGGAGGCGCTCCGCACGTGGCCCGAGAACCCGCAGGCGAAGCGGGGGCTGGTGCGCGCGGCGGAGCGGATGATCAAGGTGGAGCTGGCCGCGAAGTCCGCGAGCACGGCCGAGGCCATCCTGGCGGACATCCCCGAGCCTCCCGCCGCGCTGGCCCTCGCCGTGGCAGAGGCGAAGGCCCACGAGGAGAAGGAGCGCGCGCGCCTCGCCGCGATCGAGAAGCAGGTCGACTTCGACGCCGGTGGGCGGACGCGCACCGTCGTGGGACTGATGCTCGCCACGTCGTGGAGCGTGTTCCCGCTCGTCGCGTGGCGCTTGGAGGCGACGTTCGGTACGTCGCACCTGAAGCTCGTCGGGGGCGTCCTCACGCAGATGCTGTTGCTCGGCGTCATCTTCGCGTGGGCGCGCGACTCGCTCACGAAGACGGGCGTGAACCGACAGCTCGTCCTGGCTGTCCTCATCCTCTTCACCGCGATGCTCCCCGTGATCGCGGCGTGCAGCATCCTCGGGATCCCGGCGGACCAGACGCTGATCGTCTGCATCGGCATCTGGCTCGCGGTCACGATGCAGCAGATGGTCGCGCTTGGCTGGCAGCTCGCCCCGACGGCGGTCGCGAACGTGCTCATGCTGTTCACGTCAGCGGTGTGGCCCGAGCTTCGCTACCTGTGGATCTCGCTCGGCAACGTCGTGCTCTTCCTCAACCTCTTCATCGTCGGGCGTGACCGCCTCCGGCGTGCCGACGGCCGCTTCCCCACGCCGTGGCGCCGCAAGCCGGGCGGGAAGTGGACGGATCCTTGAGGAGAGCCCGCCCTCAACCCTTGCGGTGGCGACCGCGACCCTCGGTCGCCCACCAGGCGCGGAACCGCGACTGCGCGCGCTCGCGATCCTTGCGCGGCGCGTCGGGCGTGTAGCCAAAGGCGTCCCGCGTCAGGAGGACGAGCTCGGCGGCCGCGGGCGCGACGAGGGCCGCGTTCTCCAGCGTCAGCGCGTCGATCAGCCACTCGACGCGATGCTTGTGTCCGGTCGCCTGCCAGAACATGAGCCACTTGCGGGGATCGGCGCCGAGGTCGTGCCTCGTGGTGACCACGAGGGCGGCGTGGGCGGCGGCCGCGAGGTCCGCGTTCGGGTCGGACAGCGCGGTGACGAGCGACGGGACCACGCTCGCGTGCTGGAGCTCCCCGAGGGCCTCCAGCGCGAGGGCCCGTCGTTCCGCCGGCTCCGTGGCGTCGAGCGCGATCTTGGAGACACGATCGTGCATCGCGGCAGGGTGCGATTCGGCGAGCGCGCGCGCGGCGACGTGCGCGACGCGACGGACGCGGCGATCCTCGTCGAAGAGCCGGAGGGCGATCGTGCCCGCGGCCTCCAGGTAAGAGAGCTCGGCGAGGAGCAGGGTCGCCCACACGCGGAAGTCCACGCGCGAGTCGCCGGTGACCTCGACGACGAAGGGAAGCGCCACCTTGCGCTGTCCCGCCACGAGCGCGAGGAGCGGCCCGCACTCGCTGGCCCGGGGGCCCGGCGTCTCGTCGAGGCGCGAGAGGTCGACCTTCAGCGGGCCCGGGAAGCGGCTCATGATCGCGGGCATGGCGTCCTGGCCCGCGCGGAGGAGCTCGGCCCGGGTCTTCTCGTCGCCCGCGTCGAGGAAACGATCGACCATGGGCTTGAAGTCGCCGAAGGTGTCGGCCACGATGATCGAGGGTAGCTTGACGCCCACGGCCTGCTTGCTCGGCGGGGCGTGGAGCGGCACGGCGCGCTGCTCGGAGTCCGGCGGGACGCTCGGCGGCGCCTTCGAACGCACCGAAGCCGGAGCGGATGGCATCGGGGGAGGGGGCTCGACGGAGGGTACCGGGACGTCGATGGAGACCGGCTGCGGCTCCTCGGGCTCGGAAGGTGGTGCGTCGTCGAGCGGCACCTCGACGGAGACCGGCGGCGGCTCCTCGCTCACGCCCTTCGCGATCTCGATGATCGGCGCCGCGATGATCTCCGCGGCGAGGGACAGCGGCGGCCGCTCGCCGAGGAGCGTGCTCGCGGGCGTGGTCTCCGCCTGCGGCGGCTCGGGCGGTGGGGCCGCGGGGGCGTCCTCCGGGCCCTTCGGAGGTGGCCCCGACCGCGCCGTGGGCGGCACGGGATCCATGGCGGGCTCCGGTTCCGGCGGCATCGGGGCCGGGGGCGGGACGTCCAGCGAGGGCACGCGCGGGGGTGGTGGAACGGGCGCCGCGCCCGCGGGCGCGGCCGGTCGATCCGGCTTTTGATAGCCGGCGACCTTGCGTCGCACGATGATGCGCTCGAACGCCGCGCCCGCCAGGCCCGAGATCCAGGCGGCCTGGTCGACCGTCTCCGGGTCCACGCCCGCCGCGCCGCCGTCTCCGATCAACATGGCGACGGGCCGCCGGCCCACGATCACCGGCGCGATCACGAGCGCCGTCTCTCCACGGAGGCCGAGATCCTTGAGCCAGACGCCGTCGAGGCCCTGCAGGGTCGGCATCGCGTGAATGACCCTGCCGTTGGCGCGCGCCGTGGCGAGCAGGCTGGGCATGTCCAGCGGGACCCCGATCTCGAGCACGCGCTCGCGCGACGCGCCGTCGCCGAACGCGTCCCACCCCTCGGCGATCTCGCCGTGCACGATGAAGAGCGCCGTGTAGTCGAAGAACTGGCGGCTGTACTCGAAGAGGATCTCGAGGATCGTGTCGCGGTCCTCGGCGGACTCCATCTCGGCGTTCGCCGTCTCGGTCACCATGGGTCCGCGCCGTCGGCGCGGCTTCTTGACGCGCGTCTTCGGAGGCTCCCGCTCGGGCGGCGTGCTGCGACGCTGGGGGCGTCCTTCCACGACCGTGGCGGGGGGGCCAGGCTCGGGTCGCTTCAGCTCGGCGAGGACGTCCTTCAGGCCGCCGCGGATCTCGGGCGCGTACACGACGCGCGCGCTGACGACGGCGCCGTGGGGTGCCGGCGGACGGGGGCGGTCCTCGCTGTCTCCCTCATCGTCGCGGGAGCGGGACATGATGCGCGGCAGCTCGGACAGCGGGCGGGGTGGCGGGGCCACGACCGGCGGCTCCTTCGGCGACGAGCCGGCGCTGCTCCCCGTTTCCCCGCCGCGGAGCCTCACGAGCAGGCGATCGATGCGCCGCTCGAGCGCGACGCCGTACTCGCGGGCGATCGCCTCCTGCACGCGCACGTGCGGCGCGATCCGCTGTGCGAGCGTGACCGACAGCGTGAACCCGAGGTCGTGCACGACGTCCGTCGCCAGGGGCTCCGCGGTCGCCACGACCAGTGTGCCATCCCCGAGCGAGAGGGGGACCACGGCGTGCTGCACGCAGAGCTCGGCCGTCATGAGCGCCTTCGCTTCCTTCGAGGGCGCGGGGAGCTCCCCGACGGGCGCCGCGTCCCTCCCGAACGACTCCGCAAGGATCGCGGTGACGCCGGCCTCCTCGAGGTGCGTCAGTTCGAGGAGGTTCGTGATCAGGTCTCCCCCGTAGAGAACCTGACGCGCCAGCGCTTCCTCGACCTCCCGGATGGACGCGATCTCCCGCTGGACCAGGAGAGAGCTCAGTGACATGGCGGAACTATACGGGAATCTCCGCCCCCGACGGGAAAAAACGCAAACGGTTCGCGGGCGTACGCGTGTAGGGTACACCGGATGAGAAGAACGACGCGAAGGGCCCTCTTCGTCGCCTCTCCCATCCTCGTCGCGCTCGCGTGCGGACCCGCGCAGGAGGCGGCTCCACCCCCGCGGCAGCCGCCCCTCCCGCGGGTCCCCGAGCCGCCGCGCGCGGAGCGCGTCGGCCCGGCAAAGGTCGAGCTCCTGGCGCTCGACACGGACCCGACGGCGACGGGCATGACGAAGGACGGGATCGTGCGCCTCTGCGACGCCGGCATCGCCCGCGCGCGGGCGAGCCTCGACGAGGTGCGGAGGCTGAAGGACGCCCCGGCCGAGGCCGTCACCTGGGACGCGACGATCGGACGGTTCGACGAGGTGTCGCTCGCGGTGAAGAGCGGCGGCGACTTCGCCGGGCTGATGGCGGTCGCCCACCCCGACGAGGCCGTGCGCGAGGCGGCCAAGGACTGCGAGCCGAAGATGGAGAAGCTCGACACCGAGATCTGGCTCGACGCCACGCTCGCGACTGTCGTCAAGCGGTACGCCGCGAGGAAGGAGCGTCTGGAGGGGCCGCGCGCGCGCATGCTCGACTTCGTCTTGCGGGACTACCGGCGCAACGGGCTCGATCTCCCGGCCGAGAAGCAGGGCGAGCTCCGGGCGATGAACGAGGAGCTGACGAAGCTCTCGCAGGAGTTCGAGCACAACCTGGCGAGCGCGACGCTCTCCGTCGAGGCGACGCCGAAGCAGCTGGAGGGTCTTCCGGCTTCCTACCTCGAGTCCCACAAGCCCGACGCGAGCGGGAAGATCAAGATCACGACGGACTACCCGGACTACTTCCCCGTGGCCCAGTACGCGAAGGACCGGGCGTTCGCGCTCGAGCTCTACCGGAAGTTCGACGACCGCGCCGCGGACAAGAACGTCGCGCTCCTCGACCGCGTCCTCGCCGTGCGCGCCCGCAAGGCGAAGCTCCTCGGGTACGCGACGTGGGCGGACTACGTCCTCGAGCCCCGGATGGCGAAGTCGCCGAAGGCCGTCGCGACGTTCCTCGACGGCCTCCGGACACACCTCGCCGCGAAGAACGCGAACGAGCTCGCGGAGTTCCGCGCGATGAAGAAGAAGATCGGCCAGGATCCGGGCGGACCCATCTATCCGTCGGATCGCCTCTATCTCGAGGACCTCGTCCGCAAGGAGAAGTACGGGCTCGACTCGAAGGTGGTGAGCGAGTACCTGGAGGTCGGCAAGGTGCGCGAGGGGTTGCTCGCGGTGACCGAGCGGCTGTTCGACGTGCGCTACCGCAAGGTGGAGGCCGCGGCCTGGCACGGGGACGTGAGCACCTACGAGGTGGTCTCGGCGAAGGGCGAGCTGCTCGGTCGGTTCTACTTCGACCTCCACCCGCGCCCGGGAAAGTACAAGCACGCGGCCGTGTTCAGCATCCGCGACGCGCGCAGGATGCTGGACGGCAAGCGCCTCACGCCGATCTCGGCGATCGTGTGCAACTTCCCGCGCACGACGAAGGACGCGCCGGGGCTGATGAGCCACCAGGACACGGTCACCTTCTTCCACGAGTTCGGACACGTCCTCCACCACCTCCTGAGTCGATCGGAGCTGTCCCGGTTCAGCGGCACGTCGGTCGAGCGCGACTTCGTCGAGGCTCCGTCGCAGATGCTGGAGGAGTGGGCCTGGTCGAAGGAGGTGCTCGACCTCTTCGCGAAGCACCACAAGACGGGCGAGGTGCTCCCGGCGAAGCTCCACACGGCGATGACGCGCTCTCGCGGCTTCGGCCGTGGCCTCGGCACGGCGCGTCAACTCTTCCTCGCCGCGCTCGACCAGACGTACCACACGCGCGAGCCACCCTTCGACACGACGAAGGTCCTCGAGGAGGTGCAGTCCGCTTACACGCCGTTCAAGTACGTGGAGGGTACGCACTTCCAGGCCACGTTCGGCCACCTCATGGGGTACGACGCCGGATACTACGGGTACCAGTGGGCGCTCGCGATCGCGCAGGACATGTTCTCGCGCTTCAGGAAAGCGGGGTTGTTCGACCCGAAGACCGCGGCGGACTACCGCGCGGCCGTGCTGGAGCCCGGCGGGAGTGACGACGCGGGTGCCCTCGTGGCGCGCTTCCTCGGCCGCGAGACGAACACGGACGCGTACCGCGCCTACCTCGCGGAGAAGGCACCCTAGGTCGGGACGCGCTCGGCGGCATCCTGCCCGGGGCTCGGCGCGGCCCTGGCGCCGGCAGCCGGCGCGTCAGGTCTTTCCCGTGCAGCTCTTCGTGATGCAGGCGTAGAACGGGACGCACGCGCCGGAGCCGGTGCACACGGCCTCGATGTCGGCCTTGCACGCGCCGGCCTGGGCGCCGTTGAGGCACGCGGTGCAGGCCGCGTCCGGGTTGGCGATCGTCGCGGCGCAGGCCGTGGTCGCGCACTGCGTCTGGCAGTTGGCAGGCTTGCACGCGCACGCGAGGAAGGCGGTCTGGAACGCCTGGTAGGCGGCCATGTTGTCCTTCGCGCAGCACGTCTGGCATCCCGCCATGCTCGTCTCGCCGGCGCAGAGGTCGACGGGGCCCGTGTCGGCGGCGCTGTCCTTCGTGGAGCTTATCGATCCGTCGGCGGTGCTGCCGTCGGCAGGCGGCGGACCGGCGTCGATGTTGGAGCCGCCGCTCGAGCCGCCGCTCGAGCCGGTGGTCGAGGTGGTCGTCGATGACGAGCAGGCGAAGACGAGCGCGGATGTGGCGGCGGTGAAGCCGAGGACGTGAACGAGACGCATGATTCGGGACCTCCCGGGAGGGTTTCGCGGGGTCTGTAGCACGGGCTCAGCTCGCCTGGTAGCGCGCGAATTCCACGATGCAGTGCGCCGAGAACAGCTCGACGTCGGCCTTTCGCTCCGCGTGCAGGGTCCGGAGTCGCGCCTGGTTCTCCAGTCGCGCCCTGTCGTCGATGGCCACGTGGCCCTGGAAGAAGCGGAGCGCGGGGGGGCACGTCGGCTCGGGCTGCATCTCGCCGTGGAAGAAGTACGCGTCGCCGCAGTGGAGGAGCCACTTCTCGCCTGCGCGCACCGCGACGCACGCGTGGCCGCGCGTGTGGCCGTACGTGGGCACGAGGACCACGTCGTCCGAGAGGGCGCGGACGCTGGAGAGGCCCATCCACCTCTCGCCGCCGGGCTCGTACACCTTCCACCGCGGGCCGTGGGCGAGCTGGGCGGGCCGGTAGCGGAGCCTCTCGGGGAGCGTCCTCCGCTCGATGGCCGCCGTCTTCTCGGCCTCGAGGATGTGGACGGTGGCCTCGGGGAAGTCAGGGAGGCCTCCCGCGTGGTCGACGTCGAGGTGCGTCGGCAGGATGTGCTTCACGTCGCTCGCCCTGAAGCCCAGGCGCTCGACCTGACGCAGCAGCGTCTCGGCGGGATCGAGCGTCGGGCGCGCGAACGCCATGAAGCCGTGGCCGAGGCGCGCGGCGCCCTCGCGACAGTCGTCGAGGCCCACGCCCGTGTCCACCGCGACGAGGCCGTCCTCGCCCTCGATCAGGAGGACGTGCGCGACCATCCGACCCACCTCGAAGAACGAGCCGGTCCCGTTGACGATCGAGCGCCCGAACGGGCACATGGTGCAGCAGTCGAGGTGCCAGATGCGTGGGCTCACGGCGCGAGCATACCCGTGTGGTAGCCTGGCGATCCATGAGCAAGAGAACGCACGAGGGCGAGGTCGCGCTCATCACCGGGGGGGCGTCGGGCATCGGCGCCGCCCTCGGCCGCGCACTCGCGAAGCGTGGGGCGGAGGTCATCCTCGCCGATCGGCAGGGAGCCGTCGCCGACAGGGTCGCCGCGGAGATCCGCTCGGACGGTGGCCGAGCGGTCGGCGTGGAGCTCGACGTCCGGAGCCTGCCGGCGTTCGAACGGGTCGCAGGGGACATCGCCGCGCGCGAGGGGCGCATCGACTACCTGTTCAACAACGCCGGGATCGCGGTCGGCGGGGAGATGGACACCTACGAGCCGCGCGACTGGGACGACGTGATCGACGTGAACCTGCGCGGCGTGGCGCACGGCATCCAGGCGGTGTACCCCATCATGATCCGGCAGGGATCGGGGCACATCGTGAACACGGCGTCGGTCGCCGGCCTCGTCACGGGGGCGGGGGAGGGGAGCTACGCGGCGACCAAGCACGCGGTCGTGGGCCTCTCGAAGGCGCTCCGCATCGAGGCTGAACGCCACGGCGTGCGGGTCTCGGTGCTGTGCCCCGGCGCCATCCGCACGCCCATCCTCACGGGCGGCCGCTTCGGACGGCTCAACTACACGGGCGTGAGCGACGAGCACATCCTCGCGATGTGGGCGAAGACCCGCCCGATGGACGTCGACGTGATGGCGAAGAAGACGCTCGCAGCCGTCGCGCGCGACGAGGCGATCATCGTCATCCCGCGCTGGTGGAAGGCGCTGTGGTACCTCGAGCGCGTGTCCCCCGAGCTGAGCATGGCCGTCTGGCGGCGCTTCCTCGGTCGGATGCGCGTCTCCATCGCCGACGCGGGTGGCGTCGCGGCGACACCGGACGAGCGCCGCGCCGCCGAGAAGGCGGCGGCGGCGCGGGCGAACTGAATCACCCTGCCCGCGTCCCGCCAGGCTCCTGCACGACGAGTCGGTCCTCTGGAACCACCTCGCGCGCCAGCTCGACGAGCCGCGTGTGGTGCGTGAAGAACAGGACCTGCATCGATCGCGCGAGCGTCGCGAGGACCCGCAGCGACGCGCGGGCCCGGGCATCGTCGAGGTGGACGAGCACGTCGTCGAGGACGAGGGGAAGCGCCTTTCCGGCGGCGCCGACGCGCTCCAGGCTCGCCACGCGGAGCGCGACGTAGAGCGCGTCCCGGGTGCCATCGCTCAGGGCGCGCACGCCGAGCTCCTTGCCGTTGGCGCGGCTCGCGAGGAGCCTGTCCCCGTCTGCCCTCAGCCCCGTGAAGGCGTCCTCCGTCAGCGCCGCGAAGTGCACACTCGCGCGGTCGAGCAGCGGCACCTCGGCCTTCTGGCGGTAGCGGGCGACGCGGCGCGCGAGGATCGCCGCGGCGATCTTGAGCTCGGCCCACCGCTCGGCATCGTCACGGACCGCGGCCAGCGTGCTCTCCACCTCCACCGCGAGGTTCGCGCCGAGCGTGCGCTCCTTCATGCCCTGCAGGCCGAGCTCGGTCCGGATACGGTCCTCGTGCGCGCCCTTCCAGGCCTCCACGAGCTCCTCGAGTCGTCGCTCCAGGTTGTCGATGCGCGTCCGAACGAGCTGCAGGTCCTCCCCCGCGCACTCGGCGGTGAGACGTTCGAGCGACACGCCACCCCCGGCCTCCGCGATCCTGAGATCCAGGCGGAGGATGGCCTCGTCGACCTCGCGCCTCGCGCGCGAGCCGTCCTCCGCGGCGGGGAGCGCCGCCGCGTCGGGGACGCCGGCCGCACGCACGAGGTCGGCCAGCCGGCGATCGGCCTCGGCGAGCAGGGCACGCTGCTCGGAGAGGTCCCGCGTGCGCTCCTCGCGGAGCCGCGTGTAGGTGGCCTTCTGGGCGCGCGCCGTCTCCGCTGTGCGGTGCCGGTCGACGAGCTCGCGGGCCGCGTCGGCGGGGGAGAGAGGTTCGAGCTCTGGCGCGTACTCGCGGACGAGATCCCGCACCCGCGCGTGGAACGCCGAGACGCGTGCCTCGAGGTCGCGAGACCGCGCCGTGGCCTCGGCGCGGCGGGCGGCGTCGCCCGCGCGACGCTCGCGCTCCTCCCTCGCGGCCCGCAGCCGCGCGATGGCGA
>SXNL01000159.1 GCA_005777185.1 Myxococcales bacterium
CGACGGCGACGATTCCTGGCTAGGCCACGGGCCGCTCTCGGCGAGATTTTGCGAGGAAACGCCTTCGAAGCGCACATCCAGCTCGCCAGTCCGTCGCCGTCGCCGTCGCCGTCAACGTCAACGCTCACGTCAACGTCAACGTCAACGAAGGGCAGCCCCCGGCAATTGTTGGACAGCTCTTGAGCGCGCGTAGCGCGCGATTTGGGGGAGACCGACGCGCGTAGCGCGGCGAGTGGGGGCACCCCTTCTTTCTCGCTGGATCGCGCCTAACCGAACGGCGTCGGCGCTAGAACCGGAGCGTGAGCTCGGCGCGAATGCCCTCGAACGCGGGGAAGATGCGGCACACGCCGCTCACGCACTTGAGGCCGCCCCGCTGCTGTCCCACGAGCAACTTCACGTTGTCGTTGGGGGTGATCCGGTAGAGCAGCGAGCCGTTCAGGTAGTAGGTCGGGAAGCCGGCGCGCGTCGTGTATTCGAAGCCCTGCGTGAACACCCAAGTCGGCGCGATCTTGAGCGACGTGTAGGTCTCCCCCTCGCGCCAGTAGGCTTCGGCCGTCCCCGTCTGCAGGTTCTCGCCCTCCTGCCAGCGGAGCCGGTGGCGGCCCACGACCTCCGCGGCGTACGGCCCCGAGATCTGCTTGTTCACCAGGAACTGCATCGATCCCTCGCGGTAGAAGGGATGGTCCGAGTCCTTCACGTCGTTGCGCGCGTTCGTGGAGGCGAAGACCCACGACTGGTCGTTGTCGAAGCGCCACTCGAAGCCGGTGGTCACGTCGTGCACGACCGTCTGCATCTCGTCCGCCTTCGCGCCGCGGAAGCGACCTGCCGCGTCGCAGCCACCACCCGGGACCTCCGACTTCGTCCGGTAATAGCCGAGCGCCCCGTAGACCAGGAGCCTCTGGCGGATCCGCACGTCGGTGCGGAGCCGTCCACCGTCGACGCACGCGTTGAACGACCCGAACATCGCGTCCTGCGTGATCGGCTCGGTGGTCGGCAACGCGCTGTACGCGAGCGCGGAGAACGCACCCGCGCGGGTCCCGTTGATCGCCGCCGACAGGGGGTAGAAGCTCCGGTAGCTCTTCACCTCCAGCGTGTTGTTCACGTTGCCGAAGCTCGTCGCGAGCACCCCGTAGATCGCGTTCCCTTGCGTGTCCGCTTGACGGGGGTCGTCGAGCGCGCGGCGCTGCACGGCGCCCTCCACGTACAGCGAGCCGTGCTTCCACAGGCTCGGGATCTCGACGCTCTGGCTCGCGACGACCACCTCCGTCGAGGACGCGACGGGACTGGCGACGCTGGACACGCTGGCCATCCACGCCTGTGTGTCGTCGGGGGCGCACGAGCCGAGCGGCGCGTCGAAGACGCCGCCGCCGACGACCTTGCCCGCCGCGTCGTACTGGTACGGTGCGCACCGAGTGAGGCGCGCGATCCGCGATCCGAGGACGAGGGGGAGCCCGCGGCCCGACTGGATCTCGGCGCCGACGATCCGGTCCGAGCCGTACAGGGGTTGCGCGCTCTTCGCGTCGCCCGCGATGGGCCGCGGCAGGTAGAGCGCGCGGCCGCTGGCCTCGTCGATGCGGGTCGGGTTGGCGAAGCCGGCGACGAGCACCACCTGGAAGGGATCGTGCTGGACGACCGCCTTCCCGCCGAAGATCGTCGTGTCCACGCCCAGCTCGTCGAGCTTGCGCGCCGAGAGGACGAGCCCTCGCCCGAGCTGCACGTACGCGTCGCCGGCCGTCACCTCGATCCCCGGCCGCTTGTAGGTGAGCCAGAGCTTCGCGGGGTACACGGTGTCCCGGAAGCGCGACGCGCCGTCCGCCACCGCGTTCTTCTTCTCCCGGGGGTCGGCGAAGTCCCGATCCTCGGGCCGGAGCCAGTAAAGTGAGGCGTCGAGGCGCGTGCCGAGCGTGAGCTTGTCCCACTTGAGCAGCACGTTCAGCTTGTTGATGAACGCACCCCACCCGTTGTCGTTCGGCAGCTCCCCCTCGGCGGTACGAGCCGCGAACCGCTGCGTGCCGATGGCGGTCTCGGTCACGTCGACCGAGACGGGCTTGCCATCCACCTTCGCGAGCTCGACCGCCCGTGCCGGCGCCGCCCACGAGCCAAGGACGAGCAACATCGCCACGAGGCCTGGCTTCTTGGCTGGGAGCACGCGCGTAGATTGCCCGAAATCCGGGCGCGCCCCCAAGGACTATCCGCTACTCCACGGCCTGGCCGGCGACGAGGCGGGTCACGTCCGCCTCGATGAGCTTCTCGTCGCCCGGGTTGTACCCTTCCCGTACGCGGACGACCTTGCCGCTCTTGTCGATGAGGATGACCAGGGGCTCCGACTTCTTCGGGTTGAGGATGCTCGCGATGCGCGAGTCCTCGTCGTACAGGACGGGGAAGTCGAGGTTGTTCCGCTTCGCGAACGCCGGCACCTCGCCCATCGTGTCGGGCCCGTCCATCGCGATGGCGAGCACCACGAAGCCCTTCGCGCTGTTCGCCGTGTGGATGCGCCGGATGTGCGGGAACGCGGCCAGGCACGGCTTGCAGTACGTCGCCCAGAAATCGATCAGGATCACCTTCTTCCCGAGGTGATCGGACAGGCGCACGGTCTTGCCGTCGAGATCGCGCGTCGTGAAGTCCTGCACGCTCGCCGTCGTGGACGTGGCGGCCGACGCACTCGACGAGGAAGCCGCCGTGGACGCGGGCGTCTTCGCATCAGGCGCCCCGCACGCGGCGAGCATGAAGGGGACGGCGAACGAAACCACGGCGCGCGAGGAGCTCATGCCTCTGGCATAGCACGAACCCGGACGCTGGCGCTCGCGCGGACTACGTTCCGGACGGCTTGTAGATGTTGTTGACGAAGTTCAGCCAGCTGTCGAAGTCCTGCCGGACCTTGTCGCTCGTGGTGCCCTGGGCATATCCGCCCTCGTGCGCCTCGAGGATCTCCATCGTGCGCGGGTCGACCCACGCGTTCCACGGGAGGGCGGCCGCCGTGTAGAAGACGCCGAGGTTCTTGTTCCCGGGGTCGAGCGCGATCGTGTACTTCGGGTTCTGCGCGATGCCGAGCCAGGCGTCGAGGTCGGCCAGGACGGCGGGCGTGCCGCCCGTCTTGCCCTCGGCCACCGTGGTGAGCAGGATCATCCCCTTGGCCTTCATCTCGTCGGCGATCGGGGCGATCAGCTGCGACTCGAGCTTGCAGTACCCGCACCAGATGCCCGCGGCCTGGATGTGGATGAGCTTGATCGTCTTCGCCTTCGGATCGTAGTAGTCCGCCATCGAGAAGGGCTTCAGGCCCCCCGCCTTGTCGCCGTTGATGTAGCCGACGAACTTGAAGTTCGCGATGCGGTCGCCAGGCTTCCCAACAGCGGTCGCCTTGTGCGTCCCCGAGGTGGTGCCGATGCCCGTCGAGGGGTACGGCACCCCGTCCGGGTTCTTGCCCGTGGTGTCGACCGCGGCGCCGCCCGTCGGATCGAGCCCCTTGTCTTGCTCCGGCGCCTTCTCCTGCGTCGTGGTTCCTGCGGAGGAACAACCGGACACGGCGATGATGGCGAGCAGCGAGACGACGGACACGGCCAAGGGGAGCGCGGGGTTTCTCATGTGACACCTCGAGAGGTTGGTGCTATCCGATCGATGCGGCTCGAAGCTAGCTCGACCGACGCTACGGTCAAGCGGTAATCGTGCCTCACCGACAAGTGTTCTCCATTTCCGTCCAGGCGCAACCACGTGCCAGTGAGTTCCTGGCCGTCCCTTTCCAGCTTTACGAAAATCTTCCGCTCACGCCGCGCGCCTTCCCCCGGCGATCCGGCGAACTATCGGGGTCAACAACATGAAGTTGCAAGCATTTTTCTGGGCGGCGCTCGGCGCCCTCGGCAGCGTCGTCGTCGTCGGTTCGGGTTGTTCGAGCGGGACGAACACCGTCCTCCCGGCGCCTCCCGCCAAGTGCGAGACGGCGAAGTGCGCGAAGGGTAACGAGTGCATCGAGGAGAAGGGCGAGACCAAGTGCCGCCTCCTCTGCCTCGCCCAGCGCACGTCAGGCACGGTCCAGGGGTGCCCGGCCAACTTCAACTGCGTGGCCCCCGAGCCGGGCAAGGGCGCAGCCTTCTACTGTCAGGCGGGTAAGCAGCTCGTGAAGACCCCCGGTGAAAAGCAGTGGGGCGCGCCGTGCAACCCGACGGGGGGCAAAGAAGCGAACCCGGACTGCGACAGCACCAACCTCTTCTGGTGCTTCGGGACGGCACCCACCGACGCGCAGGCCTACTGCACCCGCTACAACTGCGCGGACGACAGCGACTGCCCCGCGGAGTTCGCCTGCGTCGACGTCAACAGCAAGCCCGACGTGGTCGACGCGAAGCGCGGCGCGATCGGGGCCACGGTGAAGGTCTGCAAGCGTCGCGAGTTCTGCAACTCGTGCAAGCTGGACATCGACTGCCCGCCGGACTCCAACGGCCGCCTGCAGGCGTGCCTCGACCTGAACGGCGAGAAGTTCTGCGCGCCGGCGTGCTCGCGCGACACCAACTGCCCCAACGAGGGCCGGTGCAACGCCACCCTCGGCTACTGCGAGCACCGCGCCGGCACGTGCAAGATCTCCGGCGAGCTCTGCTCCCGGTGCGAGTCCGACAAGGACTGCAAGAACGGCGGCGCCTGCACGAAGGACGACTACTCCACCGAGAAGTTCTGCACCTCGCTGCCGGCGTCGTGCGCCGACTGCCCCAAGACGGTGGGCGATGCGCACCAGGGGAGCTGCATCAACCAGGCGAGCGACCCGCTGAAGGGGCACTGCGTCGGCGTGTTCCTGCTCAATGGTCAGCCCGCCGGCATCGGCTGCTACACGCCGAACCGTAAGTAGTCCAGGTTCCAGGGGCCACGTGCCCGACCTGCGCGGTCGCCTTTTCAAGGAAGCCGAGCGGCCCCTCGAGCTCCGCGGTCAGGTTCGCGGGGGGTCGGCGGCGATGAGCGCGAGCCAGAGGCCGGCGGCGACGCCCATGAGCGCCGCGATCGGCATGTCGAACCGCGCGTGGGAGGCGATCGCGAGCGCGAGGACGGCGGTCGTGGGCAGGAGCTTCGGGTCCCCGCCGAGCGCGCTGGCGGCCAGGAGGAGGGAGGCTGGCGCGAGGAACCTCGCGGCGGCGAGGAGGCCATAGGGAAGGGGGTGCGCCTGCGCGTCGACGATACCGGCGCGCAGGACGCCGCCGAAGGTCGGTCCCGCCTCCGCGCGCAGCGCGACGATCGTCAGCGCGAGGGCCACGAGGACCGCGAGATAGACGCTGACGCGGGCACGCCAGCGTCCGCGAATCGTGAGCCAGCTCACCGCCACGACGTGGGCCGTCGTCTCGAGCGCCACGCCCGCCGTCGAGATGCCTCGCGCCGCGGCGTAGAGCCCTGCGCGCGCGTGCTCCCCCGCGTACCCGGCGAGAGCCCACGCGAGGCCGTGGCAGGTCGCGGCGAGCGCGAGCGCGAGCAAGACGAAGCCACCCGCGCGGGTGTGCCGCGCCCGGACGGAGGCGGCCCCCGCGACCCCGACGCCCGCGGAGGCGGCCGTCAGCAGCGCCAGCGCGGCGGCGGGGTGCAGCCGGGCCACGAGCCCCTGCGACGCGAGGGCGAGCGCGAGCCCCGCGAACGCGACCGAGGCGATGCGGAACACGACGTGGATCCGCGGGCTCCGCGCGACCTCGAACGCAGCCCCGCAGACGAGGGCCACGACGAGCGCCATCGTCACGTACCCGAGGGTGCCGCTGACCCTCTCCCAGAGCACCACGGTCCGCTCCGCGGCGTTGCCACGCAGGCCCGGGACGACGATCACGCCGAGCGCCGACGAGACGATCGAGGTGGCGCCCGTCGCCACCAGCAGGCGGCTGCCCCACGCCGCGGCGGTGATCGCGGGCTCCGCCCTGGCCGGTCGTGATCGCGCGGGCGTCCCCGGCGTCGTGGCGGTCGCATTGGCCATCGGGCCCCCTGACGGTACCACTTCCGGCGCCCGGCCGCTCTGCGCGTCCCCGCTCAGCCCCGCGGGGGGGCCCCGGACGTCTCGATCCTCCCCTCGCGGACCTCGTGCAGGTTCACCGGCGGGGGTGCGCCGCGCTCCTTCGTGGGCGGGCCCTTCGGATCGCCCGGCGGCGGCTCGACCGGCGGGCCCGGCGCGGGAACGTTGAGGATGAAGGGCCGCGCGTTCGCGGTCGTGCACGCGCTCTCGTCGCGGTGGAACTCCCAGTGAAGGTAGACGTTGCCGTCGGGCGAGTGGATCGCGCTCGGCGCCGGACCGAACGGTGACGCGCGCGACACCGAGTCGAGGGCGGCGATGTCGAACGCCGTGACGCCGCTGGCCTTGACGATGCCCATCTTGACCAGGCGACCCTCCTTCGTGACCACGATCTCGAGGCGCGTGAACATGCGCACGTTGTTGAGCGGGTGGGCCGACGGCAGGCTGTCGAGCGACGAGAGGAAGCTGTCGGCGAAGATCGGGTGGATCCGGTTGTGAACGTGGTTGATGTACGACGCGAACGGCACGGCCGCGGTGTTCAACGCGGTCTGGTTGCCCGGCTTCACGGTCGGCGAGTAGTTCTCGATCGCGCTCCGCCACCGCTCGAAATTCGACGCGGTCCACGATCCGCGGTGCTCGCTCTTGCGGCGCTCGCCGTCGGCCTCGCGTTCCTTCTTGAGCTGGTCCTGCCCGACCGTGGCGATCACGCCCTGGTGGGTCAGGTTGATGTTCATCTGTCCCGGGCCCACCTGTCCCCCGAGGCCGAGCCAGCGCGTCGCCCCCTGGGACGGAGCCGGCGTCTTCGTCGAGGACCCCTGGGCGGGGTTCGGCAGCGCGCCCGTCCCCGCGTTGGGGCGCAGCGGGTTGAACGACCAGGCCGCCCGGGCGTTGCCCTGCACGACCTCGGGAGAGGGAGCCTCCTGCCCGCCGGGCGCGAGCTCGGGCGGCCTCGTTTCGTGCGGCGCGGACACGGCGCGCCCGTCCCCACCTCCACGCGGCGGCGTCGGGCTCGTCTCCTTTGCGGCGACGGCCACCGGGCCCGTGGGGCGCTCGGGCATCGGATCCCTCTGCACGTCGAACTCCGTCCCGCGCTCGCCGGGCGCGCGGTTCTTCTCCCCCTTGTGCTCGTCGCTCTCGGCGATCTTCGTGCGATCGCTGTCGCCAGGCGTGCTCTGGGCGCCCGCGTGGTTTCCGCCGGGGGTCGGGTTCGGGTCGTTCTGATCATGCGACGTGAGCGTCGCCATCTCCTCCTTCTCGACGTGGTTCGCCTCGTCGGCGATGTGGCTCGCCGTCGGGTTGTCCTCCTGGTTCTTCGCGGCGTGCTGCACGACCGCGATGCGCTTGTCGTTCTGCAGGAGCTGGGGCGTGTCGAGCTTCTTCAGGGGATCGTCCTTCTCGAGCACGAGGGCGACCTTGCGCTTCTCCTCCTCCTGCTTCTTCCGCTCCTCCTCCTTCTGGGCCTCCTTCGTCGGCTCGGGGGGCGTGACCTTCGGCTTCTCCGGCGCCGGCGGCTCCGGGGGCTTGACCTCCTCGGGCTCGGGGTCGTCCTTCTCGGCCTTGTCGAGGACGACCGCGTCGAGCTCGAGCGTCTGCCCTCCCTGTCGCGCGATGTCGCGCGCCTGGTGCCCGAGGATCGCCAGCGCGCTGTGGTCCTCGTGCAGCTTCCCGACCACCGCACCGCCTCCGCCGAACGCCATGTGCCCGCAGATCGCAGCGCAGATCCACAGGACGAGGGGGATGGCGGGCTCTCGGATTCGCATGCAGCGCTACACTGGGTGGAGGCTGGCCGATGGACGTCGGCCCAAGGGGCATCGTAGCACCGGGGACGCAGGGGGGCGAGGGCCCCGTCCCCGCTCAGTCCCCGTCCATCGCGAGCGCCTTGTGGTCGCCCGTGATCTGGATCGCGGGCAGTTCGCGGTCCCCCGACAGCTCGCTCCAGAGGCCCCACGCCTTGACCTTGCGCTCGAGGTACAGCACGCGCTCCGCGCACCGCGCGATCGCCTGCATGTTGTGCGTCACGAGGATGGCGGCGATCGTCTCGGAGGCCGAGATCTCGGCCATCAGATCGACGATGGCCTCCCTGCCGCCCACGTCCACGCCCGCCGTCGGCTCGTCGAGGATGAGGAGCTCCGGGTGCGTGGAGAGCGCGCGCGCGAGGAACACCCGCTGGGTCTCGCCGCCCGAGAGATCGCGCATCTGCGCGTTCGCGAGCCGGGCCGCCCCCGTCTTCTCGAGCATCTGCACGGCGAGCTCGCGCTCGTGCGTCCTCACGTGCAGCGGCCATTTTCCGCGGAGGTTGGCGGTGATGACCTCCACGGCCGTCGCGGGGAAGTCGCGATCGAAGCTCTTCCTCTGCGGCACGTACCCGATCTTGCGCCGCCCTTCGTCCGCGGGCATCCCGGAGATCAGGATCTCCCCCGCGTCCGGCTTCACGAGGCCCAGGATCGCCTTCAGCAGCGTGCTCTTGCCCGCGCCATTCGGCCCGCACAGGCACAGGAACTCGCCCATCGGCACGTGGAAGGTGACGTCCTCGAGGACGGTCTTCTCCTCGAAGCGGACCGTCACGCCCTTGACGTCGAGGACGCGGACGTGGCCCGACGACGGGGGTGTGCCCTTGTCGACCATCTACTTCAGGTTCTTCTCGAGCGCGTCGGTGCTGAAGCGGATCATCTTCTCGTACGAGTCGGTCTCGGGGGCGCCGCCGACAGGGTCGAGCACGCCGAGCGGGATCTTCGCTTCGTCCGCGAGCACCTTGGCGGGACGCGCGTCGAGCTGCGGCTCGCTGTAGAGCGCCGAGACCTTCTTGGCCTTGATCACCTCCAGCACCTTGGCGATGTACTTCCCGTCGGGGGTCGTCCCCGGGTAGGGCTCGATCACGGCGAGGATCTGCAGCTTGTACCGGTCGGCGTAGTACCCGAAGCTGCCGTGGAACGTCACGAACCCGCGCGTCTTCCAGGCCTTCGTGCGCTCCTCCGTCTCCTTGTCGAGCTTCTCCAGCGACGCGTCGAGCACGCTCGCCCGCTCGCGGTACCCCGCGGCGTGGGCGGCGTCGGCCCGGGCGAGCTCCTCCGCGATCTGCTTCACGATGAGGCGCGCGCGTTGCGGATCGAGCCACACGTGCGGATCGGTGGCGCCCGCCTTGTCGTCGTGATCCTCCTCCTTGCCCTTGGCCGCCGCGTGCGCCTCCTCCTCGCCGACGGCCTCCTGGGTGATCGTGATCGTCGGGACGCGATCGCCCACCTTGAGGACGCGGGCCTTGGGCGCCGCGTCCTTCATGAGCTTCTCCATCCACGGGTCGAGGCCGAGGCCCACCATCACGCCGAGCCTCGCGCGCGACACCTCCTCGATCTCCCTCGGCGTCGGGTCGAACGTGTGCTCGTTCTTGCCCGGCTGGAGCAGCAAGGTGACGTCCGCGTCCGGACCGGCCACCCGGCGCGTGAGATCGTACACGGGGAAGATCGACACGGCGACGCGCGCGCGGTCGCCGTCCTTCGGGCCCCCGCAGCCCTTCGATCGATCGCACCCCACGGGGCCCACGAGCGCGAGCGCGAGCGACAACCCAGGCAGGAACCTCTTCACCAGGCCCACCTTATGGAGTTGGCCCGGCGCGTGCAACCCATCGCGGCATGTCGATCGCGATCTCCCAGGTCCGTTCCCTCGCGGCTGGCCCGTTCGTCCTCCCGGCGCCCAGGACCGTGGGCCAGATCGGCGAGGCGTGTCGCGAGGCGGTGGCCGCGTTCTCCGTGTCTCGGTCCCCCGAGGCCGCGTGGGGGAAGCCAGAGCTCGCGCGCTGGCTCGCGCTCGGCTACCGGCCCCTCGTCACGCTGACGCCGCGCACCGCGCCGATCTCCAGCGTGCCGCCCAGCCGGAGGGCCGTGACGCCCGGCGAGATCGGTCACCTGATGGCCGCCACCCACGATCGGCTCGGCGAGGTGCTACGCGCCATCGCGGGGGCGCAGGATCACGGCTTCGGCTACGAGGCGATCCGCGAGGGGTGGGTCGAGCGGTGTCGCGACACGGTCGGCGGACGCGGGTGGCTGCCCGTCGCGCGTCCGGGGATGCGGCTGGTCGAGCGCGTGCTGTCGCTCCTGGCGGCGGACTGCCTCGTGCACGGGTCGCTCTACGACCGGATGCGGTTCGATGCGGTGACGGGGGAGATCGCGTTCGACGCGCCGCCGCCGCCCCCCTTGCGCGCCGTCCAAGCCCTGACGAACGCCACCGCGCTGACCGGAATGCGCTGATAAATTGACGCTTTGCGGCTGTGATAGGCTCGTCGGCTCCGGAGGATGTCCTACGAGATCCGCGCCGCGATGCCCACCGACGAGGACGACCTCCTCCGCGTGGCGCATCACCTCAACACGGTCAACCTGCCGGACGACCGCGAGGGGATCCGCACGATCCTGGACCTGTCGCTCCGCAGCTTCTCTGGCGCCATCAAGGATCCGAAGCGCCGCGAGTACGTGTTCGTCCTCTGCGACAGGGAGAAGGGCGAGATCATCGGCACCTCGATGATCATCGCCCAGCTCGGCCGGCGCGACGCGCCTTACATCTACCTCGACGTCATCGACGAGGAGCGGTACTCGGCCACCCTCGACCGCCACTTCTCGCACACGATCTTGAAGATCGGCTACTCGTACAACGGCCCCACGGAGATCGGCGGGCTCGTGATGCGCCCCGAGTACCGGCTGGCGCCCGAGCGGCTCGGTCAGTTCGTCTCCTACGTGCGGTTCCTCTACATCAAGATGCACCGCGAGCTCTTCCGCGACGAGCTCCTCGCCGAGCTCCTCCCACCGCTCGAGAAGGACGGCACGTCCCACCTGTGGGACGCGCTCGGACGGCACTTCACAGGCATGACGTACGCGGAGGCGGATCGCCTCTCCAAGAAGAACAAGGAGTTCATCCGCGGCCTGTTTCCGGAGGGCACGATCTACGCGTCGCTCCTCCCGAAGCAAGCGCAGGACGTCATCGGCAAGGTCGGCCACCAGACGCGCGGCGTGGAGAAGATGCTCCAGCGCATCGGCTTCCGCTACGCCGAGCGCGTCGACCCCTTCGACGGCGGGCCGCACTTCACCTCGAAGACCGACGAGGTCTCCCTCGTGCAGCGCGCGCGGCCGCGGCGCGTGCGGCATGCTCAGCCCGGCGAGCCGAAGAAGAAGGCGCTCCTCGCGGTGGAGGTCGCCGGCCCGCCGTACTTCCGCGCCGTCCTCTCCCCCTTCGTCGAGGAGGGTGACGACGCCTGCGGGATCCCCGAGGCGATCGCCCGCGATCTCGACCTCGCGGCGGGCGACGAGGTGTGGACGCTGCCCCTCGACTGATCTCGGGCCGCCCCTCTGCGCTGCGGGGTGCTATCGTGCGGGGGTGAGGTCCCGGCTTCGCCGCATCTTGAACCTCGGGGGGTCCCCGAAGGGGCCGGGACGCGCGGGGGGCCTGCCGTTCGACATGTTCGACGGCGCGTACACCGACGCGGAGGCGCGGCGCGCGCGCCGGCTCGAGAGCATCTACCACGTCGGCCAGGATCGCATCTGGGACGGGCGCGCGGTGCTGTCGTCGCTCGTCGAGAAGCACGGCCGGCCGCGCCTCGGCGATCGCGAGACCCGCGCGCTCGGACGCATCTTCTCGATCATCATGTGGGGTGAGCTCGCGGCGTGGAAGATCAGCGCCCAGCTCGCCGACGTGCTCGTGGACCTCGAACCCAAGATGGCCGCCGCGAGCCAGGTGCACGACGAGGCCCGCCACTTCTACGTGATGCACGACTACCTCGAGGCGCTCGGGTACCGTCCGCCGCCGCTCGACTTCTGGTCGCGCCGCGTGGTGGAGATGACGCTCGGCACCGACGACGTGGGCAAGAAGCTCATGGGCATGCAGCTCACGATCGAGACGATCGCGCTCACGATCTTCCAGCGCGTCCGCGAGATGAACGTGGAGCCCGTGCTCAGCGAGCTGCTCCCCTACTACGAGCGGGACGAGGCGCGGCATGTGGGTCTCGGCACCCAGCTCGTGCCCGCCATCGTCAAGGACATGGGCGTCCGGCAGGCCATCGACTTCGTCTTGTTCGAGCTCGATCTCCTGTTCTCCACGCTGATGGGCCTCAAGGCGATGGAGCCCGATCTGCTCTCCATCGGCGTCGATCCCAGGAGCATCCTCGCGATCGGCTTCCGCAAGCAGACCGAGCTCAACCGCGAGATGCGGCACGAGTTCCCCTGGTTCCCGGAGGATCCCCCCGTCGATCGTGCGTTCCACGGCATGTGCGAGGCCCTCTTCCCCACCGAAGGCTCGGGCGTTCGCGTGCCGCCGGCCAGGCGCGTCGCGCACGCGATGGGGGTCGTGGCGCGGACGCGCAAGAGCGTGCTCCAGACCTACGACAGACACCACGCCGCCGCCCCATGACGAAGCCGCGGCCGAGGTCGCGTTCGCGCCGCGCGCCCGGGGCCGACGCGGGGGACGTCACTCGTACCACGGTGGGAGCACGCGCGAGCGCGTCCGCTCCAGCGGACGAGGAGATCGAGATCCTCACGGGCGACGGCGTGTCGCTCCGCGCTGTCGCGATGGAGCCCGCGGCCCCGCCGTTCGCGACGGTGATCCTCGCGCACGCGATGTTCGCGCGGAAGTCGGAGTTCCTGCGCCCGCCGTCGACGTGCCTCGCCGCCTTCTTCCGCGGGCGGGGGTACCGCGCGATCGCGTTCGATTTCCGGGGGCATGGCGACTCGGGCGGCGTGACGACACGCGAGGGGTGGCGCTACGACGATCTCGTCGTCCACGATCTCCCCGCGGTCGTCTCCTCCGCGCGGGCACGCGGCGAGGGCAGGGTGTTCGTCGTCGGGCACTCGCTCGGCGGGCACGTGGCGCTCGCGTCGCAGGGGACGGGCCACCTCGACGCGGACGCGATCGTGGCCGTCGCGGCGAACGTGTGGCTGACCTCGCTCGAGCCGTCGCCGGTCCTCCGCGCGCTGAAGCGAGGGATCTCCTCCGCCGGCGCGCGGCTCGTCTCGCGCGTTGGCTTCTTCCCGGCGCGCGGTCTCCGCCTCGGGAGCGACGACGAGGCGGGCGAGTACATGCAGGCGATCTTCGCCCCCGCGCGTATGGGCGCCTGGCGGAGCGCGTCGGGCGACGACTACCTCGCGGCGCTCGCGAACGTGCAGATCCCGGTGTACGCGCTCACGAGCGAGGGGGATCGGCTGAACTGCACGCCCGCCTCGGGCGAGGCCCTCGCGCGGCGTTGCGGCGGGCCCGTGCACCTCGAGCGCGTCGTGTCGAGGGACGACGGCTCCCCCCCGCCCTCGCACATGGGGCTCGTGACGGATCCGCGGACGCGACTCCCGTGGACGCGGGTCGACGCGTGGCTGCGGGCGCTCCCGTAGTATGCTCGCCCCGTGGCGACCCGAACCCTCGACTCTCTCCGCCGCGGCGCGCGCATCCACTCGCTGTTCTACGCGTCGCACATCGCGCGCAACGCCGATCGCCTCTACGACGTCGCGTGGCAGGGCCTCGGCTACAGGCGCACCTCGAAGGAGGGCGCGCACGGCATCGTCCTCTTCGGGAGGCTCGGTGCGGTGGGCGCGTTCTTCGATCCCGCCGCGGAGGCCCGGCTCGGGAAGGCCAAGAAGAAGGGCGGCGCGCAGGCGCTGGTCGACCTCGTGAAGGGCATGCCGCCCGCGCTCGCTGCCGTGACGAAGCGCGAGGTCTTCCCCGCGATGTCCCTCGACTCCGATCGGCCGTCGATCACGTCGCTCTTCTGGGCCGACGCGAAGGATGGGGCGCTGGCCGCGGCCCGCCCGTGGGCGCGCATCGACGAGGACGGCGCGCACCTCGTATCCGCGGAGGTCCTCGCGCCCGACGCGTGCGTCGACGCGCTCGCCGCGCGGTACGCGTTCGACCCGTCCCGCGTCGACGCCATCCGCGCCACGTTCGCGAGCGATTGCGCGCTGGCCGAGCCCGCCAACGGCAAGATCGTCCTCCCGCCCGACGTCCGCCAGGCCCTCGGCGTCCTGCCCAACCAGGCCACGCGCGAGCTCCTCGCCGGCGCCGCCATCGAGCTTGGGTAGTGGACGAGCGGCCCCGCACGTAAGTATCCTTCGAGGTGAAAGGAGGCCGCCCATGGCCAAGGGAGTCGAGCGAGACAAGAAGAACAACAAGCCCAAGCTTTCGACGAAGGAGAAGCAGAAGAAGAAGAAGGAGAAGACGGCGAAGAAATGATGTGCCTCCCCGTCCCCCGGGCTCGGGCCCGGGGGTGAGGGGCAGCGCGAGGACCCTTCGATGAGCGAGCCCCTGTCCCGGAAGGAGACGATCGCCGTCGTCGATGACGACCCGATCACGCGGCAGATCCTGCGCGCCTGGCTCGCCGCGGCGGGGCACGCCGTCGTCGAGATCACGTCGGGTGCCGAGGCGCTCGTGCGCGCGGGCGAGTTCTCCGTGATGTGCCTCGACCTCGGCCTCGACGACATGAAGGGCCTCGACGTCATCGGGCGCCTCAGCGCGGTCGTGCCCGATCTCACGATCCTGGTCGTCACGGGCAACTCGAACATCGAGACGGTGGTCGAGGTCATGCGCGCAGGCGCATACGACTACGTGACCAAGCCGCTCGATCGCGAGCGCTTCATCGCCGCGCTGTCCCGCGCGCTCGAGCGCGTCGAGCTCCTGTCGCGGGTGCGTGAGATGGCGCGGCGCGATCCGCTCGTGTTCAACGAGATCATCGGCGTCACGCCGGCGATCCGCGAGCTCAACACCCAGATCACCAACGTCCTCGACACCGACATCGCCGTCTGCATCAACGGCGAGAGCGGTACGGGCAAGGAGCTCGTGGCGCGCGCCATCCACGTCCACGGGCGCCGTCGCAAGGGCCCGTTCGTGGCGGTCAACTGCGCGTCGATTCCCACGTCGCTCCAGGAGTCGGAGCTCTTCGGCCACGAGCGCGGCGCGTTCACGGGCGCTCTCGCGACGCACCGTGGGCGCTTCGAGCAGGCGCACGGCGGTACGCTGTTCCTCG